>CACOWI010000016.1 GCA_902630885.1 uncultured SAR86 cluster bacterium | reverse complement strand
GTCACTAGTCGGTTGCCATCCGTACATTTAATATTACTCTAACTAAAACAGTTGTCAACACTTTTATACAAAAAAAATCTTTTTAAATATTTTCTGAAAACTTTGTTTTTTATTTTTATTAAAAGTATAAAATATAAGCGTATATGTACACTTTTTTACCAAAAAATCCGCCTCTAAAAAACTATAAAACAAAAAAAAGAACGCTGTTGAATCTTCAAAAAATTGCATCTGAATTACCCAAGCTTCTTCTTACAAACAAAGTTCAAGTGACCATCAAAAATTTAAAGAAAGAAGACCTCTCAATTGATATCCTTATTAACAAAAAAAGTGAGAAAGAAATTAATTTGGCTATGGCTCATTTAAGCTTTATTGCTCATGCATATATATGGGGAGGAGAAAAGCCAGAAAAAATTCTTCCTGAAGTGATAGCAAAACCTTGGGTTAAATTATCCAACTATTTAGGCAGACCTCCAATACTAAGTTATGCAAGTTATTGTCTGCATAACTGGTACAAAATTGACAAAAGCCAGCCTATATCGCTTGAAAATGTTGCCTTGATAAATAATTTTCTAGGAGGAGTAGATGAAGACTGGTTCGTAACAATACATGTATGTATTGAAGATGCAGCAAGCAATGCAATTGATGCAGCATATAAGCTCTCTAGATTAAAAAAATCAGATAAAACAAGAGATTTTTTAAAATATCTAAAAGCTATTTCTTCATCTTTGAAAAAGGTTAATTTTATTTTTTCCAAAATGCCAGAAAAGTGTGATCCATATGTTTATTATCATAGAGTTAGACCATACATATTTGGAACCAAGGATAATCCTGATCTCAAAGAAGGTTTAATCTATGAAAACCAATATGACAATAAGCCACAATTTTTTAGAGGCGAGACTGGTGCACAAAGCAGTATTATTCCTTTTTTAGATGGAGCTCTTGGTATATACCATACTAATGATAATTTGAGACATTACTTAAATGAAATGAGAGATTATATGCCCCCAAAACATAGAAAAATGATTGAATATGTTGAAAATAAATCAAAGGCTAAAGAAGTTATATTTAATTCAAAACAATTAATGAAATCTTATAACGAGTGTCTTGAAGAAATTAGAAAATTTAGAGCGCAACATTTAGAATATGCAGCTACATATATTCACAAACAAGCGCAAGTGAAAAACCCTTTTGGAACAGGCGGATCAACAGTGAGAGGTACAGGTGGAACTCCTTTCATGAAATATTTAAAAAAACACAGAGATGAAACTCAAAAACAAAAAATTTAAGTTCCCTCTACAATTGAAAATAATCTTACAGCAGATTTCTTAACATGCTTTAAAGCTTCTTGATATTCAGGTGAATTATAAGATTTAATTGCATCTCCATATGAATTAAACTGAACTACAACTGTTCGTTCATATCCAAGGCTTTCATATTCTTGTTGTTTTCCTCCCCTAACAAGAAATTTGCCGTTGAAGGTTTCAACAACATTAGAAGCTTTTTGAATATATTTGGAGTATTCCTCTTGATCAAAAATATTAGCTCTAACGACCCAATAAGCTTTGCTCATATTATTTTCTTCTCAACCTTTTTTCATGAAGAATAGGTTCTGTATACCCGCTTGGCTGGTATTTACCCTTTATGGCTAGTTCACATGCTGCTTTAAAAGCAATACCGTCAAATGAAGGTGACATTTTTCTATAGTTAACATCATTTTTATTTTGTAAATCAACCACTTTTGCCATCTTTTTCATTATTTCAACTATTTCAACTTCCGAACATAATCCGTGATGAAGCCAATTTGAAATATGCTGACTAGATATTCTACATGTAGCCCTATCCTCCATTAATCCAACATCATTTATGTCGGGTACTTTTGAGCATCCTATTCCTTGGTCCACCCATCTGACTACATAACCTAAAATTCCTTGAGCATTATTCTCTAATTCTGCAGTGATCTCTTCTTTAGATGGTATTTCATTCTTTCTCATGAATGGTATCAAAAGCAAATCATCTAATTTGGCTTTTTCTCTTTTTGAAATTTTATCTTGTTCATCTTGAACTGATACTTGATGATAATGCATTGCATGAATAATTGCAGCGGTTGGTGATGGGACCCATGCACAATTTGCTCCTGCTTTAGGATGAACTGATTTGGTTTTATACATTTCAAGCATTTCATCTGGCATTGGCCACATTCCTTTTCCAATTTGAGCAACGCCCTTAAATCCAGTCTCTAAACCAATATCAACGTTCCAATTCTCATAAGCGTCAATCCATTTTTGCAGTTTCATATTTGCTTTTGTGACCATTGGCCCCGCTTCCATACTTGTATGAATTTCATCTCCAGTTCTATCAAGAAATCCAGTATTAATAAAAATAACTCTATGTTTTGCAACTTCAATGCATTCTTTTAAGTTAACTGTTGTTCTTCTCTCTTCATCCATTATTCCTAACTTGACAGTGTTTTCAGGTAAATCAAAAATCTTTTCAATTTCAGAAAACAGATCACATGTAAATTGAACTTCATCTGGTCCGTGCATTTTTGGTTTTACAATATAAATACTCTTTGTCTTAGAGTTTTTATAAATTCCATTACCTATAATGTCATGTATAGCAATACAAATTGTAAAAAATGCATCCATTATTCCTTCAGGAACTTCATTGTCCTTTTTATCCTTAATTGCTGGATTTGTCATGAGATGGCCAACATTTCTTACCAACATAAGGCTTCTACCTGGAAGCAATATCATTTTTCCGTTTTTTAATAAATATTTTCTGTCAGGATTAAGTTCTCTAGTGATAAATTGTCCACCTTTGTCAAATGATCTTTTTAGATTTCCTCTCATCAATCCTAGCCAGTTTCTGTATACAATAATTTTATCTTCTGCATCTACTGCAGCTACAGAATCTTCGCAATCTTGAATTGTAGTAATAGCAGATTCCATAAGGATATCTTTAATGCCAGCCATATCTTCTTGGCCAATTGGATTTGATCTATCAATCTGAATTTCAAAATGAAGATTATTATTTTTAAATAATAAGCCATACGCGCCTTCACCATCATCTTTGTAGCCAACGTACTGATCCTTATCTTTCAAGCCTACTTTTCTTCCATCTTTTAGTTTCATTGATAACTCACTATCAATAAATTGAAATTTTATAACTTGATCATATGATGCATCATGCATTGGGATAGTTTGGTCTAGAAATTTTTTTGCAAACTCAATTACTTTATCTCCTCTTACAGGATTATATCCCCCCTCTCTTATTGCTCCATTCTCTTCACTAATTATATTAGTACCATACAAAGCATCATATAAACTTCCCCATCTTGCATTAGCAGCATTTAAAGCAAATCTTGCATTCATGACAGGAACTACTAATTGGGGACCAGCAATCTTCCTAATCTCAGGATCAACATTCCAAGTCTTGATACTAAAGTTACCTGCCCTAGGATGCAAATAACCAATATCAGTCAAAAAATTTTTATAATCCTCTAAAATAAATTCTTTATTTCTATTTTTGATATGCCAATCATTTATCTTTTCTTGAATTTCGTCTCTTTTAGATAAGAGATCTCTATTACGATTTGCAAACTTATCAACAAGATTTTCAAAAGAGCTCCAAAAATAATGAGGAGAAATATTAAGACCAGGAAGGACTTCATTCTTTACAAAGTCTTGAAGAGACTGTGATATTTTTAAATTAACATCTTTAGCTACATGCTGAGGGGATCCAAAAAATTTTGAAAAAAATTTCATAAATAAATTATAACAATTTCAATAAATATACCAATTATTAATGAACTACTTTTTTAGTATTGATGTAATATCGTATGACCATATTTGATTAGTTTGATTTTTAATCACATTTGTATACTTCATCAACATATTTCTTGGATAAACTAAGAAAGGGTTGCTTAAATGATTTAATTTACCTTGATTAAGTGATTTGGTATAAATTGACCTAACTCTTTTAATTCTGAATTTGTTATATTTTTTTTGTGCTTTATTTAAATCAGTTTTATATTTGCTCAACATATAACCAAATGCATATGCATCTTCAATTGACATACAGGCCCCTTGACCGATAAATGGAGTCATTGGATGTGCAGCATCTCCTAAGTAAGAGATGTTTTTACCAATTAAACTTTTTACATTTGGTCTTATAAACACTCCCCATTTATAAATTCCATTATTTTCTTTAATAAATTCATATTTATTTAATATCGATTTCGGTATATCTGATAATAAATCTTTTAAAGCCCCCTCTTGTCTCCAGGATTCTTTTTCCTTATTTTTACTTTTCATAGCTGCAACAAGACTAATTCTTTCTTGATCAATTGGATATGTAACAACATGAAAATTTGAACCAAGATAGAAGTGTATGTTTTTTTGTTCAGATTGAAATATTGTTCGCCAAACATAATAACCACTATACTCAGGTTTAATAAACGCAGAAGACGATAAGCTCTGACAAGAAGATTTAATTCCATCGCATGCTGCGATATGCTTGACAAGATATGTGTTTTTATTTGAAAAAGATATTTCTTTATTATCAAGATTAATATTTTCTAACTCATGGTCAAAATATATATTTCCTTTTAATGAAAGATAATTTTCTAGTAAAACTTTGTATAAATTTTTTCTAGAAGCAGTAGTAACATTAGTTGAAATATAATTAATTTGATTATTCTCATAATAAAAAATTGCTTTACTTGGTTGTCTCGAAATATTATTGAAATTCTCTAAAACATTAAGATATCTCAAAACACTTAATCCATTTGGTGAAATAGAAATTCCTGCTCCTTGTTCTTGAATATTTTTAGATTTTTCAAAAATAATGCATGGAATGTTATTCATTTGTAAAAAATTTCCAAGAGTAAGGCCGGCTATGCCAGCTCCTATGATAGCTATATGATTTGAAAAATCTCTCATAATTG
>CACOWI010000015.1 GCA_902630885.1 uncultured SAR86 cluster bacterium | reverse complement strand
ACGGATATAGAAATTAATTATCCTTATTCATAACAACCCAATACAAGGCACCAATCAAAATTATATTACCAATTATGTAGGTAGTTAAATCCATTAATTTAACTATAAAATACTATTAAACATATCACCAGAATTAGGTATATGCCTGCGTAAATATATTGTCCAGTCCTAAAGTCCTTTTTTAATGCTTCACCTTTTTGATCGGTATTTTGATTATCTGAATTTTCCATATGCGTAATAATATCATCATATGGAGCCACCTGTCAGATTCGAACTGACGACCTGATGATTACAAATCAACTGCTCTAGCCAACTGAGCTAAGGTGGCGTGGAATGAGATTTTACATCATAGACTTGTAAAATTTAATCTTTTTGTAGCAATTAAAATAAAGTATTGATTAAAATTTTTTATGCAATAGAATCTTTAGTATGAAAAAATATATATTTACTACAATGTTTATGATGTCTGCGATCCTCATAGCAGATAATCACACTGAACCAAACTACTCAAAATTCCAGGCAAATTACTTCTTTAGTTGTCCTAATGAACCTGCCTGTGGTGCTGCATTTGATAAAATGATGAATAGTCCTGAAATTAAAGAGCAAAAATATGAGGCTGCTCTATCAAGGATTAGTCTTCAAGGATATACCAATATTACACATTCGATAAATTTTTATTATAAAAGTGCTGAAAGGTTCCAACAGGCATCTGAAGTATTTTCAAATTCATCTGCATTTGCAAAATTTGGACAAGAGATGGCAGCTGCTGGAGCGCAACCTTATTATCACAACCTTACTAGTTATTTAATTGCTGAGGGGGATGGAAGAGGGGCTAACCATGGAGTCACTTTTGTGAGTCAAGTTAATGATCCTTTAGTTTACTTCAATGCATTTAAAAAGATGGCTGCAAAAATGTTTAAGGAATCTTTTGGAGGCGAAGCTTATCTTTTAAGACAACAACATACTGGTGGAGGAAATGTTACTCACTCAGTTTCAGTATATTTTAATTCAAATGCTGAAGCTTTAGATTTTCTAGCAAATTATATGAATACACCACAGTTTGCAGAGTTTGTTGAGGAAGCAGGAACCACCTTCAAACCAGTGAGGACGTATATGGAGCAAGCATTGCTTCAGTACAATCCTGATTAATTTTTTAATCTAAAGTACAACCAGTTCCACCTAGTCCACAATATCCATTAGGATTTTTGGCTAGGTATTGCTGGTGATATTCCTCAGCAAAATAGTAGTTTTTAATTAAACTTATTTCAGTTGTTATATCGCCGAATTTATTATTGATTAAGACACTCTGGTACCTTTCTTTCGATATATTAGCTCTTTCAATATCATCTTCATCTGTACAAAAAATCACAGACCTATACTGAGTTCCTATATCATTTCCTTGTCTCATGCCTTGGGTAGGATCATGACATTCCCAAAAAATTTTTAATAAATCATTCAAATGAACCATAGTCGAATCATATATGATTTTTACAACCTCAACATGATTAGTATTTTTGTAACAGACATCTTCATATGTTGGATTTTCTGTATCACCCCCGGAGTATCCTACAGAAGTTACATGCACCCCAGGTATATCCCAAAACTTTCTTTCTACACCCCAGAAACATCCAGCACCAAATACTATCTCTTTATAATTTTCAGGCACATTCTCGTCAATGGGTATATTTTTAACAAAATGAATCATATTTAATAAACTCCTTTTATGCTTATTTGACCAGTTGCAATTATTTCTTCACCTTCTTTGGATTCAATTACTGCATTTCCTTGAGCATCTATATCTTTAAAGATGGCTTTTTTTTGAAGATTTTCTCCATCATATATTTCAACCTCTTTATTCATATGAATGCAATTTTTTTTCCAATCATCAAGCCAATTGTCATAGGAATTATCAAAAATATTTAAAAACTCCTTCAATATTAGATTGATAAGCTCATTTCTTCTTGTTTCAAGAGAGAATACAGATAAATCACCCCACCATGATTCTTCTTTTTTGATGTTCAGATTAATGCCAATACCTATAATAGTTTTAATATCATCCTTATTTATTTCAGTCTCAACCAAAATTCCTCCAATTTTTTTTTCTTTATGGAGGATATCATTTGGCCATTTGAGCATTATTGAAGGTTCTCTTATCAATTTATCAATGGCAATTTTGCAGACGAGACCCGAAATTAAGCTAATTGGACTAATATGTGAGGTATTTTGATTAGTGCATATTGTCATATATATGTTGCCAGAATTGGGGCTAGACCACTTTTTACCCAGCCTTCCTCTTCCTTTTGTTTGTTTTTCTGCAATAAAAATGTGAAAGTCTTTTATGCCTTCAATTCTTTTAGCTTCATCGTTTGTAGAGTCAATTTCTTCATAAATATGAAGATTAAGCCTATTTAATGGCAAATCCCTTAAAATTATATGTTTTTTTAACTTGCTCAATGTAAGAAATTAGTTGACTTAAAGTCATTCTAGAACAAAAATAGCTACCTTTAAATGGAGAGGTGGGTGAGTGGTTAATACCAGCAGACTGTAAATCTGCCGCTTCGGCTACGTAGGTTCGAATCCTACCCTCTCCACCATTGATTTTTATTATAAAAAGTGTGCTTAAAATATCTTTTAAAAAAGGTTGAGTTTATAGTCTTTTAGGGGGATAATACGCCACCAAAAATAGGATGCTTATGAACGGGCTCATATAGCTCAGCGGTAGAGCACTTGCTTGGTAAGTAAGAGGTCACCGGTTCAAGTCCGGTTATGAGCTCCAATTTATAACAATTTTAGAGAGGCATAAAAATGGCTAGAGAAAAATTCGAGAGAACCTTACCCCACGTAAATGTGGGTACTGTTGGTCACGTTGACCATGGTAAAACTACTCTTACTGCTGCTTTAACTAAAGTAGCTGCAGAGGTTTATGGTGGTGATGCAGTAGATTTTGCTAATATTGATAATGCTCCAGAAGAAAGAGAGAGAGGGATTACAATCGCCACATCTCACGTAGAGTATGTATCAACAGCAAGACACTATGCTCACGTTGACTGTCCGGGTCACGCTGATTATGTAAAAAACATGATTACTGGTGCTGCACAAATGGACGGCGCAATCCTTGTTGTAAGTGCTGCTGATGGACCAATGCCTCAAACGAGAGAACATATTCTTCTTGCTAGACAAGTTGGTGTTCCATATATCGTTGTTTACATGAATAAAGCTGATCAAAATGATGACGCAGAAATGATTGAACTAGTTGAAATGGAAATTAGAGAGCTGCTTAATGAATATGATTTCCCTGGAGATGATACTCCTATCATTGTTGGAAGCGCTTTGAAAGCACTTGAAGGAGATACTTCTGACATTGGTGTGCCTTCAGTACAAAAGTTAATTGAAACTTTAGATACATATGTACCTGAGCCAGTAAGACCAGTTGATGGTAATTTCTTGATGCCTATTGAGGACGTATTCACAATTTCTGGTAGAGGTACTGTAGTAACAGGAAGAATTGAAACTGGAATTGTTAATACTGGAGATCCTCTTGAGATCGTAGGTATTAAAGAAACAACTGATACAACTTGTACTGGTGTTGAAATGTTCAGAAAATCACTTGATGAAGGAAGAGCTGGTGAGAATTGCGGTATTCTTTTAAGAGGCGTCGAAAGAGATGCAGTTGAGAGAGGACAAGTTTTAGCAAAACCTAAATCGATTTCACCTCATACAAAATTTGAAGCTGAAATATATGTTTTAAGCAAAGATGAAGGTGGAAGACATACACCATTTATGAATAATTACAGACCTCAGTTTTATTTCAGAACAACTGATGTAACAGGAGCTTGTGAATTACCTGAAGGAACTGAAATGGTTATGCCTGGAGATAATATCAAAATGGTTGTTTCATTAATTGCTCCAATCGCGATGGACGAAGGTTTGAAATTTGCGATCAGAGAGGGTGGAAGAACTGTTGGTGCTGGCGTAGTATCAAAAATAGTAGAGTAACATAAGACTTTTTGGCCGAGGCTTTATGCCTCGGCTTGTTTGTCTTTGAAGAAAATGAAAAATTATAGGCCAGTGGCTCAATTGGTAGAGCATCGGTCTCCAAAACCGGGGGTTGGGGGTTCGAGTCCCTCCTGGCCTGCCATGAGGAACGAGCTGGTAGAGAGTTGAAATATGAATAAAGGGTCTACTTCAAAAACTCTTGATAACCTTAAATGGTTATTAGCTTTGGTTGTATTTGCTGCAGCTGTTGTCGGTAATAGCTATTTTGTAGAGGTTGCATTTTTATATAGAGTTCTCGGTGTCTTATTTCTTTTCATTATCGGACTTGGAATAATTGCTATTACAAGTTTTGGCACCAATGCTCTTAAGCTAATGAGAGAATCCAGAACAGAAATAAGAAAGGTTGTTTGGCCAACAAGAATGGAAACAACACAAACTTTCATGATTGTTTTTGGTGCTATTGTAGTTTTGTGCTTATTCTTTTGGGGACTTGAATCTCTATTAAGTTTTTTAACAGGTTTAGTTTTAGGATAATAAATGGATTGGTATGTGATACAAGCTTATTCAGGCTATGAGCAAAAAGTAAAAGCTGCTCTTGAGGAAAGAATTGCATTAAATAATTTATCTGAAAAGTTTGGAGAAATTCTAATACCAACTGAGCAAATTGTAGAGTTAAAAGGTGGCGCAAAAAAAACAACTGAAAGAAAATTTTTTCCAGGCTATATATTAGTTCAGATGAATTTAGAAGATGATTCATGGCAGTTAGTTCAATCTACCCCGCGTGTTTCAGGTTTTGTTGGAGGCACTAGAGACAAACCCCTACCTATATCTGAAGAAGATGTTAATAACATCATTAATAGAATAGAAGTTGGTGAAGATGCTCCCGCGCCAAAAACAATTTATGAGCCCGGTGAGGTTATAAGGGTTTGTGATGGACCTTTTAATGATTTTAATGGAGTTGTTGAAAACGTTGATTATGAAAGAAACATGGTAAAAGTTTCTGTTCAAATTCTTGGAAGAGCAACTCCAGTTGAGTTAGATTTTATGCAAATTGAGAAGACATAATGGCAAAAAAAGTAGTTAATGTATTAAAGTTACAAATCCCAGCTGGAGGAGCAAATCCAAGTCCGCCAGTAGGTCCTGCCTTAGGCCAAGTTGGGCTTAATATTATGGACTTTTGTAATGCCTTTAATTCTGCAACTCAAGAGTCTGAAAAAGGTATTCCGCTTCCAGTGGTTATAAATGTATATGAAGATAAATCGTTTGACTTTGTGGTAAAAACTCCACCCGCAGCAGTTTTAATTAGAAAAGCTTTAAATATTCAAAAAGGAAGTGGCGAGCCAAATAGAGAAAAAGTTGGGAAATTAACAAGAGCACAACTTGAGGACATAGCAAAAGCCAAAGAACCAGATTTAAATGCAAATGATATGGATGCAGCAGTAAAAATTATCGCAGGAACAGCAAGAAGTATGGGTGTTGAAACAGATTTATGAGTAACATAACTAAAAAACAAAAAATTATTCAGGAAAAACTTGATCCTGAAAAAACTTATTCTGTAATAGAAGCAATGGAAATTATTCAATCTGTGAAGTCTGAAAAGTTTGATGAGTCAATTGATATATCAG
>CACOWI010000014.1 GCA_902630885.1 uncultured SAR86 cluster bacterium | reverse complement strand
GAGCAAGTAGGTGTAAATCTACAACTTGGCGGGAACATTGGTGAGATAAAATACCTATAGAATTTAATAGGTAAGATAAATATTTTAGCGATCATTTATTTAAAATTTAACTGAATTTTCAGTAATAATTGTTTTTAGTGCTTTATTGAGCTCAACAACCTCAGTATCATTACTGCCAATTCTCCTAATAGAAACAGTTTTATCATTTTTTTCGTTTTTACCAATTGCTAAAATGATAGGTACCTTTTTTGAACTATGTTCTCTTACTTTATAACTTATTTTTTCATTTCTTAAATCTATTTCAGACCTTATACCCTTCTCAATCAATAATTTTTGTACTTCCTTTGCATAATCATTCACTTCAGAGACTATTGACGCTACTACAACTTGTTGAGGCGCCAACCAAAAAGGCATTTTGCCTGAGTAATTTTCAATTAAAATTCCAATAAATCTTTCAAACGATCCTAATATTGCTCTGTGTATCATTACGGGGTGGTGTTTATCACCTTTTTCACCAACATATTCAGCGTTAAGTCTGTCTGGAAGATTAAAGTCAGCTTGAAAAGTACCGCATTGCCATTCTCTACCAATAGCATCAGTAAGAACAAAATCTAATTTTGGCCCATAAAAAGCGCCATCACCTTCATCTATTTTGTATGGATAGTTAAGTTTTTTAATAGCATTTTCTAATGCTGATTCAGCTTTGTCCCAAATTTTGTCCGAACCAATTCTAATTTCAGGCCTTGTTGATAATTTAATATCAAACTCATTAAAACCTAAATCAGAATATATCTCTGATAAAAGATTAATAAATAAAGCTGTTTCAGACTCGATTTGATCCTCGGTGCAAAAAATATGCCCATCATCTTGAGTAAATCCTCTCACTCTCATTAATCCATGCATTGTCCCAGATGCCTCGTAGCGATGACAAGATCCAAATTCAGCATATCTAATGGGTAAATCTTTGTATGATCTAAGTCCTTGATTATAGACCTGAACATGACATGGGCAATTCATCGGTTTAAGAGCATTAACTCTTTTTTCATTAGCCTGTTCTTCATCAATCTCAGTAATAAACATGTTTTCTCTATATTTATCCCAATGTCCTGAAGCCTCCCATAGTTTTCTATCAACTACTTGTGGAGTATTAATTTCTTGATATCCATTTTTATCAAGTTTATTTCTGATGAAGTTCTGTAATGTTTTATAGATGTTCCATCCATAAGGATGCCAGAAGACCATTCCAGGTGCTTCATCTTGAAAATGAAATAAGTCCATTTCTTTGCCAAGTTTCCTGTGGTCTCTTTTTTGAGCTTCTTCAATTGAATTAAGATAATTATTCAAATCCTTATCATTATTCCAAGCAGTGCCGTATATCCGAGTCAACATATTGTTTTTGGCATCTCCTTTCCAATAGGCGCCTGAGACTTTTGTTAATTTGAAAGATCCAATAAAATTCAAACTTGGCAAATGAGGTCCTCGACATAAGTCTACGAACTCTTCATTATCTTGATAATACAATTGAAAATTATCTTTCTGATCTGATTCATTAATAATGATTTCTTTATATGTTTCTTTTTTTGATTTGAATACTTTAAGTGCATCTGATTTATCTACTAATTTTTTTGTAATTGAAGATTTAGATTTAATTATTTTTTTCATCTCCGCTTCAATTTTTTCTAGGTCGTCTACAGATATTGCATCATCAGTCTCTACGTCATAATAGAAGCCATTCTCAATAGTTGGGCCAATGGCAAGCTTTGATTTTGGATAAAGATTCTTAATTGCTCTTGCAAGGACTTGTGCAGTCAAAGTATGTCTCATAATTTCTATACCCTCATCAGAGTTAATAGTTATTATCGAAACAGTTGCATCACCAGGAATCTCATCATGTAAATCTTTCTGAACTCCATCAATAGATATTGCAACTGCCGACTTTGCCAGTCCTGGACCAATATCTTTTGCAAGATCATAGCCTGACGAGCCTGCAGGAAGCTCTCTTAAACTATTATCAGGAAGTGTAATTTTCATTTATATATTATAGATTGGTTACAAAATTTTTATGAAATTATTTTAATGAAAGGTATACAACTGTATTTGTAGAAAGAATCATTATAAATTACGCTAATGCCTTCTTAGTTAAATGGATATAACAAATCCCTCCTAAGGATTAGTTGCAGGTTCGATTCCTGCAGAGGGCACCAAAAAATAAAGCTGGCAAATGCCAGCTCTATTTGAATTGGTCAATTTATTTTAATCTAAATTATCAAACATTAATTCATTATAAAAACTGTTTGATGGTGCGCACTCTACTAGATCATTGTAGCCTGATTCTATATCAGGATGCTTTTCGACAAAGTCGCCATAATTATTTGCCATATTCCCTCTTTCTTCAAAAGAATGCCAAAAAATCATGTCTACAAAGTCATATGGATAGTCGGGTTCGAATCCTAAATAAGGAGAAAAGGTTCCCCTAGACCAACCAGTAAATCCAAACTTTGTCATTAGTTTTCCGTCCTCTTTCATATAATTATGAACATCTTCTAGTGAAACTCCATCCTTAAGAGAACATCCAGAAAATTGAACTGGTTTTCTGTTATCTGGATCGGACATATCTTTTGTATTTGATACAACTCCTGTATGGAATGCTGCTATTCTGGACTTGCATTCGCTAGCAGATTCACTTGATGAATCCTCATCCATTGTTGCAAAAGAATCATCATACTCATTCAGATAAGATCCCCATTCATCATACATAGCTTTTCCATCAGGCCATGAACCCCAAAGAATGTAGTCGTAGTCAACTTGTCCTGCGTGTATAGGGACCAACATACTTTGTATATATTTTGTTCCTGCCTGTTTAGAAAACTTTCCATACTCTTTAGCTTGATCAGCAGCATCTTTTAAAGTCATCCCATCATTTAATTCACAATATATAAATTCTGATCTCATTTCATAATCAGCTGCATTTATAGATACGCTTGCAGATGAAACACATAAAATTAAAAAAAATATTTTTTTCATAATTTAGTCCTCAAAATCTGCAGCAATCGTTTGATGGGTTCCGCCATAGGATGCTGAAGAAAAATGCATTGTCTTTGCTACCCAATTACCTTTTTCACTCACCCATACACCAGTTACTCTAGTTCTATAAGGTTTCATTCCACCATTTCCATCAGGCACAACACCCTCTGCATAGTACCTTACATATACTGCACCATCATTTAGCTGATGTGCCTCAGGTGCATGAACGTTAATCACCCCTGTTCCACCAACATTTTGATTTTCCCAATCTTGAGCAGTTTGTGTATTTTTTGGTTTATGAAAACTTCCATCAGAATTTGTATTTAGCATTCCCGACGCGCTACTCATTGCAACTACCTTGTCCCAGTCAGCAGAATTTCTTGCGTCCCAATATTCTGATATCTTTGCTACAACCTCTTTTTCTGCTGAAGTATGACCATCAGCAAAAATAAAACCTGTAGAAAAAATAAAAAATGAAGCTAATAAATAATTTTTCATATCTCTCTCCTATGATTAAAAATAAATGATTCTAAATAATACATTATTAAATGAAACAATTGGGTATGAAAAATTAAATTTTTAAAATATTTTATGGCACAAGCCAAGAGGAGCTGTAACTATCATTCCATTCATGAATTGCTCTTCTGTGTCCAGAGCTTTTTAAGTAAAGAAACTCAAGAGATGAAAAAGTAAATATTAAAACTGAGAAATTTTTATAGCCTTTCTCAACTTCGAATTCTTTAATATCGTAATCTTCTGGATTTTCAATTTCTAGAGAGGATCCTCCTTTTACTGAATAACACTTTTTTGATCTTGATGTTGAGTTATCCCAGGCAATTTTAGTTACTTCATCATCATAATGAGTAGATATATTTCCTTGTAATTTTATTTGAATTTTTAACTCTGGATCATAGCCCACAACCGATGCATTTGAAACCTTATTAAAATGATCTATTTTGGCTGCTCTATAATCTGTGTGAAATCTCATTTTACGATCTTTTAAACTAAACTCTCTTAGTACCATTACTCTTGATGAAATTTGATTGTTATTGAATGAAGAGACTACTGGTGTGTGAAATAACGTTTTAGTGTCATCAACTGCAGCTATTAGTATTTTCTCAGCATAATCAATAGTTTCTTCAAGACTTGAGTAGTTATCTGGTAAGTTCAAATTGAGTAAATTTGTCATGATTTAAGTTTCCACTCAGTTCCATCGCTTAGATCATTTATTTCAACTCCAAGTCCAAGAAGTTGTTCTCTGATTGCATCAGCTTGGTCAAAATCTTTATTTTTTTTAGCTTTTGATCTTTTTGAAATCAATTCATTTATTTTATTTTTAAATTCCTCGGAAACTTCATTAAATGAATCATCTTCTAAAATTCCTAAGACTGAACCAATTAAATGTAGTTTATTTTTTATAACCTCCCTATCACTCGACGAAGAGTTATATTCTTTAACAATCTTATTTAATTCCGTTATTAAGCCGGGAGTATTAAGATCATCCATTAAAACTGATATTGCATCTAAATTGTTTATATCAGAAACATCTATATCATCTAAGTCATCTTTTATTTGATATAACTTATTAATTAATTTATTTGCTTGATGTATAACTTTCTCATTCCAATCCAGTCCTTGTCTATAGTGAGAAGAAAGTAAGGCTAGCCTTATTACTTCTCCATGAAAATTTTCGGCTAAATCCTTAACAAGGATAATGTTTCCAAGAGATTTAGCCATTTTCTCACCATTAATCGTTACAAAACCATTGTGCATCCAATATTTTGCATAAGAGTCTGGCTCTTCTATGTTTGCAGATGTGCAACAACTTTGGGCAATTTCATTTTCATGATGTGGAAAAATAAGATCTCTTCCACCGCCATGAATGTCAAATGGCAGTCCAAGAGTTTTTTTTGACATTGCAGAGCACTCAGTATGCCAACCAGGTCTGCCAACTCCCCATGGAGAATCCCAGCCAGGTTGATCATCTGTGCTAGGCTTCCATAATACAAAGTCTGCTGGATCTTTTTTAAATGGCGCTACTTCTACTCGACTTCCAGCAATTTGTTCTTCTCTATTTCTTTTTGAAAGCTTTCCATAGTTTTCATAAGTGGGTACATGAAAAAGCACATGTCCTTCTTTTTCATAAGCAAAATCTTTCTCAATTAATTCAGATATAAGCTCAATCATTTCAGGTATGTATTCAGTAGCTTTTGGCTGAATATCAGGAACTAAAACATTGAGTTTTAACATGTCTTCATTGTAAATTTGTGTATATTTTTCAGTTATTGAGGTTATGGCAGTATTTTGTTCCTTAGCTGCTTCAATAATTTTATCGTCAATATCTGTGATATTGGATACATATGTGACTTTTGGATAAATTACCCTAAGAGTTCTAACTAAAGTGTCAAAGACAACTGCCATCCTAGCATTGCCAATGTGCGCATAGTTATATACGGTTGGTCCGCAGGCATATATTTTTAAATGTGTTGGATCAAGTGCTTCTAATCTTTCTTTATTCCCGCTTAAAGTATTAAACAATTGAAATGGTTGTTCGATGCTCATAATTTATTCTAAATCAATTACGTTTAATTCTCTCAATGCATTTAATAAAGGTAATAAAGGCATTCCTCTAACAGTATGTGACGAACCATTTACATATGAAAACAAATTACATCCTAAAGATTCAAATTTATAAGCTCCTGCAGCATTGATAGGATTTTCAATATCAACATAATTAGCAATTTCTTTTTCTGTTAGATCATTCATTTTTAACTCAACTGTTTCTGAATATTCCCAAAGGCATTCATTGTTTTTGTAAATACAAACTCCACTGTGTTGAAAATGCTTTCGATTTGATAATAACTTTAGGTTCTCAATGGCTTTATCTTTTGTGCCTGGTTTATGAAGAAGAGTGTTATCAAGTGCACACATCTGATCTCCACCAATTACAATAAATTCAGGATTTTGCTTACTTACCGACTCTGCTTTTGCTTTAGCAAGATGAATAACCTGCTCACTAAAGGGAAGATTTGATATTTTATCTTTTATTGATTCTTCATCAGTTGTTGAAACTATAACATCAAAGATGATTCCTGCTTCTTCTAGCATCATTTTCCTGCTTTCTGAACCAGAGGCGAGTATTATTGAAACTTTCGGCTTAATTCTGGCAGATTCATTGGATCTGCTCATTTAGAACTTTTGAGGTGAATTTATTAGATTGATAAACTCTTCTCTAGCTTTAATATCAGTTCTAAAAATTCCTAACATCCTTGAAGTTATTGTACTGGAATGTGTTTTATGGACACCTCTTGTGCTCATACAGTTATGATTTGAATCTATGACGACTGCAACGCCCTTCGGTTTTAATACTTTATCAATAGTGTTAGCAATTTGCGCTGTCATTGTCTCTTGAGTTTGCAATCTTTTGCTATAACAATCCACTAGCCTTGCTAACTTACTAATACCAACAACTCTATTGCTTGGGATGTATCCAACATGAGCTACACCAATTATTGGAACCATATGATGTTCACAATGTGATTCCAATCTGATATCTCTAACAATAACAGCATCATCGTATCCATCAACTTCTTCAAACGTTCTACTTAAGATTTCTTCTGGATCATCGTTGTAACCTGAAAAGAATTGTTTATAGGCCTTTACAACTCTTTTTGGAGTATCTAATAAGCCCTCTCTTTCTGGATTATCTCCAGCCCAAAGTATCAAGGTCTTTACTGCTTCCATAGCCTCAGCATGGAGCGAGCTCTCAGAATTCTTATCAGAAATATTCTTTACGGCTTTTAAGGCCTCATCTTTTGATACTTTTTTACTCATTTATATATCCCAATTTACTTAGAGATGCCTATTCTATAGTATTTTTCTAAAAATTAAACCAACCAGACAGATTGTACTCAATTCCAGTTGATACAAATCCTTGAACAGCAAAAAGACAACCAGTCAGAACTAAGCCTAAAACTGAACCTATTACCCCCGGATTTGCGGAATAACCCATAATTGTTGTTGGCTTGTATATTAGTTCTTTAAAATTAATATTCTCGTCAACTTGCACGAGTAAGTCCTTTGCACTTTTAAGATCTTTGAATTTTAAACCATCCATATCTGTATCTTGAAGCTCGCTAATCTCTTCTTCAATAATAAATATTTCATTCCTTATAAAGTCTCTGTGTTTTTGACTCAGCGATTGAAGCTTAATTGCTTTAAAAATTGAGTAAATACTTATTCCGGAGATACACGTAATTATTGCGACTATCAAATAAATCGTTGAAATATGATGTCTCATCTCAGTCCATACAATAAGATTTAATATTGCTAC
>CACOWI010000013.1 GCA_902630885.1 uncultured SAR86 cluster bacterium | reverse complement strand
TTGATGATCTTGATTATTAACCTCAAATTGTATTTTCTTTAATAAATATTTCTGCTTTTTTAAATATATCTTTTTTTCTTTCTTTGTTCATTTTCTCTAAGGATCTAGTCATAACTGCTAATCTAGGATTGGATTTAAAAAAGTCTATATTTTTTTCAACAAATCTCCAATATAAACCATCTACCGTATCGCACCATTCGTCCTTTTTATAGTTAGACATTTTAAGCATATAACTTGAGCCACAAATGTATGGCTTGGTAGAAAATATTCCACCATCAGCATATGAACCCATACCATATACATTTGGAACCATAACCCAATCATATGAATCGATATACATTTCCATAAACCATCTATACATTTCGTTAGGATTAATACCTGTAAGATTCATAAGATTTGCAATGATCATTAATCTATTTATGTGATGAGAATAAGCAAATTTTCTAGATTCATTTATTGCATCATCTAGAGGAGGGATGCCAGTGGTTCCCTCGTACCAATTAGAATTTAACTTACCTTTATGAGACCAAAAGTTAAGATTTTTATACTTAGGCATATTTTCCCAATACACACCCTTAATAAACTCTCTCCATCCTAAAATTTGTCTTATAAAGCCTTCTACAGAATTAATTGGAATCTCTCCATTTGATTCGTAATATTTTTTTTCTGCTTTTTCAATGCAAATTTTTGGATCGAGAAGCCCACAATTAAGATAAGGTGATAATAAAGAATGAAACATAAAAGTGTTTTCTTTATTTATCGCATCTTGAAATGATCCATAATTTAAAAGATATCTTTCAATGAAGTCATCTAACAAATTTTCAGCTTCTTCATGAGTAGTAGCCCAATTAAAGTATTCTAAGGTACCAGTGGATTTTGGAAAACATTCCTCTACATCAACCATGGCATCAAAAGTTATTTGATTAGGAACTAATTTTTTTCTTTCAGGAATATCTGACTGTAGTTGCTTAATTCCCTTTCTATTATCTTTGTCAAAATTCCATTTATCTCCTTCAGGCTTACCTTCCTCATTCATAAATATATTGTATTTTTTTCTCAACCAACGATAGTAATATTCCTGTATTCTAGTTTTTTTATCTGATGCCCAATCAGTAAAATCCTCAACATTTGAGATAAATTTTTTATCTTCTAAAATTTCTAGTTCAATATTATTTGATTGTGAAAAAAATAAGAGATCTTTATAAATTTTAAAATCTGAAGGCTTGGCTGTGATAATTTTATTTACATTGTCTTCAGAAATTATCTTTTTTAAGAATTTTACTAAATCATGTTTCTTATTTTTTTCAATCTTTTGATGTATTACATTTTTATGATTTATTCTCTCAATATGTTGTCTTAAAGCCGATACTAATAATGTAATTTTTTGTTTGTGATGTTTAATTTCATAAAAAGTTTCCATTGGTTCATAAAACAATAAAATATCATTTGAATTCATTCCTTCTAAGGTTGGGTTATTTGAAGACAATTGATCAACAAAAATAATTCTTAAACTTTTCATCTTATTAACTATAATCTTAAATATGCATAAATCTTATACAATCATCTTAATTATAGCTTTTCTTATTTCATGTTCATCAGAAAATACTAAACAAATAGAGGCAAATTCATTAATTGAACCTAAATATGAATTTTCAGCAGAATTTTTTGAATGTAAATTTAATGAAGGTTATACCTTACTAAATCTTGAGTCTTTCCTATCAACATTATTAAGATCAGAATTGCAGCAAAATGATATCAAATACGATATTAATGTTTATTTTCCAAAACCTAATTATGTGAACCAATTTATTATCAATTTCAATAATTATTCAGATCAAAACATATATAACTATATTCTTGATAGATTAAGCAGAGGTGGATTCGATGAAATTGCTAGCTGTAAATTTGATAGAGAAGAACTATTTGGTCAAAAATTATTAGTGAACAAGAGTGAAAGTTTTAGTCCTGACTATGTCTCTGAAATTTTACGTTGTGAATATAATGAGGGATATAACTATGGAACATTTAGAGTTGCAATAGAAAGATTTTCTTTGGAAATAAAATCATTAAACATATCATATGAGGCTATGTATCTGCATAATAAGGATTACCCAAATTCTTTTATATGGATAAATAATATTTATAATGATAACTTTTCAAGTGAGATTAGCTCAAACTGGATTAATAATCCCACTGCAGAAAATGTAAAAAAGGAGTTCCAAGAAAATGCCAAATGTATCGATTCTAAGATATATGATGCTTTCCTTATAACTTGAGTATAAAAATAGGGAGCATATTGCTCCCTTTTTTATTATAATTTCCCGACAAAGCGGGTGTGGTGTTAATGGCTAGCACAATAGCCTTCCAAGCTATTGGTACGGGTTCGAATCCCGTCACCCGCTCCATTATCTTCTAATTGCTACTCCAGAAAAATCAACATTGTTACATGTGAATGCTGCACCTGTTGTTGAAGGAAGATCGCTATTATTATAATTGTTTTGTGCGATTTCTTTTTCAGCACTATTAGCCCATAAATTTAACCAAACAAAGTCTGGTGCTGGATCCACTGGTTCAAATTTTGGATCTAAAAGGCCATACCAATATGTATCACTCCAATTTGTTGCAGCTATATCATCTCTAAAGGCATCAAGGTCAGCCTCAGAGTAGCCTTCATTATAGTTACAGAAGTTAAAGCTATTTACAAATGAGCCAGTATCATTTTCAGTTTTTGGATACTGTCCTATTGTCCAACCAAAAAGATATACATTATCTAAATCATATTGCATGATGCCATCTATCATGGAGTCCCAATTTGACTGTAAATTTGTAGTCCAATCATCCCAACACGCATCTCGGCTGCTTTGAGAATCCCAGAGTAAAACCCAAATAAAGTCATATCCTTCATTAGCAACCTCGGGAGTTAAGATGTTTGCACCGGTCATTCCGCTACACATAGCATCATCTATCATGCCATTCCAGGATCTAATTAGCATTGCAAGATTATCTGCTGAGAAGTCTGACCCAGCTTTATGCCAAACATATTCTACGAGAGATGTTGGCGCATCAGGTGTTTCGGTCTGATTTTGATTATCGCTCTTAGAGCAAGCACTAATTATAAATATTGAAGTAAGTAGTAAAGTAAATTTTTTCATATTTGATTATTTAAATTAATTTCTCTATTTATAACACATTTCTGTGCATAAAAATAAAATTATAAAAAAAAGCAGGCATTTTTTGCCTGCTTTTAAGACCTAGGGGATATGAACTGTGAGGATATTCAAAGGCCTTTATTAATATGACTAATTAATAAAAGAAAAGTTCATTAAATTTAATACAAAATAGATCAAAGAACTGAGTATCAAAAAAGATCCGAATGGCAACTCGCTATTAACTGCCTTCTCAGAAAATATAAAATAAAGACACCCCAAAAAAGATGCTATAAATAATATTACTGGTAAGGCGATTGGACCATGGATCGAACCAATTCCTCCAAATAAGATAAAGTCTCCTCCGCCAATACCATCCCTTTTCTTTATAACTTTAAATGTAAGATTTATTAACCAAAGTGAAGAGTAACCAAAAAAAAGGCCGTAAAGAGTAAAAAAAATTGGCTTGATGCCTAAGATTAAAAAAGTTTCATCTATGAATAATTGATATTTAGCATTGAAAGTTATTCCTAAAAGTACTATTAATAAATTTATGTATACAGGTAGATATAAATATTTGTAATCAAGAAAAAATAATACATAGAAACAAAAAATAATTACTGTATAAACAATAGTTGATAGACCAATTCCATAGTTAGTTATTAGTAAAAAACCAATTATTAAAAAAAATATTTCTGTAAACGGATACAATTTTGAAATATTTGAATTACAAAACTTACATTTTCCACTTTGAATAATAAATCCAAATAAAGGTATCAAATTAATAGCATCAACTTTTCTTGAACATGAAGGACAAGAAGATCTCATTTTAGATAAAGGAAATGGACTATTAGGCGCGAGCCTAAAAATTATTGACGAACAGAAACTACCAATCGATAAAAAAAATATTGAAACTATTATTAAATCAATAATTGAAAAAGAACTTAGACTGATAAAAACTGGATTATAGATATTAATCAATTTCTACTTTTTTGTAATATAAAAACAAAATGTTAAAAGGAATAAAACAGGCAATGCATAAGCACCAATTATCAATAATTTATCAATCATTTATATTTCCTGAAGCTAATGCATCCACTCGTCTAAAATCTCCATATCCATAATACATACCATCTCTAAGCATTATAGTTTGAAGACAAGTCAATGGTAGCTTTGATTCGGTTTTATAACCCATTTTTTTTAGGTTTTCCTCAATTGCACTATCTAATGTAAATTCATATTCAAGAATATCTGGATACCACTGATGATGTATTCTTTTTGCTGAAGTTGTATCTTCTAAGTTCATATCAAAATCTATAATGTTTAAAATTGATTGCAATACTGCTGTTATTATTCTTGCTCCTCCTGGACTGCCAGTTGTAAAAAATAATTCTTTATCTTTTAGAACTATTGTTGGAGTCATTGAGCTCAAAGGTCTCTTAAATGGAGCTATTTCATTAGCTTCTGCTCCGAGTAAATTAAATTGATTTGGTATTCCTGAGGCTGCAGAAAAATCATCCATTTCGTTATTCATTAATATTCCAGTTCCCTCAATAACAACCTTTGAACCAAATGTAGAATTTAAAGTGTATGTCATAGAAATTATATTACCTGTTTTATCTACTATAGAAAAATGAGTTGTTTCATGACTTTCACCATCAATATATTGTCCAGGATTGATTTCATTGACAGGTGTTAATTTTCCAATTTGAATATTTTTATTTATGTCATTGGCATATTTTTTACTAGTTATTTTTTTTATAGGAACATCATAAAAATCTGGGTCACCTAAATATTTTGATCTGTCGGCATAAGCAAATTTCATAACCTCAGTTAATAAATTTATATACTCTAGTGAGTTATGACCAATTTTTTTTAGATCATAATTTTCAAGTATGTTTAGCATTTGTATTACATGGAGACCTCCTGAGGAGGGTGGTCCCATAGTAATAATCTCAGCATCTCTATAATTTGAGATTAATGGTTCTCTCCAAACTGGAGAGTAATTTTTTAGATCTGATTTTGAAATAAGACCACTATTTTTTTTTATTTCACTAGATATCTTCTCAGCAATTTCACCTTCGTAAAATCCTTTCCTTCCATTAGATGCAATTATTTTAAGAGTATTTGCCAAATCCTTTTGAACGAGAGTTTTATTTTTGAAATTAGGGTAATGTAATTGAAATATTTCTTTAGTTTCTGCAAATATTGATAGGGATTCACTATACCTTAATAATATATCTGCTAGAAAAGGAGTTATTTCAAACCCGTTCTCTGCATAATAAATAGCATCCTCAAATAATTCACCCCAAGGCAATGAACCAAATTTTTGATGAACCTCCCATAAACCCGCTACTGTTCCTGGAACGCCAATAGACAAATAACCAAGTGTAGATAGGTTTTTATCATTAAAAGAACCATCTTCATTTAAATACATATCTTTTGTTGATAGTTCAGGTGCTTTTTCCCTAAAGTCTATGGTGTAAGGTTGTTCTGTTTCCTTATCGTAAATTACCATAAATCCACCTCCACCAATATTGCCTGCTCTTGGCAAAACTACTGCAAGTGTAAAAGCAACAGCAATAGATGCATCATATGCGTTGCCACCTTGATTTAGAATTTTCTCTCCAACTTGAGTAGCCAAGAAATGCTGAGTTGTTATCATTCCGTTTTTACTAAAGGCTATCTCTTTTTGGACAGGCTCATAACCTAAGGAATTAAGGTAAGCTATAGGTTCTGATGTATAAAGATGTGTTGTTGCAATCAGCGCAATAACAAAACACAAAATATCTTTCTTATCTAAGACTTTCATTAGCAATATTTTTGGCCCATTTATAATTTGCTTTGCCATTTGGAGCACGTTCAACATGTTCCACAAATACTACTTTTTTAGGAAGTTTATAACCAGCAATGAATGATCTAGTGGCATCTACTAGTGAATCTTCATTAATATCTTTATTTTCTTCAAGAGAAACAACAGCTACAACTTTTTGACCAAATTTTTTATCATCAACACCAACAACAAGACAATCAAACACTTCATCATTTCTTTTGATAGCTTCTTCTACTTCTTCAGGATATATTTTTTCTCCTGCAGAGTTGATGCAATTACTTCCTCTACCAAGTAAGGTTATTGTTCCGTCTTCTTCTAACTTTGCATAATCACCTGGAAAGCTGTACCTAACTCCATTTACCTCTCTAAATGTCTCAGCAGATTTTTTTTCATCTTTGTAATAACCAACTGGAACAAGTCCACTTGTTCCAATGAGACCTATTTTTTCTGAGCCTGGTTTAAGAATCTCACCGTCATCTGCAATTATTATTACACCAGGATTAATTGAAAATTTTGCAGTTTTGGGAGGATTATCTCTTGTAGAAACTGAACTGCCCATTCCGCCTTCAGTCGAGCCCATAGTATCCATGAGCATCATGTCATGGTGTCTTAAGAGGCCATTCTTAATTTCTTCACTCCACATTACACCACTGGAAATAATGACTTTAACACTACTTAAATCATATGGCTTTCCGTTTTCTTCTGCTCTATCCAAAGCATCTAACATTGGTTTTGCAAATGCATCACCAACAATAACAATATTTGTAGTTCCTGTATCTTCAACTTGTGTCCACATTTGATCCGGATCAAATCCTAAATTACGGGATGTGACTGCTGTACCTCCAAGAAGGAGAGGCAAGAAAGCACCAAGCCACATTCCTGTTCCATGCATAAGCGGACATCCAATTAAACTTTTTATGAATGTATTATCTTTTTTAAAGTTATGTATTTGTTCCTCTAGATTATTTATATCCTCTGGAACGTCATAACCCATTGCTTTTAAAGTTCTAAAAAGAAAGACCAAGAATTCACCTTGTTTATACATTACTCCTTTTGGCATTCCAGTTGTTCCGCCCGTGTAAAGCATATAAATGGTATTTGGATCTCTATGAATTCTTTCCATAGGATTACAGCTATCAAGAAGTTCTTCAAACTTTAGTGAGTCTTCAAATTCTGATCTATTACCATCAGCAATTTCAATCCAGGCTTTAATATTTGGAAGTGAGCCTGAAATCTCTTTAATTCTTCTGCTGTAACATGCGTGATAAAAGACAGCCTCTGAATCAGAGTTATCTAAAAGATAAATTAACTCTTCAGCAACATACCTATAGTTTACATTAATAGGAACTCCACCAATCTTGAAGATTGCATTTTGACCTATTAGATATTCATTTGAATTATTTAAATACAGTCCTGCCTTTGAATTTGGTCCTAATCCAGCATTTTTTAGTGCTGTTGCAATCTTACTTGATTGCAAATCATAGTCCTTCCATGAAATAATTTCGTCACCACATATCAAGGCGTCATTTTCAGGAACGATATCTGAAATCATCTCCCAGACTGATGCAAAGTCTAAATTCATCTTACTCTCCTCTTTAAAGCTAATATTTTAATATGCTATATATTAAATATAGTATCGTTATAATAATATTTATAAAAGTAAAATAATATTAATCACACAAAATGACTGATTCAAATCAATTATTCAATGAAATCGTATCTGAGTTAACCAAACCGGGCGAAATTTTTGAAACTCGAGAAATTCAGGATGCAAACGGCAATTCTTTCAGTGAATATGTAACTTTTCCAAATAATTTAAAAGGGTATTTTGATTTTGGTTTACTTCATGCAGATAAAGATTTTTTAGTTTATGAGTCTGAGAGATATACTTTTAAAGAAACAATCTCAAGGGCAGCGCAAGTAGGAAATGCTCTTATCAAAGAGGGAATTCAAAAAGGAGACAGAATTGCAATATGCATGCAAAATAATCCAGAGTTTATTTTTGCATATATGGGTATTGTTGG
>CACOWI010000012.1 GCA_902630885.1 uncultured SAR86 cluster bacterium | reverse complement strand
GCATTTGGAACATACTCGTCAACCCAAGGCTGTAAACTTGCAGAGTCAATTTTTAGCCTTTCATCAACATCTTTAGTACCAGAGAATTTTGTATCATCTAGAGGCTTCATTACAGTGACCTGCCTCCATCAACTTTTATAATTTGCCCGGTTATATAATCAGAATCAGCAAGAAACTTTACAGCTTCAGCTATATCTTTTTCTGAACCCATTCTTTTAAGAGGAATAGAATCAATAACTTTGTTTTTTTGTTCTTCAGTCCAAGTAACATCTGGTGGTTCAAGCATTGCACCTGGAGCAATTGCATTTACCTTTATTTCAGGCGCTAACTCTCTTGCCAATCCTTTTGTAATTGCCTCTAATCCAGCCTTTGCAGCAGAATAAATGGAGTAATTAGCAACGCCTTTTGATAAATTAGTATCAGTGATATTAATAATTGATCCGTTTGATTCTTTAAGTTTTTGTTTGAGCCCTTTAATTAAAAACATTGGTCCTTTTAAATTACTTCCAATTAATTTCTCCCAATGATCTTCTGAAATGTCATCAATTGGAGTAGGATAAAAAGTGGAAGCATTATTTATCAATAGATCTATACTCGGAAATGCATCAAGAACCTCACTGATAATTTTTTCAACATCTTCTTTGACATCTAAATTTCCTTGAACAGTAACCGCAGAGTTAGCATTTGAATTATTTATTTCAGCGGCAAGATCATCAGCTGCTTTTTTTGATGAGTTGTAATGAATAATAATATTCCAGCCTAATTCTTTAAAGGTAAGAGCTATCTGTTTACCAATTCTTTTAGCTGCCCCAGTTATAAAAATAGTTTTATTCATTTTTAGCTATTAACAATTTCTTTATATATTTTAATCTTTTCTTCCTCAATATTCTCCTTTGACACGTTTGATAAATGTGAGAAATCAGTACTTTTAATTTTTTTTGCGAGCTTGGAAATAAAATCTTTGTTATCGCTAAAATGAGGTAGCGAAATTAACTGATTAATTAATTCAAAATTTCTAACAAAATTAATTTTATCAATTAATAAAATTAAGTCGTCTTGACTGATATCTTCATTTAATTTCAATGCATTTTTAGACACCTCAACAATATTTTTAAAATCATTGGGGAGGGGAAGCTTGCTTCCTAGTTCAAAATCATTATTTATTTGAAGTTCAGCCCACCTCAATGCCTTATCGCTCTCGCTGTTACAAGAAGATTTTGTTAGCTTACTAAAATAAGGATCTAATAAGTTCAAAGATATAATCTTTTCAAAGTACTTACTTGGACTAGAATTAGATAAAGCTCTTTCAGTTTCAGACCAGACCCTATCTGGTGAAATATCTGCAATCTCTTTAGATGAAACAATTTTTTCGATGCATTTAACAGTATCTTCATCAATGTCGAAATCTTCAAGATGATTATAAGAAAAAAATCTTGCCAATCTAATTGCTCTTAGAGGATCTTCAAAAAAAGCATCTGAAACGTGCCTAAAAATTTTATTTTTTATATCATTTTGCCCATTAAAAGGATCAATAATATTACCCTCAATATCTTGAGCAATGGCATTTATAGTGAAATCTCTTCTTGATAAGTCCTCCTCTAACGTAACATCTTTTCCATAATAAAATGTAAAACCACCATAACCAGTTCCTGTTTTTTTCTCTGTTCTTGCCAGGGCATATTCCTCATTTGTTTCAGGATGTAAAAATACTGGAAAATCTTTACCAATAGGCCTGTAGCCTTTAGAAATCATTTCTTCAGGTGATGAGCCGACAACTACCCAATCTGTATCAGAGCATTCAACACTCATAAGTGAATCTCTTACAGCACCACCAACTTTATAAATTTTCATTTCTTCCCAACCTGAAATATTTTTTTATCTTCTAGTCTAATCGCAGTTAATTTATTTCCCCATACGCATCCAGTATCTAGGCCAATTATATTATCTAAATTTGTTTTTCCTTCAAGCGCTGCCCAATGTCCAAATAAAATAGACTCATTTTCTTTTAAGTTATGAGTGGTTTGCTCAAACCAAGGAATATGATTTTTTTCTGGTTTAAGGTTTTTCTTCTTTAACTTTAGAGCACCTTTTTTATTTAAAAATCTCATTCTTGTAAAGTAATTTATTATTACCCTGTAACGTTTTTGTTTTTCAAGCTTACTATTCCATTTGCTTGGAGTATCGCCCCACATATTTCTGAGTAATTCATAAGAATCCTCTTTAAGACCAATCTGAACTTCTTTTGAGAGCTTTTTAGCGGTTTTTAAATCCCATATATAAGGTATTCCAGCATGAGAAATCCAAAAGTTATGACCATTAATATTAATTTTTAGTAAAAGCGGTAGTTTTTTTAACCATTTATGTATTTTAGAAATGTTGTTTGCATTAAGAATATTTTTAAGTGATTTGTTATTTTTTTTGTGTTCTATTAAATATAGAAGGTAAAAATCATGATTACCAAGAACAGCTTTAATGGATTTCTTATTTTCAAGACAAAAATTTAAGACTTCAAGTGACTTAGGCCCTCTGTTAACAAGATCTCCTGCGAAGATTAATGTATCTTTCTTTGGTTTAAATTTTATTTTTGAACATAATTTAATAAGTTCATCATAACAACCTTGAACATCTCCAATTACATAGTGTGACATTAAAATACGATAACCTTTGAGAGATTAAGATAATCTTCAAGAAATAGTTCTTCAGGTCTTTTTATTGGATCAATACCTACTTTATCCCAATTAATATCTAAATTTTTTAAATTATTCTTAATGTTTTTCCTTCGAGAAACAAATGCTAAGTCAACAAGTCTAAAAAAATTTTCTTTAAGATCTATGTTTTGTCTTAAATTTTTATTAGGCATTAATCTGATAAAGCTTGAATTAACTTTTGGTTTTATATCAAATGCTTCTGGAGGAACATCAAACAAAACTTCACTATCAAAAAAAGCAGCGATTTTGATAGCTAGTTTGCCCCAATTCTTAGTCCCAGCTCGTCCTGCAATTTTTTCTGCCACTTCCTTCTGAACTAAAAAATGCATATCAATGATATTTTCGCAATTATCTAAAAGTTTTAGAATTATTTGAGTAGAGATATTATAGGGAAGGTTGCCAACAACTCTTTGTTCAATACTATTGATTTCATATTTTAAGATATCGCCGACTAAGAATTCAAAGCTTGCAGGACCTTCGAATTTCTTTTTTAATTTCTTAATATTTTCTGGATCAATATCAACCGCAGTTATTTTAATATTTTCTATATTTATTTGTTCAGTTAAAGCTCCATGTCCAGGACCAATCTCTAAGAAAGTATCTAGAGATGCTGGCGATATAGATTCTGCCATTTTATATAAGACAGACTGATCTGTTAGATAATTTTGTCCAAACTTTCTTCTAATATCCCTAGAGCTCATTAAATTAATTTTTTTGCAGTTTTAATTGCTAGTATTAATGATGAAGGATTTGATTTATTGGTCCCAGCAATATCTAAAGCAACTCCATGATCAACAGAAGTTCTAATTATTGGAATTCCAAGGGTAATATTTATTGATCTTCCAAAACTTAAAGTTTTTAAGACTGGTAATACTTGATCATGATACATACCCAAGAATGCATCAGTTTCTTTTAATGATTTGTTAGAAAATGCGGTATCGGCTGATACGGGCATTGATACATCAATTTTTTTCTTTCTTAACTCTCTAATTGCTGGCTTTATATGATCTTGCTCTTCTCTACCTATTTTTCCATTTTCTCCAGCATGAGGATTAAGACCGAGAACTTTTATGCTTGGTTTGTGAATACCAAATTTATTTTGTAAGTCTTCATTAAGTATCTTTACTTTATTAATGATTAATTCTTTTGTGATTTTTTTAGACACATTTTTAAGTGGGATATGAGTCGTTGATAGGGCAACGCGAAGCTGATCAGATGCAAGCATCATCAAGACATCTTTGCTTTTGGTAACTTTTCTTATAAATTCAGTATGTCCAGTAAATGATTTGTCGATCGAAATAATATTCTCTTTACTTAAAGGACCTGTTACCAGTGCTGTCCTTTCATTAAGCAAAGTTTGTTTTATTGAGTAATTAAGATTATCAAGAACATATTGAGCGTTTCTTTTATAAAGTTTTCCTGGTTTAGTATTGGAGCATTTTGACACTTTTATAATTTGTAGAAGTCCTTTTATATTTTTTTTGACTTGATCAAGTGAATCCAACTCAAGAATTTTTATTTTTTTCTTCAACACAGCTGCTCTGTCTGTAAAAAGCTTTGGATCACCGACTGTAATAATAGGGATTCTTATATCTTCCCATAACTTTGAAGAGGTTAATTTTATTATTAGGTCTGGACCGATACCACTTGGCTCGCCAGGCGAATAGATGATTTTTTTCAATCTAGGTCTTTAAATTCTACGAAAGCTTCCGCTCTCATTGTTCTTAGCGTATTTTCAAGCTCTTCGTCGAATTTTCTTGCATACAACATATTATAAGCCCTGTCTTCAATAAGCTTATTGGTAAGCTCATGATTTCTTTTTCCTAAGACCTCAAGAAAGTGATATCCAAACTCGCTTTCAAATACCTCAGAAATTTCTCCAATTTCGGTTGCTAACATTGTTTTTTCAAATGCGGCTGTGAAAACACCCAAACCAATCCAACCCAAATCTCCACCCTGTTTAGCAGAACCAGGATCTTCAGAAAATTCCTCTGCAAGGGAAGCAAAGTCCTCTCCATCCAATATTCTCTGTCTGATATCATTAAGTAGTTTTTCTGTTTCCTCACTACTTCTGATTGCAGATGGAATGAGTAGAATATGTCTTGACTGCCATTGATCCTCAAATGCAACAAATTGACCTCTTTTATCTTCAAGCTTTAATATATGAAAACCAGAACCACTTTCCAATGGATCTGAAATAAAACCTATTGACTGATTCCTAAGAGAATTTTCAAATAACTCAGGCATATCTATAATTTTTCTCCATTCCATTAAACCACCTTTAGCCGCATTTGAACTCAACGAGTATTCCGTTGCCAAGTTAGCGAAATCAGAACCTGATTTAATAAGATCGATTATTCTTTTGGCTACACCATAGTCCTTAACAAGTATTTGTCTTACCAAAATTTCGGGCTCAAGCATTGCAAGGCTCTCATCAGTAGCTAGAAATGATTCAAATTCTTTCTCAGTAATTTCAATACTTTGATTAACTCTTCCACGCTGAATTCTTTGAATACGCATTTCTTTTCTCATAGTTTCTCGAACTTCTTCATATGAATCTCCGTTCGTTTCTATAAATAAAATGAATTCCTCTAAAGTCATATCATTACTATTTGCCAATCTAGATAAAGTAGAATTTAATTCTGCATCACTAATTTTTACTCCAGCTCTGTCTGCAAGTTGAAGTTGAAGTTCCTCAATGATTAGTTTTTCTTTTACTTGATCAATCAAAATATCTCTTGGTGGTATTTGCATGTTTTGATCTCGGTACCCTTTTTCGAGAGTTTTGATCGCGGTATCTATTTGTGACTCCATAACAACGCCATCATCAACAATGATTGCAATTCTATCTAATAGCTCAATTTTCGCCTCCAATAGAGCAGATGTTATTAAAAGCAATGTTGTTAATATTTTTTTCATAAGAATTTAATGACTCAATAGTGAATTATTCATGAATCTTGAAACTTTTTCAAAGGAAGAGTTTAATCCTTTTAGTTTGAATTCAAAATTAATTCTACTTTTACTTTCGATCCGAATTATATCATCCCAAGCATCTCCTAAATATTGATACATTTCAGGTTGATAACCGTCTAAATACTTCGAGAGGTTTTTATCAGAAGCTAAAACTCTAAAAGAAAAACAACAATTTTCAAATCCAATTCCAACCGCGGATTCTATGTTAGAGTTATTTTGATCATCACGTCTCAGTTCTGCGATAAAACTAATATTATCTTTAATTTTGAAGTTAGCTAAAAATTCAGAATAATCTAGGGTTTGATTAAAATCTCCTGTCATTCTAGTGTATCTTTTTGCATATCCGATTTTTCCTCTATCAAACATGTGATTTATAGTTAATCCGGCCATTGGAAATTTTTTCATTTCTTCTGAATAGCTACCAGAAGCCATCATCATCGTTTTCATATTGGGCATCCATTTAGCCATAATCATAATTGGATCTTTATCTGCATTCATCATGGACATCATGCCCATGTCCATTGAATCCGACATCATGCCCATATCTATTGAATCCGACATCATATTAGAGTGCATTGAGTTCATATTATTAATAAATACTTTCCTGTCTTTTAAATAAAATTTTTGGCTAATCTTTAGGGAGATATTATTCATCTTCATTTGACGTTTTTTATACTCCATACTTAATGTATAAAAATTTTGATCACCAATTCTATCCATGCCGGTAAAACGATTAAGGTTGAATACCTGATTCATCATCCCTAATTTATAACTATCAAATATAGGATTCTCATCTTGCTCGTCGTGCCCAACATATCCATAAAATATTCTCGGTTTTAAAATATGGCTTTGCATACCATTTTTCCTAATTAATGTGGTACTTAAATCAAACTTAAATGTTGGTACCATAACCGAATTGGTATTTACGCTATTTCCTGTGATGTCAAAATCAATGCCTCTTACTCCAATTGATGTTTTTAATTTATATCCATTAATATTGTTAGAGTTTGAAACTTCTAACATATAAAAAAATCTTTCTCCTTCAACTGGATTTGGAATAGAAGATCTAAATTTATTATTTTTATCTACACCAAAGAAACCATGAATAGTATCTGCAACAAAATTTGTATAATTAAGGTATTCATGAATAGAAACATTTTTAAAGTTCTTGTTATAACTAAAATTGACTGATGGCGATTTTTTATAACCATCTGTAAGAATGGGATTTAATGTTTGATATCCTTCCTGGGAAACACTAATTTGAAAATTATTAAAAACTCCATTAATTTGAATATTTTGGTTTAAATTTTGTTCTCTCTGACTTCCAATCGATGTTATATCACCAGGAATATCCCTTAAAACCAAGCTATCTGATGATTTTGACCAATCCAAATCTACCCAGAAGTTTGTTTTATCTCCAAACGAATCGTTTATGCTAAAAGCCCATCTTGAGCTGGAATCTGAAGGATAGCTTTTTTCATACTCATCATCACTATTAAAATAAATTAAATCGATATTTCTTAAATTATTATCTTCTCCATGAAGATTTCTTGAATTTGCTTCTATGCCAAAACTTCTATCGGAAATATTTCTAAGAGCAATCGTCAAATCAGCCTTCTCTGATATAACCTTATAGTATGGAATCATGAAATCTAATCCATCAGAAGAATACGATAGCTTTGGCTCTAAAAAACCAGACATTCTCTCCTGGGATGTCGCAAATGGAAGATAAGGTATCCTCAAAATAGTTTTATCAAATGCCTTTACCCTAACTTTTTTAGCATATCCCCTCATAGTATTATCATCAATCGTTATGCTTTCAGCATTCAATTGCCAACCATTGCCCGGCTCCAAACACGATGTCATTGATATTTCTTCAAAAGTTATTTGATCATCTAAATTACCAGTGAGCTTTTTGAAGCTAATCACCAGTCCTCTATTATTTAAAAATGTCTCTCCATCAGTGAAGTCAACGAATAACTTATTTTTGTTAAAGGCACCTTCATTTGAATTAAAAAAATAATTTTCCAGAATTAATTCACCACCTTTTTTAAAATTTACCAACCCATTTTCTTGATCAAGGCGAGCTTTGCCTGCTTTTAGAATGCCTTCAGGAAAATCAATTTGCACATTGTCATTTAATATCAAGACTTTTTCGTCTGTTATTTCAAATTTATCTGACTTAATATCTAAACTTTCTAAATCTTGAACTACACCTAAATAAGGCTGATATATCATGCATGAAGTATTTGTAGTGTTTTCTGTAAATACCTCAGATTTTAAAATATCACCAACAAGATAGTTTTGAGTAAAAGCCAAACCAATTAAAAGTGATGTTCTTATTACTGTTGTCATGCTTGAGATATTTTAATGGTTTGATAGATTTTTTCTTGAAAAGTTCTACTAATTACTTGAATTAATGTATTGTTCAAGTTGATAAAGGTGGTCTTTTCCAAAAAATATTTGATTGTCATAAAAAAATGTTGGTACTCCAAAACATCCTTTATTTACTGCATCATCAGTATTTTTAATGAGCTTATCTTTGCAATCCTGTGAAGTAACAATATTAATAATAGGCTCAACATCCAAATTGCTGTCTTTAAGAACTTCTTTGAGAATTTCAATATCAGAAATATTTTTATCATTTTCCCACATGGCCTTGATGACACACTCAAAATAATCTTCAAAAATATTTAATTCCTTGGCTGCAATCGCACCCCTTTGTATTTGAATGGTTGAAGGTGGAAAATGAGAATTAAATTTGTAATTTGTCAGACCGTGTTGTTTGACAAACCTATCAATTTCTAGCATCTGATAGTCACTTTTATTTTTGCAATCTGCATATGCTATAAAAGGTGGCTGATTGTTAGATAATTTATGAATTCCTCCTAAGAGGCACGGAACATAATTAAATTTTGCACCTGTTCTTTCTTCAATGCCTGGAATAATTTTATGAGCAAGGTACGTATTAGGACTAGCCACATCAAAAATAAAGTCTACTATCATTTCTATCTACAATTTTGTAAAGTAAGACAATTAAACACTGTTATGAAAGATTTTTCAAAATTTTCAGCCATTATCATAGGTGCCGGGGATGCTACAGGTGCAGCACTTACAAAGAAATTTGCAAGTCATGGTTATAAGGTATGTCCTGCCAGGCGTCCCAGAAGTATTGAAAAAGTAAATAAGTTGGCAGAAGAAATTAATAATTCTGGTGGATGGGCAAAGGGATTTGGAGTGGATGCTCGAAATGAGGAGTCAATTTCCGATTTCTTCAAAGAAGTTGAGAATGAAGTAGCTCCGATTGATGTTGTTATTTTTAATCCTGGTGCAAATGTTTTTTTCCCAATAGTTGATACAACATCAAGAGTGTTTCAAAAAGTATGGGAAATGGCAGCTTTTGCTGGTTTTTTGACTGGACGAGAGGCAGCAAAATATATGAAATCAAGAAATGAGGGATCTATTTTTTTCACTGGAGCTACTGCCTCTTTAAGAGGTGGATCAGGTTTTTCAGCATTTGCTAGTGCAAAATTTGCACTTAGGGCAGTTTCTCAGAGTATGGCGAGAGAACTTGGACCTCAAGGCATTCATGTTGCACATTTCATAATTGACGGGGCTATAGACACAGAGTTTATAAAAGAAAATTTCCCGGACAGATATGCTTTAAAAGAAAAAGACGGTATTCTACAACCTGATGCAATTGCGGATGCGTATTGGTTTGTTCATACACAACATAGAAGTGCTTGGACGCATGAATTAGATTTACGTCCATATATGGAAAAGTTTTAATTAATTTGAGGAAAAAATATGAGTTTAAAAGATAAAGTAATTTTTATATCTGGTGGAAGTAGAGGCATTGGCCTTGCGATGGTTAAAAAAGCAGCTGAGGATGGAGCAAAAATAGCCATAGCTGCTAAAACGGCTGAACCTCATCCTAAACTTCCTGGAACAATATACACTGCAGCTGATGAAATAGTAGAGGCCGGCGGTGAAGCATTACCAGTAATTTGTGACATCAGGAATGAAGATAATGTTAGAGATGCTATAAATCAAACTGTTGATCATTTCGGAGGTATTGATGTCTGTATAAATAATGCTTCAGCAATTCAATTGACAAATGTTACTGATACCGAGATGAAGAGATATGATCTAATGCATCAAATTAATGGCAGAGGTACTTATATGGTTAGTAAATATTGCTTACCTCATTTAAAAAAATCTAATAATCCGCATATTTTAAATCTTGCACCACCTCTTGATATGGAATCTAAATGGTTCTCAGGAACAGTAGCCTATACTATGGCTAAGTACACTATGAGTATGTGTGTTCTAGGAATGGCAGAAGAATTCAAAGAATTTGGTATAGCTGTTAACGCACTTTGGCCTAGAACAGCTATAGCAACAGCTGCTGTTCAAAATCACCTCGGTGGCGACGAAATTATGAAGCTTTCAAGAAATGTAGACATAATGGCTGACTCCGCATACGAAATACTTACAAAAGATTCAAAAGAATTTACTGGAAACTTCTGTATAGATGATATTGTTTTATATGAAGCTGGAGTAAAAGATTTCTCAAAGTACGCATCGGTACCTTTTGCAGAATTAATGCCAGATTTCTTTGTTCCTGATAATACTCCTCTACCTGATGAAATTAAGAATAGTTAGTTGAAAGAAGAAGAAGTAATAAACTTAAGCAACAAATTTAACTTTAATCCTGAAGAAGTATTTCCATTAAAACTTGAGGCTAGTGGCAGACAATACTGGCGAATTATCAATGAATCTAAGGAATCAGCTGTCCTTTGTTATCTAGATCCAAAAATTGATGACCATTCAAATTTTATAAATATATCTAACGAGCTAAAAAAAAATAATATACGTTGTGTCGAAATTTTTTATCATAACAAAGAAGATGGAGTGACTATACAGGAGGACTTAGGAGACAAGGACTTGATATCAATTTTTAATGACAATAATCAGAAAGAATTATTAGAGATGTCATTAGAATTATTGGTTGATATTCAAGAGTCTAAAATTGCAAATCTGGAAGAATTTTCAAAAAAAGATTTAAAAAATCAAATGAGTCTCTTCAATGAAGTTTTCTGTCAAAAGTTTTTAAACATTAAATCAGATGACTCAATCAATGATTTAATTGAAATTACTATTAATAAGCTTTCCGAGCACCCATGGGTAAATTGCCATTTCGATTTTGAAAGACGTAATCTTATCTTTAAAGATAACAACCAGCTTATAGTTATTGACTATCAAGATATGAAAAGTGGACCAATTGGTATTGATTTGGCAGGCATACTTGTTGATCATTATTTCGAAGCTGATATTTCTAATATCAAGCGCTTTCTAAATTTTTATTCAACAAAAATTAATTCAAAATATTCAAATGATGAATGCTTTGAATTTACCAGATGGGGCTGCATTCAGAGAAATCTAAGGATTCTTGGAACTCTTTCGAATCTTTTTTTAGTAAAAAATAGAAGTTTTAGACTTAAAGATATGCCATTAATTTTAAAGAATCTCATAACGATGATACCAAATGAGCATTCATCTAAAATTTTTCTAGAGAAAAATATTGAACCTCTTTTACTTGAGACTATTGAACAATTATGAAAGTGATGATTTTAGCTGCAGGATTTGGCAAAAGATTATTGCCTTTGACCGAGGTAACTCCTAAACCTTTATTAAAAATAGGAGATAAAACTTTAATTCAGCATAACATTGACCATTTAATAGCAAACGGCTTTTCTGAGTTCGTTATAAATATCTCTCATTTAGGACATTTGATTGAAGACCATATTAATGAAGAATTCTCAAATTTAAATATTACATTTTCTAGAGAAGATAGTCCTCTTGGAACAGGTGGAGGTATCCTTAACGCTTTAAGTTTGCTTGGCGATGAAAATTTTTTAGTAATGAATTCTGATATTTTTCATAAAATTGATGTAAAAAGTTTACCAAACAGAATTGATGCTGCTCATTTGATTGGAGTTCCAAATCCACCTCATAATGAGCTTGGAGACTTTTCCATTAACGAAAATAATATCGTTGTAAAAGAAGAATTAAATAATTTAACTTGGAGCGGAATCTCCGTAATTAATCCAAAAATTTTTACAGAAACCAATTTTGACTCAAGTTGTTTTAACATCTGGGACACTGTATTTCCGAAATATTTAAAAAATGGGAAAGTTTCAGGACAAAAGTCTAACGATTTATGGATAGATGTTGGAACACACGAACGTTTAAAACTTGCTAATAGCCTATATAATAATCAAAATTAAGTTATGAGTGACCAAAAAAATATAATAGCACCATCAATTTTAGCGTCTGATTTTGCCAGGCTTGGTGAAGAGGTTAGAAATGTGCTTGATGCTGGAGCAGACTGGGTTCATTTTGATGTTATGGATAATCACTATGTACCAAATCTAACAATTGGACCAATGGTATGCAAAGCTTTGCGTGAATACGGCATTAAAGAATTTATAGATGTTCATTTAATGATTGATCCAGTGGATGAATTAGCACAAAATTTCATTGATGCTGGTGCAGATTTAATTAGCTTTCATCCTGAGGCAACAAAGCATATACATAGATCAGTTCATGCAATAAAGGATAAGGGTTGTAAGGCAGGCCTTGTTTATAATCCAGCAACACCACTTCATACGCTTGAGAGTGTTCTTGAGGATTTAGATTTGGTATTAATTATGAGCGTCAATCCTGGTTTTGGTGGCCAATCATTTATCCATAGCTCTCTTGAAAAAATTGCTCAAGTTAGGAAAATGATTGATGAATCTGGAAAAGATGTCCGCCTAGAGGTTGATGGTGGAATAAATAAAGATACCATTGGTCTTGCATCTGAGGCAGGTGCCGATACATTTGTTGCAGGCTCAGCAATATTTAATACAGAAAATTATGAGCAAACAATATCTGAACTTCGTTCAAAAATCGTTTAAGTATCTTATATTTTTACTTTTTGTTAGCAATCTTGATGCATCAAGAGATATAGACATTACAAAATATCTTTCTGAAATAGAGATAGTTTCTAAATATGAAGATAGAAAAAAAGGTCTCATGTATAGAAGATCAATTCCAAATAATTATGGCATGTTGTTTGTTTGGCCTTATGAAGGACAACAATGTATGTGGATGAAGAATACTTATGTTCCCTTAAGTGTTGCATACATGGACATAAGAGGAAAAATTATAGAAATATATGATATGGTTCCGTTTTCAAAAGATTCTGTTTGCTCAACTAAGGCAGCTAAATATGCTTTAGAGGTTAATTCTGGATGGTTTGAAGAAAAAGATATAAATATCGGAGACTCCATAGAAGTTAAAAAACTATTTTCTAATGATAAGTAAAGAAGAATACATAAAGTTTGCAGAAAATGGATTTAATATTGTTCCATTGGTTAAGACTATTGAAAAAGACTTAGACTCACCTATAAAAGTTTTTTCAAGAATTAAAAATAAAAAAAATACCTTTTTGCTTGAATCTATTGAAGGTGGAGAAAAATGGGCCCAGTATTCAATAATTGGGTTGGATTGCAAAGACTCAATAAAAGTATC
>CACOWI010000011.1 GCA_902630885.1 uncultured SAR86 cluster bacterium | reverse complement strand
CCTATAACTAGTGCAAACATAGATGCATGCATCGGAGATAACTCACCTTGTGGTATTGGCCTTTGATCAGTTCTTGTCATAGATGCGTCTGACTCACGATCAATTACCTGATTGATAGCAGCAGCAGATGCTGCACAAAACGCTATACCAATTAAGGATACAATCAAATAGCTATAAGAACTTACAGAATTTTCTGCTAGCAACATGCCCACTAAAGCACATATCAACATCATATAAACTACATTTGGTTTACAAAGTTGATAGTAGCTTTTAAGAAGGGTCATTTCTTCCAGGCTAGGTAATTTACAGTAAAGGTTGCTAGGAGAAGACAGGCAGCAAATAAATTATGAGCTATTGCTACATAAAGCGGTAAGACATAAACAACATTGGTTATTCCAAGTGCGATTTGAGTTAAAAGAAGAATGCCAAGAGTTGAAGCAAGTGGCGCTGCTTCAGAGAACCATAATCTTGACATAAGAATAAGGAATATTATCGTAACCAGTATTGCAGAAACTCTGTGTGAATAATGAATGGCAACTCTTGCTGGATTGTCTAATAAGCCATACAAATAATTTGGCCCAACTTCTTGGTTTAAGTTAAACCCACTCTTAAAGTCCATTTCAGGAAGATAAGTTCCTTGGCAAGTCGGAAAATCTGCACATGCTAAAGAAGCATAATTAGTACTAGTCCAAACCCCAAGAAATATCTGAAAAATTAATGCTAAAAATGCTATTCCTGCGATTGTCTTAAGATTAGAGATATTAATTTGATTTAATATCTCAAAATTTCTAGATTTTAGATAAATGTAGAAGAACAAAGTAAGCGTAGTGAATCCCCCAAATAAATGCAGTGTTACTATTATTGGCAAAAGTTTTAAACTTACTGTTAAGTATCCAAAAACACCCTGACAGCAAATAAAAAATAATAAAAATAAAGACCAGCCCTGAATGGATCTATCATCTGATCTTCTAAAAGATAAATAAACTAGAAAGATAGCTAAAAGTCCCAATGCTGCAGCAAAATATCTATGGACAACTTCAGGAATTGCTTTATTAATATCATATGGAAATAATGGATATCTGCTCTCAGCTATAGCAATATCTGCCTCATTTATCGGGAAAACTACAAAACCATAACATCCTGGCCAATCTGGACAACCAAGACCAGCATCAACAAGACGAGTCCATGCTCCAAGAGCAATTACAACAAAAGCAAAACAAATACCAAATAGAGATAAATTTTTAATTTGATTCATTAAATTAACACCTTTAGATCTTTTAAAATTAATTTAGGATCAGTATCTGGCAAGAAATACATTACAGCTCTTCCGTAAGGATCAATTACAAATATTGGATTTTCAATATTGAAATCAAGTGATGAATTTCTTTGTAATACGTTCAACAATACTCCGTTTTTGTCCTCAATTATTTCAATTCGTGGATATTGTAATTTAATATCATTTAAATCAGTTTCAAGTAATTTGTTTGAATAAAATATTACCCTTTTTAACTTATTTATGTCCCTGTTAAGAGCAACATTTAGCTGCCTTGAAAGATATATAGACTCCTCGCTTTTATCTATGTTGGTTACATAGACAGATAATATCCATTTACCGTCATCAAAATTAATAAGTTTTTGTTCGCCTTCTCCACTATTGAAATCATTTAAATCAAAATAGCTCTTAAAAAATACGCCATTATTTTTGGTTCCATCAGGGGAATTCCCCATCAAGAAATATAGGGTAGAAAAAGTTACAACCAAAATTGGTGTAAGTAACAAAATTGCTAGAAAAATTTTACTTTTCATTTTTTTTATATCCATACCAAACATACATGCCACATAAAACTAAGAACATTAAAAACCATTGAGCAGAGTAACCGTAGTGTTTTACTGGTGTCATGTTTGTCGGATTTATTTTAATGTATTCTAAACTATATCTGCTTATTGGATCTGCTAAAAGAATCAAGGGATATATTACATCGTTGTACTCTTCTGAAATTACATCAATATTTTTTGTTTGTGATATCTTTGGCCATCCATCTGAAACCAATTCATCCGAGAGAACTAAACCAAGCTCAGGAGACTCTAGTATGCCAGATACTTTTTCTTTTACATCTTCGATACTAACATCTGGTAAATCCATCATATCTCTGTTTCTTTTTATCCAGCCTCTGTCAACAAGAATTATCTCATCCGTTTGACTTAGCCTTAGAGGTGTAAGAACCTTGTATCCTGCAATGCCTCTATTTACAACATTATCAATTAATATTTGATTAGCGCTTTGCCATGTACCTTCAACGTAAACCCTATCCCATTTTTTTGAATCTTTATTAATTTCTTTGGGATCTTGAAGTGTATTTTCTTCATATTCTTTGAGTAAAGCTGTTTTAGCTTGTCCTCTTTCAATCTGCCATAACCCTAAAGAGAAAAAAAGAATTGCAAAAAAAACAAAAAAAATTGTAATTTTTACTCCTGGTTTAAATTTGTTTTTTTTCATATCTATAAAAGTATATATGCTTTAAAATTTTAATATGATCACAATACTAATTTATATCGTAATTCCTCTATTGCTTCTTTCACTTGCTGGCGGTCTTTTTTTTCTACTAGTAGATAAAGGTGAGACAGGAAGAAAAAGAACAGTTTATTTACTTGGCCTAAGAGTTTTCTTTGCTACAGTTCTGATCATCTTAATTGCAATTGGCTTATATACTGGCGAGCTGGGTAATAACGTCCCTTGGGAAGATTCCTAGTTAAAGTATATAAACAAATATAAAAAGCATTAGCCATACAACATCTACAAAATGCCAGTACCAAGACGCAGCCTCAAAGCCAAAATGATCATGTTGTTCAAAATGTCCAGCAAAAACTGATCTGGCAAGCATAATGGCTAACATGAAGCCACCCATCATTACATGAAAGCCATGAAAACCTGTAAGCATAAAGAATGTTGAACCATAAATTCCCGAATTTAGTTTAAGTCCATAGTGGGCATAAGCTTCATAATATTCAAGAGCTTGTAATCCAACAAAAATTAAGGCTAAAAATACTGTTATACCTAAGTAAACATTGAATTTTCTTCTGTTTCCTTTCTTTAAACCAAGGTGTGCTAAATGAACAGTCCAAGATGAACTTAAGAGTACTATTGTATTCCACATGGGTAACCACTGAAGAGCTTTACTCCATCCAGGCCAGGCCATACTCTTTTTTGCTAAATCGAACTCATTACCTTGATCAGGTGTTGTCATGACCGGCCATGATGACTCAAACGCTGGCCATAGTTCAATAGCTGTTATTGCAGCTCCCTTTGATCCTTCTCCAGCCAACCATGGAACTGCTAATGCTCTTACGTAAAATAATGCGCCAAAGAATGCAGCAAAGAACATGACTTCAGAGAAAATAAACCAAGCCATTCCATACACATATGATTGTTTTAATTGGTTGGAATCTAAACCGGCAAGGTGTTCTTTAATAACTTGTCTGAACCAAAAAAACATTGTTAAAAATAAGCATGCAAATCCAAAATATAGTATGTATACAGAATTGCTAGCTGGATCATCTAAGTTATTAATTGTGCTGGATGCGCCCATGACCAAGAGAAACAAAGAAAGCGCCATAAAAATTGGAAACCTGCTTTGATCTGGAACGTAATAACTTCCCCCACTCATATTTACTTTACTCCATTGCCATTTGGTTATGTGCTATAGCCTCTTCATCATAGTCAGTTATGTCAAAGATCGTATACGATAAGATTATGTTTTTAATATTTGAGGGCAGCTCGTTTGAAACTAATAATTTAACTGGAAGAAGTGCCTCTTCGCCTGGCAGCAATTCTTGTTGCTCAAAACAAAAACACTCCAACTTTTTTAAGTGAGCTGCAGCATTTGAAGGAGCAACACTTGGCACTGCTTGAGCTGTCATTTTTTTATCTGTTGTATTCTTTACATAAAAGGTTGCAGCATGATACTTGCCTGTTTCAATTTTCATTACCTGTTCAGATGGTTTAAATGTCCATGGCATATTCTCATTATTTGTTGATATAAATTGAATTGCTATAGATCTTCCATCATCAGTAACAAGCTCTTCAGAATATTCGGACTGAAAAACTTTTCCATTGATTCCGGTAACCTCACAGAAAACATCATATAGAGGTACAAGCGCAAAACCAAAAGCAAACATCAATGGAACAGCAACAACTAGTTTTATTAATGTTCTTTTCGCTTCTTTCTTCATTAGTCGATCTTTGGAGGTGTTGAGAATGTATGATATGGAGCTGGCGAAGCAACTGTCCACTCAAGTCCTTTTGCTCCTTCCCAAACTTGGTCAGTAGCTTTTTTGCCGCCCATTACAGTCTTAATAACAATAAATAAAAATAGTAATTGAGAGAATCCAAATAAAAATGCTCCAACGCTTGAAACCATGTTCCAATCAGCAAATATGAGGGCATAGTCAGGATACCTCCTAGGCATTCCAGCTAAACCAATAAAGTGTTGTGGAAAAAATGTCACATTAACGCCAACAAAAGATAACCAAAAATGTAACTTTCCAAGCCTTTCGTCATACATGTTTCCAGACCATTTTGGTATCCAATAATATACGGCAGCCATGATAGAAAATATTGCGCCTGGCACTAAAACATAATGGAAATGAGCAACAACAAAATATGTATCATGATATTGAAAGTCAGCAGGGACAATCGCAAGCATTAGCCCAGATAATCCACCAATTGTAAATAACACCACAAAAGCAACTGCAAACAGCATAGGTGTCTCAAATGTTAAAGATCCTCTAAACATAGTCGCTACCCAATTAAATACTTTTACCCCAGTTGGCACAGCTATGAGCATAGTTGCCCACATAAAGAATATTTCAGCTGCTAGTGGCAAGCCGACTGTAAACATGTGATGAGCCCAAACAACGAAAGATAGAATTGCAATCGATAACATTGCCCAAACCATTGAAGAGTAACCAAATAGTTGTTTTCTAGAAAAAGTCTCAATGATGTGAGAGACAATACCAAAAGCTGGTAAGATCATGATATAAACCTCAGGATGACCAAAGAACCAAAAAATATGTTGAAAAAGAACAGGGTCACCACCACCTGCAGCATTAAAGAAACTTGTTCCAAAATGAATATCCATTAACATCATTGTTACTGCTCCAGCTAATACAGGCATTACAGCTATCAATAAGTAAGCCGTAATTAACCAAGACCAAACAAATAATGGCATTTTCATTAATGTTACGCCTGGTGCTCTCATATTCATAATTGTCACCACAACATTAATTGCTCCCATAATTGAAGAGGCGCCCATTATGTGAACAGAAAAAATAAAAAACGTCACACTGGGTGGTGCATAAGTCGTAGAAAGCGGCGCATAAAATGTCCATCCGAAGTTAGGAGCTCCGCCTTCCATGAAAAGAGATGATAAAAGAATAAAAAATGCAAAAGGCAATATCCAAAAACTTAAATTATTCATTCTTGGTAATGCCATATCCGGTGCCCCTATCATCATTGGTACCAACCAGTTAGCCAGCCCAACAAAGGCAGGCATGACACCACCAAAAATCATAATCAGACCATGCAGCGTTATCATTTGATTATAAAATTCTGGTTCAACTATTTGCATACCTGGTTGAAAAAGTTCAGCCCTAATAACCATTGCCATTGCACCACCAATAAGGAACATGGCAAAACTAAACCATAAATATAATGTACCTATATCTTTATGGTTGGTTGTATATAACCACCTAGTTATGCCTTTAGCTGGACCATGATCGTGCTCGTCATGATGATTTTCTATTACTGCACTCATAATATTTTCCTATATTAAATTTTTGGTTCTTTATAATCTACTATATCTTTGGGTATCACAATTTCTCCATCTCCTTTTTCTGCATTACCCCACGATTGTCTTGTATACGTAATAACTGCGGCAAGTTCGACCTCTGAAAGGTAACTAAATGAATTCATTGCTGCTCCTTGAACCCCTTCCATGAGTATCTCAATATTTCTATCTTTGTTATTCATAACGATATCACTGCCTGCAAGAGCTGGAAATATTCCGGTTATACCTTGTCCGGATGTTTGATGGCATGCTACACAATTTACTTCATAAATGCTTTCACCTCTTTCAATCAACTCAGCAGTTGTCCATTCTTTAGTTGTGAGTTCAGCTAATTTAATTGCCTCCTGTTTTTTGGTGAAAACCCAATCATCATATTCATCTTGTTCGACTACCTTAACAACAATTGGCATGAAACCATGGTTTTTACCACATAGTTCTGTGCACTTACCTCTATAAATACCAGGCTCATCAACAATAGTCCAAGCTGTATTTACAAATCCAGGTATTGCATCTTGTTTTATTGCAAATGCAGGCAACCACCATGAATGAATTACATCATTAGCTGTTATTAAAAATCTAACTTTTTTACCTGCAGGGATAACCACCATCTCATCAACTTCTTGCAAGTAATTTTCACCCTTTGGAACAAGGTTATATATTTCATCTAAATCAGTAGATAAATTCGAGAAGAAGCTTACATCATCTTCCAGATATCTGTACTGCCACTTCCATTGATATCCCGTTACTTGGATATTTATGTCTCCAGCCTCATCATCATAAATTTTTACTAATGTTTTTGAAGCTGGAACGGCCATAGCGATTAAAATTAAAAATGGAATAATGGTCCATGCTATTTCAAGCTTGTGATTTTCATGAAATTTTGCAGGCACAGGATTTTTTTCCTTGGTATGAGCCCACATTGAGTAAAACATTACGCTAAAAACTACAACGCCTATCGCTACACAGATCCAAAAGATAAGCATATGCAGCTCAAAAACCTCGTTACTTATATCCGTGCTGCCACGAGTCATGTTTAACGCAAACCAATCAGCATGCATAAAAGGTGAAACCAGCAAGAATAAAGCTAGTAGAAATATATTCCTTTTTGTCTTGTTAAAAAGATTAAGTAACATTATCCGCCCAAATATAAGTGTGTCTTATAATAATAAAATTTAGTTATAGTGTATTATAAGCTATTTATATATATACAACCAAGTAAAAAAGCACTTTTTTGTGTTATGTATGATATATGTTTGAGGGTTCAATTTCTATCAGTTTTTATCTCTGTTTTTCTTATAATCTTCTATATTGATTACTTTGATTTCATCAATATTATGTTTTGATTTCTCCTGGGGTCTTTTTTCAACAAAATCACAGTTTACGCAATAAATTTCGTCGTCTGCTGGATTGAGAGCAATCGTATCCTGCGATTTACACTCAGGACATATTGCTCCAGCAATAAACTGAACAAATCGCTTCATTCTCTCATACCCTCAAGATCACTTATAACGCCTTCTGTCTCAGGAAAAACATCAAACCATTTTTCAAAAGAATGAGCTGCTTGATATACAAGCATTCCAATACCATCAAATACGTTTCGTGAATTTTCATTCGCCCATTTACAAAATGGTGTTTCAGTTAAAGAATAATTCAAATCGTAAAAATAAGTCTTTGAGTTTGTTAAAAGGTCCTGGATTGGCTCAAATTCACCAGTTAAACCTGCCGAAGATCCATTTATGACTATATCAAAGGGGCTATCTTGTTTTTCAAGAGATGAACTAATTGTTGCCATATTAGAAAATTTCCTGGTTAATCGATCAGCTTTTTCTTCAGTTCTGTTTAAAACTGTTATTGTTTTGGTGCTACTTTTTGCAATCCTATATAAAACACTTTCGACAGCAGCGCCTGCACCAATTATAAGAACATTTTTATTTTTTAAAACAAGCCCCTTAGAATCGATATCATCTATAAAACCTTTTCCATCTGTTGAATACAATGAGAGTTCGTCTTTTGATTTCACGAGAGTATTTACTGCATTAATATATTTTGCTTCTGATGAAATATTACCTTCAAGACTTGCTGCGTTTTTCTTATAAGGAAGTGTTATATTTAATCCTTTTGCATCCCTGTCTGAAAAAAAATCTTTAATAAAATTCTCAAAGTCATGTTCATCAACTTTATATGGTAGATATTCAATATTGATATTTTCATTTCTTGAAAATCTTGAATGAATAAAAGGAGATAACGAATGTTCAATTGGCTGACCTACGACTCCAAGTTTGTGTTTTTTATTCATTCCAATTTTTATTAATATTTTTTAAAAGAATATTTTCCATCATTTTGTATTTTTTACTTTTCTTATACTTCCATTTGACGTCAGATGGCAGCGAAGCCAAAATAGACTCAATTCTTCCGTTTGACTGAAGACCGAATGAGGTACCCCTATCATATATTAAATTAAATTCAGCGTATCTACCCCTTCTTATTAGTTGAAACTCCTTTTCTTCAGGTGAGTATTTTATTTTTTTTCTCTTAGAGATAATGTCTAAATATGATTCTATGTATGTCTTCGCAATGGCATTTAACATGTCTAAACTATCATCAAGACTTAGGACGGACAGATTATCAAAGAAGATTCCACCTACGCCCCTTCTCTCTTTTCTGTGTGGTATGTAAAAATAATCGTTGCAATTGTCAGAGAATGTTTTGTAGAAATTTTTATCATATTTATTTAGAGTATTTTTAGCTGCATTGTGCCAACTAATAATGTCTTCTGAAACGGGAATATAGGGTGTTAAGTCATATCCACCTCCAATCCACCATTCTTTGATATTCTTATCTTTATCTAATATTCCAAATAAACGAACATTCATATGACTTGATGGAACATATGGATTTTTTGGATGAGAAATAACAGAAACTCCCATTGCTTGATAACCATAATCAATTTTTTTAACTAGTCTTTTTCCAAGGGCGCTCTCGGGCATCTTATCACCGTATATTGAAGAAAAATTTACAGCACAATTATCAAAAAAATTACCATCAGAAATTACAAAGGTTTTTCCGCCACCGCCCTCAGATCTTTTCCATGTATCAGATAATATTTGAGCATCGTTTGAGCTCTCAACTTGTTTAAAATTATTAATGATTGCTGATTGAATTTTCTTAAATGATTTTTCTAAAGTTATTAACATATTATGCTCTGATAATTGATCTGGATTCTAAATCAATGATCTTTGAAGGTCTTTTATTGGTGCCTAATAATTCATCATAATATGCCAATTCATCATATTCAAAAAAATTAATGATCTCATTAGGGTCATGCATGTTTTCCTCACCAGAAATGTTTGCAGAGGTTGAAACTATAAAACCGGAATAGCTCTTAAATAAGCGCTTAATAGGTAAGTGATTACTTACTCTTACAGCTATTTTGCCTGTTTCGTTCTTTAAATGTGATGGAAGATCATCATTATATTTGATCAGAAAAGTATAGGGTCCAGGCCAATGTTCATCTAAATAAAATCTATCTTTATCATCAATGTCTTGCAAGTATTTCTCAAATGAAATCAGAGAATCGATAAGCAAAATAAAACTCTTTTTTTTATCTCTTTTTTTTATTTTGAAAATGAGATTCACTGACTTTTCATTCATGGCATCACATCCCAAACCCCAAATTGACTCAGTCGGATGGATAAGAATTTTACCGGCATTCAACCACTCAACAGATGAGTCGATATTGAGAGAATTAGTTTTCAATTATGAATTCAGTTTTTTATCTTTTTCTAAAACTTCAGATCTCATATTTTGTTTGTAGTCGACTAATTTCTTTGCAAGATCTTCATCGCTAGTCGCAAGAATCTGAATGGCCAAGATTGCACTATTTTTTGCACCGCTTTTTCCAACTGCAACAGTTGCAACAGGAACGCCTGGTGGCATCATTGCTGTTGATAATAATGAATCAATTCCGCCCATGCCGCCTGACTCTATTGGAATACCTATTACAGGCTTTGTTGAGTGAGCAGCTACAGCACCAGCAAGATGAGCTGCCATGCCTGCCGCAGCTATAAAAACTTTACATCCGTTCTCTTCAGATTTTTTAATAAGGTCCATAACATCATGAGGTGTTCTGTGTGCAGACATAACGTTTTTGGTATATTTGATACCAAAATCATCTAATATTGAAAAACTGGCCTCAACAACAGGCAGATCTGAGTCAGAGCCCATTATTATGGCTACTTGAACTGTTTCATTTGTCATTTTATGTACTCTTATATGGTTAACTGGATTATAATCCGCAAATTATAATAAAAAAAAACAAAAATGGCTAAAAAGTTGAATATTTTAATATTTCCAGACCCAAGATTAAGAAAAATTGCTGAAAGGGTCACTAAATTCGACAAATGTCTAGAAAATTTAGCAAATGACATGCTATATACTATGTATGAAGCCAATGGAATAGGTCTAGCAGCAACACAAGTAGATCGTCATATTAGACTTGTAGTTATGGACCTATCTGAAAAAAGAAACAAGCCCCAGATATTTGTAAATCCTGAATATGAAATACTAGATAGACATAGTTTGTTTGAATTTGAAGAAGGCTGTTTGTCTATACCAGGATTTAACGAAATAATAGCTAGACCAGATAAAATAAGGCTAATTTGGCAGAATTTAAGTGGAGAGACCCTTGAGGATACTCCTGAAGGCATTCTTACAGTGTGTATTCAGCATGAAATAGATCACTTAGATGGAAAATTAATGGTTGATTATGTAAGTGCTTTAAAAAGAGATCGAATAAGAAGCAAGTTATTAAAAGATTTTAAAAGAAATTAACAGATTTTATAAAAATTAATGGATATTTTATTTGCTGGAAGCCCTAATAGCTCTGCCAAAGTATTAGATTCTTTATCTAATTTGAACGGATTAAGAATTAAAGCAGTGATAACTCAACCAGATAAAAGAGGTAAAAGAGGTAATAAACTTGTTGAATCACAAGTGGCAGAAAAAGCTAAATTATTAAATATTCCTGTATTTAAACCAACAGATCTAAATGATAAAAACTTTAAAGCAGAACTATCATCATTAGATATAGAGTTTCTTGTTGTGGTTGCCTATGGAAAGCTTATACCTAATTGGCTAATAGAATTACCTAAAATTACATCAATCAATGTTCATTTTTCAATTCTGCCAAAATACAGGGGAGCATCGCCAATACAATCAGCATTATTGAATGCTGACGCTGAATCGGGCATAACAATAATCAAAATAAATGATGAGCTTGACTCAGGAGATGTTTATTCCAGCTTTGTTCAAATGATTGATGAGGATGACGATAAAATTTCACTTGAAAACAAACTGACTGAATTATGCAATGCAAACTTATTTAATGTGCTTAAAAAAATAAATTCAAATAAGTTAAAGGCTTTACCACAAGATCACTCAAGTGCAACATATTGTAATAAAGTATTAAAGCAAGATTCTGAAATAACTTTTAATGACAAGAGTGCAAATATCATTAATAAATTTAAAGCGTATATTGAATGGCCTGGTATAAGTTTTAAACACAAAGAAAAATTAATCAAAATACATAAAATAGAAAAAACTGATATAGATAGTGTCGGCAGTCCTGGAACATTCCATAAAATTGATAAAAGTGGTTTATACGTAAATACAATAGATAAAATGGTAGTGATTACTTACTTACAGTTTCAAAATAAGAATATTATTTCATCAAATGATCTATATAATTCTCATAGAGAATTTTTTATATAAAAATAAATATATACAATAAGTCTTGCTTTATTTAAAAAGAGGTTTAATTTACACACTATGAAAGTGCTAATTTTAGGTGCTGGTCGTGTTGGTGGAAGTCTTGCTACTGCATTGGTTAATAATAACTATGACGTTTCGATTGTTGATCACGATAAATCTATTCTTGCTGCTTTGGAAGACAAGTTAGATATTTTAACTGTCGAAGGACACGCATCTCATCCCCTTTCAATTAAAAAAGCAGGTGCTGATGATTCTACAACTGTTATAGCAGTAACTTCAAACGACGAAGTAAATTTAATTGCATGTCAAATCGCAAAAAATAATTTTAATGTTAAGAAAACAATTTGCAGATTATCTGAAGAAACTTATTCAGAATATTTAAGTTTGTTTGGCAATGAAATTATAGACATTGTTATCAGTCCTGAAAAAGAGGTGATGAATCATCTAAAAGAACTTATCCAGCACCCTGGAACTGAACAAATAGAGAAATTTGCTGATGGGATGGTAAATCTTGTAAGTGTGAAGGCAAAGAAAAAGGGCAAGCTCGTTGGACGAGAACTTAAAGGTATTAAAGAGGACATGCCAAACGCAGATGCTTTTGTTGCATCTATATATAGAAAGGGCAAACCTTTCATTCCCTCTGGTGAAACTGTCATTAAAGAAGGAGATGAGGTTTACTTTGTATCTTCAGCTTCAAATATTGATCAAATAGTTAACGAGTTTAGAGATAAAGTGGACGTTTATTCTAGAGTTATGATCATCGGAGGAGGAAAAATAGGTTATTCATTAGCAAAAGAGCTTGAAAACAATTACAAAGTAAAATTAGTTGATTCAAATAAACAAAAATGCAAAGAATTATCTAAAAATCTTGATAAAACAATTGTCCTAAGTGGGTCTGCAACGGATGAGGACCTCCTAAAAAGTGAAAATATATCAAACATTGATATTTTTTGTGCTCTTACGGATGATGACGAGACCAACCTAATGTCTTCGCTGCTTGCAAAAAAAATGGGTGCAAAAAAAACAATGATTATTTTAAATAATCCATCATACCTTGGACTCGTTCCTGGTTTTATTGATATATATATTGCGCCATATAGGCTCACGGTTTCTTCTGTACTTCAAGATCTAAGAGAAAGTGATGTAACTCAAGATGTACTATTAAAAATGGATACTGGTGCTGAGGCTATAGAGGGCGTTGTTCATGCAAATGAATTTACTTCTAGTTTATTTGGAAAATCAGTCAAAGAAATACCTTTACCTGAAGGGGCTTCAATTGGTGCGGTTGTTCGTCATGGTGAGCTTGTAATGCCTGATTCTAATGTTGAGCTTTGTTTAAATGATCATCTAATTATATTTTTAGCAAATAAAGACATGGTTTCTGATGTTGAGGCTTTATTTAAAAAATAATGAATCCTAAATCGATATTAAACCTGTTTAGCGTTTTAGTTTTATTCTTTAGCTTTTCTTATATTTTTCCCATTGTAGTATCAATTATCTTTAATGATGGAGCACTGCATATCTTTGTAAAAACATTAATTGCTATAAGCTTAATAGGCATTATTGGATTAGCAGCAACTAGAAATATAAATAACGAGCTATCCCAAAAAGACGGATTTGTAATTATAGTTATGTTTTGGGTTGTTTTATCTGTTGCAGGTTCAATACCTTTCTATCTAAGCGGAATGAGCATTATTGATTCTTTCTTTGAGTCAATGTCTGGAATTACAACAACTGGAGCAACTGTTATATCAAATATAGATACTCTTCCAGAGTCTGTTTTATTTTACAGACAAATGCTTCAATGGATGGGAGGAATGGGTCTAATTGTTCTTGCAATTGCTGTAATGCCATTGTTGGGCATTGGGGGCGGTCAAATATATAAAACAGAAATTCCTGGAGCAATGGGTGAACAAAGACTCACTCCAAGAATAAAAGAAACTGCTCAAGCCTTATGGTCTATATATCTTGGCCTTACTATTTTGTGTGGTCTTTTATATTACTTAGGTGGGATGTCAGCTTTTGATGCCATTTCGCATGCAATGTCCACAGTTGCTATTGGAGGTTTTTCAACACACAACGAGAGCATTGGTTATTTTAATAGTTCAACCATAGAGATTATATGTATTATTTTTATGCTGTTATCGGCATTTAGTTTTACGCTTCATTATTTTGCTATATATAAAAGAAAACCATTGAAATATTTTTATGATCCAGAATTTAGATTTTTCTTTTCTATATTACTATTAGTCTTAGCAGCATCATTATTCATTAATTCATTTACTGATTATGAAAACAGTCCAAACTTTAAGGAAATCGTTTTTCATTCAGTTTCAATGATAACAACAACGGGGTTTTCAACATCTGATACGTCAGATTGGCCACTATCTGTTTCGTTTCTTTTGCTTGTAGGAGCTTTTGTGGGAGCTTGCTCAGGTTCAGTTGGTGGCGGTGTAAAATCTTGGAGAGTTATGATCATGTTAAATCATGCATACTCTAATATTATGAAAATGATTCATCCAAATTCTGTAATATCTCTAAAGATAGGCTCTAGAAGCGTTGATGATGAAGTTGCAACATCAGTGTGGGGTTTTTTCTCTATTTATGTCATATCTTTTATGATACTTTTGCTAGCGGTTTTAACATCAGGACTAGATCTGGAGTCAGCATTTTCCGCAGTGGGTGCCTGTTTGAATAATCTTGGTCCTGGCCTAGGCGCGGTTTCTGAAAACTATTCTAATATAAGCTCTTTTACAAAGTGTGTATTAGCTTTTGCAATGCTGCTAGGTAGGTTAGAGATATTTACGCTTTTAGTAATTTTAACTCCAATGTTTTGGGCTAAATAGCTATATTCCAGCGTAAGGATTATGTTCTAAGGGCAGACTTCTTTTAAATCTTTTATATTCCCAAGAATAATCAATCGGTCTCTTATTTATCATTTCTTCAATATCCTTATTTAATAATTGTAAGTGCTTACTTTCATCATAAATCTTGTCATTACAACTTTTAATTGATACAGAATTAAATCCATTTATATTTGAATTCATACATATATATATTGTTGGGCATTTTGTTTTGGAGGCTAGGTTCTGAACAAGCGTTGTTGTATATGCCATTTTGCTATAAAAATTTATGTGTTCTCCTAGGCCTCTTTTGGGAACTTGATCTGCAGCAAAACAAATTACTTTTTTGTTTTTTAAAGCTCTAAAAATTGTTCTAACACCTGAAATGGAAGTTTTAACACTTACTGAGTTATTAATTTCTCTTTTATTTTTTACAAATGATTCCATGACTTTATTTTTAATTTCCTTGTAAAGACTAACTGTTGGAGTTTGTGAGTTAATCCATGTTAAAAGCATATCAACACTTCTGTTATGAATAGCTACACAGATTAATCCTTGATTTTTAGCAGTATTTCCATTTAATAAAAAATTATTTTCAATTTTAAAGATAAGATTATTTGATTCTGCGTATGATCTACCCCAAGAATAGATTGTCTCGTACCCCGACACGAGTGATTCTCTAATAGACCTTCTGGATAGCAAGTCAATGTTCGAAGAACTGAGTTCAGGATAGGCAATTTTTAGATTTATCTTAGTAATCTTGTAAGACTTAGAAATCTTATAAATTCTTAAATAAATAATTAAATCAATAAGAACAATAAAAAAAACCCTTGGGATCAATGAAAGAATGTAAAATAGTGCAAATATCATGATAATAATTATTAAGCATGATATATAATCACAAAAGAAATAATTATACAAAAATAATTTAAAAACTCTTATGTTCATAAAAAGTAACAAATGTTGAGTTTAGAGGAGATTTAAAATTGCCAGCCAAAAATATGGACGAATTAGTAGCTTTA
>CACOWI010000010.1 GCA_902630885.1 uncultured SAR86 cluster bacterium | reverse complement strand
GTTGTAATCTCATCAAATGCAGCAATGAAAGTTGTAGGCAAATTGGGTCAGGTACTTGGTCCAAAAGGGCTTATGCCGAATCCAAAAACTGGCACTGTTTCTGATGATGTTGAAACTGCTATTAAAAATGTAAAAGCTGGGCAAGTAAGATTTAGAACGGATAAGAATGGAATTATTCATGGAAGCATAGGAAAGGTATCTTTTGATGGAGATAAAATAAAAGCCAATGCTTCAGCTTTATTAGAAGAATTAAAAAAATTAAAACCAGCATCAGCTAAAGGTGTTTACATTGGCAATATTGCTTTAAGTAGCACCATGGGGCCAGGTATAAAAATAAATCCTGGTGAGTTGGGATAAGTTTTAGTTTTGCAGAAATGCAAAACTAGATAGTTGCGTTTTACGCAGCCGTCGAAGACCGTAGGTGTCGAAAGACTTAATTGCCTACGTAGGGGGTGTTCAAATTGTAATTTTTGCAATTTGTCGCCAAATAGCCGAAAGGCTTTAATTGGAGAATTGCTGTGGCATTATCTAAGAGTGAAAAAGAAAAAATAGTTCAGGATGTCAAAGAAGTTGCATCAAATGCTTCTTCACTTGTTATTTCTGATGCTAGAGGCTTAAAAGTATCTGAACTTTCTGAGATCAGGACTAAAGCAAATCAGTCAGGTATTCATATTCAAGTGATTAAGAATTCGTTGGCTAAATTAGCTTTTGAAGGAACTGATTTTGGATGCTCTGACGAAGTTCTTTTTGGACCTTCACTATTTGCTTTTTCTTTCGAGGAACCAGGTGCAGCTGCTAAATTGCTCAAAACTTACGCCAAAAATTTTGATGAACTTGAAATTAAGGCTTTAGTAGTTGAGGGGCAATTATTAGACGGAAGTCAAATTGATATTTTGGCAAAACTTCCATCTAAAGAAGAGGCATATGGACTAATTGCCAACGTATTACAGGCTCCAGTAGGTAAGTTTGCAACTTTGTTGAATGAAGTTCCAAGCAAGCTTGCAAGAGTTCTAACAGCAGTTCGAGACAACAAAGAGGCGTCAGCCTAAATTATAAGGAGAATAAAATGGCAACTAATAAAGATGATATCTTAAAAGCAATAGAGGAAATGTCAGTTATGGATCTAGTAGATCTTATTTCAGCTATTGAAGAAAAGTTTGGTGTTACAGCAGCAGCAGCTGTTGCAGCAGCACCAGCTGCAGCAGGTGGAGACGGTGACGCTCCAGCAGCTGAGGAAAAAGATGCATTTGATGTTGTTTTAGCAGCAGCAGGTGATCAAAAAGTTCAAGTTATTAAAGCTGTAAGAGCTATAACTGGACTTGGTTTAAAAGAAGCAAAAGATATGGTTGATGGAGCACCTAGTACTTTAAAAGAGGGTGTTAAAAAAGAGGAAGCCGAAGAGATGTTAGCTAAGCTTACTGAAGCTGGAGCTACAGGTGAACTTAAGTAAAACAATTATATTAAATTAATAAGGAAGCATTTATGCCATATAGCTATACAGAAAAGAAAAGAATAAGAAAGAATTTTGGAACCTTCGCTCAAGTAATGGACCTACCAAACTTGATTGAAACTCAAACTAAATCTTATGCTGAATTTTTGCAAGCTGATGTGGCGCCTGAATCGAGAAAGAAACAGGGGCTTGAAGATGTTTTTCAATCCCTATTTCCGATTAAAAGTGTTTCAGGTAATGCTGCCTTAGAATATGTTTCTTATGAACTTGGTAAGAATACTTATGATGTTCAAGAATGTTTAATACAAGGATTGACATACTCAGCACCGCTCAGAATAAAAGTTAAATTAGTTTTATTTGATAGAGATTCAAATTTTGAAGAAGTAAAAGATATTAAAGAAGGCGAAGTGTTTATGGGAGAAGTTCCATTAATGACTGACGATGCTTCCTTTATAATCAATGGAACTGAAAGGGTTGTAGTATCTCAATTACATAGATCTCCTGGTGTATTTTATGATCATGACAAGGGTAAAACGCATTCTTCAGGAAAAGTTTTATATTCTGCAAGAATTATTCCTTACAGAGGTTCATGGTTAGATTTTGAATTTGATCCAAAAGATATTTTATTTAGCAGAATAGATAGAAGAAGAAAAATTCCAGCCACAATTATGCTAAGAGCTCTTGATATGGGTACTGAAGAAATATTATCTGAGTTTTACGAAGAAGATCTTTTTACTCTTGATAAAGATAATGTGAAGGTGGCACTAGTGCCTGAGAGACTCCGTGGTGAAACTTTATCTGTTGACATTAAAGTTAAAAGCAAGGTTTATGTAGAGGCCGGCAAGAGAATAACAGCGCGACACATTAAAGAGCTTACAGGCTCGAAAGCATCTGAGATATCTTTAGCTCAAGAATTTCTTTACGGAAAAGTTCTTTCAAAAGATATCTTTAATAAAGAAACTGGTGAAGTTTTATTTGCTGCAAATACCGAGATTGATGAAACTGTTTTAGAAGAGATCAAAAAAAATGACATTAACCAAATAAAGTGCCTATATATCAATGAATTAGATAAAGGTCCTTATATTTCAAATACATTAAGAGCTGACCCTACAACTAACAAATTAGAAGCTTTGGTAGAAATATACAGAATGATGAGACCTGGTGAACCACCAACAAAGGACTCTGCGGAAACGCTATTCAATAATTTGTTTTTTAATGAAGAGAGATATGATTTGTCTGAAGTCGGTAGGATGAAATTTGATAGAAGACTTAGGCTTGACGTAGAAAAAGATAATCCTCATGTTTTAGACAAGCAGGACATAATCGAGGTTATAAAAGGTATCGTGAACATCCGTGATGGTCATGATATTGTTGATGATATCGATCATCTTGGAAATAGAAGAGTTAGATCTGTTGGTGAAATGACTGCTAATCAGTTTAGAGTTGGCCTAATCAGGGTTGAAAGAGCAGTAAGAGAGAGATTGAGTATGGCTGAGGCTGACGAGCTCGGACCACAAGACTTAATAAATGCAAAACCTGTTACGGCCGCAATTAAAGAATTCTTTGGTTCTAGTCAATTATCACAGTTTATGGATCAAAATAATCCATTATCAGAAATTACTCATAAAAGAAGGGTTTCTGCACTTGGGCCTGGTGGGCTAACTAGAGAAAGAGCTGGATTTGAAGTCAGGGACGTACATCCAACCCACTACGGAAGAGTTTGTCCAATTGAAACTCCTGAGGGACCAAATATTGGGCTAATAAATTCTTTTGCATCTTATTCTAGAACTAATCAATATGGGTTTATTGAAACCCCATATAGAAAAGTATCTAAGGGCAAAGTAACAGACGAAATTATTTATTTGTCAGCTATTGATGAAGCTGAACATGTTATTGCACAGGCAAATGTAATGTTAGATAAAAATAATAAATTTGTAGACGACTTAGTTGCGGTAAGACATGCAAATGAGTTTGAGTTAATGTCGCCTGACAGAATTGATTTAATGGATGTATCGCCACAGCAGGTTGTTTCAATTGCTGCATCATTAATACCTTTTCTCGAGCACGACGATGCCAACAGAGCTTTAATGGGCTCCAATATGCAAAGACAAGCGGTACCTGTTTTGAGGGCAGAAAAGCCTCTAGTTGGAACTGGTCTAGAAACGGTTGTGGCAAGAGACTCAGGTGTATGCATTGTTGCTAAAAACTCAGGAGTTGTTGAAAGTGTTGATGCTTCAAGAATAGTTGTTCGTGTAACTGATAAGAAGTCTAAAACAGCTTCAGATGTTTATAACTTAATTAAATATACGAGGTCTAACCAAAATACTTGTATAAATCAACGTCCTATTGTTAAAGCAGGTGATGTTGTTAAGAAAGATGACATTCTTGCTGATGGTCCATCTGTTGATAATGGCGAGTTAGCGCTTGGACAAAACATTAGAATTGCTTTTATGCCATGGAATGGATACAACTTTGAGGATTCTATTTTAATTTCTGAAAAAGTTGCAAGAGAAGATAGGTTTACATCAATTCATATTCAAGAAATAGTTTGTATTGCAAGAGATACAAAGCTTGGTTCAGAAGAAATTACGGCGGACATTCCTAATGTTGGAGAGGGTTCATTAAATAAGTTAGACGAATGCGGAATAGTATACGTTGGTGCTGAAGTGGAGCCTGGAGATATACTTGTTGGAAAAATAACTCCAAAAGGTGAGACCCAATTATCACCAGAAGAAAAGTTATTGAGAGCAATATTTGGAGAAAAAGCATCAGATGTAAAAGACACTTCACAAAGATCAAGTTCAAAAGGAACAGTTATTGGTGTTGAGGTTTTTACAAGAGATGGAGTTGAGAAAGATGAAAGAACTCAAGCTATTGAGCAGGACCATCTTGATCAATCAAAAAAAGATGCTGATGATGAGGCAGGGGTTGTTGAACAAGCTACTAAAACTAGATTATGCGAGTTATTAAAATCTAAAAAAGTTGTAAAAGGAAATGGTGTTAAAAAAGGTGAAGTTCTAACTTCTGAAAAATTAGAGTCCTTTAAATTAAATGATATTTTCTCAATTAGAACCAAAGAAGATCCTATTAATAATGTTATTGAAGAGACCGAAGTTTCATACAAACAATATATCAAGGATATCAAGTCTAGATATGAAGAAAAAGTTGCAAAAATATCTAGAGGTCATGATTTAGCTCCTGGAGTGATAAAAATTGTTAAAGTCTTTTTAGCAATTAAAAGAAGAATCCAGCCTGGAGATAAGATGGCAGGAAGACATGGTAATAAAGGAGTCATATCTGAAATCATGCCTGTTGAAGATATGCCATATGATGAAAATGGAAATCCGGTAGATATTGTTTTAAACCCATTGGGAGTTCCATCTAGAATGAATGTAGGTCAGATACTTGAAACACATATGGGTTCTGCTGCAAAGGGCATAGGAAGTAAGATTGATGAAATGGTTAGAGAAAATGCAAAACCTGCAGAACTTAAGACCTATTTAGATAAACTATATAACCAAAATGCTGCAAATAAGGAAGACATCCAATCACTAAATAATTCTGAAATTAATGAGCTCGCTGAAAACTTAAGAAATGGGTTGCCTATTGCTACTCCGGTTTTTGATGGTGCAAAAGAAAGTGAAATCAAAGATCTTCTGAAACTTGCTGATCTTCCAGAGTCCGGTCAGATTGATTTATATGATGGAAGGACAGGTTCAAAATTTGATAGGCCCGTTACTGTTGGATACATGTATATGATTAAATTGAATCATTTAGTCGATGATAAAATGCATGCCAGATCAACTGGATCATATAGTTTGGTAACACAGCAACCATTGGGTGGTAAAGCTCAATTTGGAGGTCAAAGATTTGGTGAAATGGAGGTTTGGGCACTTGAAGCTTATGGTGCTTCATATACTCTTCAAGAAATGCTCACTGTTAAATCTGATGATGTTTCTGGAAGAACAAAAATGTACAAAAATATCGTAGACGGAAGTTACGAAATGGATGCTAATGTCCCTGAATCATTTAATGTCTTAAGCAAAGAAATCAAATCTTTAGGAATTAACATCGAGTTAGATTTAGAAAATTAGGAGAATAAATTGAAAGACTTATTAAATTCTTTAAAAACTGGCCAAGAGGACTTTACTACAATTTCAGCAGGCCTAGCCTCTCCTCAAGTAATTAAATCTTGGTCCTTTGGTGAGGTCAAGAAGCCTGAAACTATTAATTACAGAACATTTAAACCAGAGAGAGATGGTCTTTTTTGCTCTAAAATTTTTGGACCTGTTAAAGACTACGAATGCATCTGTGGCAAATATAAGAGAATGAAACACAGAGGTGTTGTATGCGAAAAATGTGGTGTTGAAGTAACTTTAGCAAAAGTTAGACGAGAAAGAATGGGACACATAGATCTAGCTGCGCCTGTTGCGCACATATGGTTTCTTAAATCGTTACCATCAAGAATTGGATTGCTTCTAAATGTAACTCTCAGAGAAATAGAAAGAGTTTTATATTTCGAAAGCTATATAGTAACTGATCCTGGACTAACTGAATTAGAAAAAGGACAAATCCTTACCGAAGAGGAATGGGTTGAAAAATATGAAGAATTTGGAGATGAGTTCTCAGCTGGAATGGGTGCTGAAGCAGTTCAAATTTTATTAGAAGAGCTTGATATAGATGATGAAATAAGAATTATTAGAGAAGAAATTCCTCAGACAAATTCAGAAACTAAACTTAAGAAGTTCTCAAAAAGATTAAAGTTATTAGAAGCATTCAATAATTCTGGTAATAAGCCTGAATGGATGATAATGAGCGTTCTTCCTGTTTTACCTCCAGATCTAAGACCCTTGGTTCCTCTTGAAGGTGGAAGATTTGCTACTTCTGATTTAAATGATTTGTACAGAAGAGTCATAAATAGAAACAATAGATTAAAAAGACTGCTTGAGTTGAATGCACCTGAAATTATAGTAAGGAATGAAAAAAGAATGTTGCAAGAATCTGTTGACGCACTTCTTGACAATGGAAGGCGTGGCAGAGTCATAACAGGTACAAATAAAAGACCTTTAAAATCTCTTGCTGATATGATCAAAGGTAAGGGCGGAAGATTTAGACAAAACTTGCTTGGAAAGAGAGTTGATTATTCAGGAAGGTCTGTGATTGTTGCCGGCCCTAATTTGAAATTACATCAGTGCGGACTTCCAAAAAAGATGGCACTAGAATTATTTAAACCCTTTGTTTATGGAAAATTAGAAAATAGAGAACTTGCAACGACAATTAAAGCTGCAAAGAAGCTTGTTGAGAGAGAAACTCCAGAAGTTTGGGAGGTGCTTGAAGAGGTAATTAGAGAGCATCCAGTCTTACTTAATAGAGCACCAACTCTTCATAGACTTGGTCTTCAAGCTTTTGAACCAAAATTAATTGAAGGTAAAGCAATTCAGTTACATCCTTTAGTATGTGTTGCCTTTAATGCTGACTTTGATGGTGACCAGATGGCTGTCCATGTGCCATTAACATTAGAAGCACAACTTGAAGCCAGAGCATTAATGATGTCAACAAACAATATTCTTTCTCCTGCTGATGGGTCTCCAATTATTAACCCCACTCAAGATGTAGTTCTTGGGCTTTACTACATGACTAGAGACAATGCCAATGCAACTGGTGGTGGAAGAACATTTAGTAATCCTGATGAAGTTCTAAGAGCATATGAAACAGAGAGTTTAGAAGTTCACTCACCAGTCAAAGTAAGAATTACTCACGAAAGTGGCGAAAAAACTATTGAAGAAACCACCGTTGGACGTGTTCTCATTTGGAGAATAACACCTGCTGAAGTCGGCTTCAAAAACATAAATACGGTTTTAAATAAGAAGACAGTTTCAAAATTAGTTGATATTTCCTATAGAAAAGCTGGCCTTAAGAAAACAGTTATTTTTGCTGATCAGTTAATGTATCTTGGCTTTGATTTTTCAACTAGATCAGGGTCATCAATTGGTGTAAATGATTTTGTTATACCAGAAGAAAAGGCAAGTATTATTGACTCGTCCGAAAAAGAAGTTAAAGCAATTGAAAAACAATTTGATTCAGGATTGGTGACAAGAGGCGAGAGATATAACAAGGTTATCGATATTTGGTCTAGAGCAAATGAGCAAGTTGCAAAGGCAATGATGGAAAAAATAAGTTCAGAAACTGTCAAAAATCCAGATGGTGACAATGTAGATCAATCTTCATTTAATTCGGTATACATCTATGCAGATTCTGGAGCCAGAGGTTCACCAGCACAAATTAGACAACTCTCAGGTATGAGAGGACTTATGTCAAAGCCTGATGGGTCGATTATAGAAACTCCTATAACTGCAAACTTTAGAGAGGGTTTATCTGTTCTTCAATATTTCATATCAACACATGGAGCTAGAAAAGGATTAGCAGATACCGCTTTGAAGACAGCTAACTCCGGATACTTAACTAGAAGGTTGTGTGATGTTTCAATGGATTCTGTAATTAATATCGATGATTGTGGAACAGCTGATTCAATAACAGTAACATCGATTATAGATGGTGGGGAAATTATTCAGCCCCTAACTGATAGGATATTAGGACGAGTTATTGCAGAACCTATAGTCGATTCTGATGGTAAAGAGATTTTTGCAATAGATACAATGTTAGATGAGGATGCACTTGACGTTATAGATGAGCTAAATCTGTCAAGTTTGAAAATTAGATCTCCAATGACATGTGATGCTTCTATTGGTGTTTGTGCAAAGTGCTATGGAAGAGATTTAGCAAGAGGACACTTAGTTCACCGAGGGGAGGCTGTAGGTGTTGTTGCAGCTCAGTCTATTGGAGAACCGGGAACTCAATTAACTATGAGAACTTTCCATATAGGAGGTGCCGCCTCAAGCTCATCTGAAGAAAACGCTATTTTTAATAAAAATTCTGGAGTTGTAACTTTTTCAGATGACATCAAAACAGTAACTAACAAAGATAAACTTGAAGTTGTTGTCTCAAGGAATGCTATGTGTTCAATATCCGATGCAAATGGAAAGATTATTGAGCAATATAAAGTTCCTTACGGCGCCGTCTTAGAGGTTGCAAACTCAAATGATCTTGAAGAAGGAGTCAGAATTGCTTCATGGGATCCATACACCAGGCCAATAATTTCTGAAACATCTGGAAAGGTAAAATTTACAGACATACAAGATGGTATTACTGTAAGAGAGCAACTTGACGAATTAACTGGTTTATCAAGTGTTGAAATTATTGAAGTCGCTGATAGAACCTCGGCGGGTAGAGATATGAGTCCAACAATTGAAATTGTTGACTCAAAAGGAAAACCAGTTTTAATTGGTGAATTTAAACAACCTGCTGTGTATCCATTACCTGCAGGCGGACTTGTTAATCTTGTTAATGGTCAAAAAATTACTGCAGGTGAGGTCATTGCTAGAATGCCTTTGGTTGCTTCAAAGACTAAAGACATTACAGGTGGACTGCCAAGAGTTGCTGATTTATTTGAAGCTAGAACTCCAAAAGATGCCGCAGTTCTTGCAGAAGAATCTGGAGTTGTATCTTTTGGTAAAGAAACAAAAGGTAAAGTTAGACTCGTGATTACACCTGAAGGAGCGACAAAAAAGAGTCAAAACAAAGAAATGCTTATTCCAAAACATAGAACTTTGAATGTTTTTGAGGGTGAGAGAGTTAACAAAGGTGACGTAATTTCGGAAGGACCTCTAAGTCCACATGATATTTTAAGGCTTAAAGGAATACCTGAATTAACAAACTTTATTGTTAATGAAATTCAAGATGTGTATAGGCTTCAAGGTGTATCAATCAATGATAAGCATATTGAAACTATATTAAGACAAATGTTAAGAAAGGCCCTAGTGATTGACGGGGGTGACACTAAGTTTATCCAAGGAGATCAAGTAAGCTATGCAGAGCTGAAAGAAGAAAATTCTAAAGTTGAAGCTGATGGTAAGAATCCAGCTGAGTATGAAAGAGTTTTACTTGGTATAACAAAGGCATCCTTGGCAACAGATTCATTTATATCTGCTGCCTCTTTCCAAGAAACTACTAGAGTTTTAACTGAAGCTGCTGTAACAGGGAAAAAGGATCATTTAAGAGGGCTTAAAGAAAATGTTGTTGTTGGTAGACTTATACCTGCTGGAACTGGTATGGAATTCCATGACAAGCTGAGAGATAAAAAACAAGGTGATTTTGATGACAGCACATTATCAGATGAAGATATTGAAGCGGCATTAAGACAAGAGCTTCAAGAAAATGATGAAGAATAATGTTGACCATTAACCTCATGCTCTATAAAATCGCGGCGTATAAAGTAAATTAATATGGCAACAGTTAATCAGTTAATAAAAAAATCTAGAAAACCAAAGGTTAAGAAAACTGATGTGCCTGCATTAAATTCATGTCCTCAAAGACGGGGAGTTTGTACTAGGGTTTATACAACAACTCCTAAAAAACCTAACTCAGCTCTAAGGAAAGTATGTAGGGTTCGTCTAACTAGTGGTTATGAAGTTACATCATACATAGGTGGAGAAGGGCACAATCTTCAAGAACACTCCTTAGTGTTAATAAGAGGTGGAAGAGTAAAAGATTTACCCGGTGTCCGATACCATACAATAAGGGGTACCCTAGATACATCTGGTGTTGCAAGCAGAAAACAGAGACGCTCAAAATACGGAGCTAAAAAGGGTAAATAATGCCAAGAAGACGAAGTCCAGAGAAAAGAAAAGTTCTCCCAGATCCAAAGTATAAGGATGTAGTTCTTGCAAAATTCATGAATAATCTCATGAAAGACGGTAAAAAATCTGTAGCAGAAAAAATTGTTTATGGAGCATTTGACGAAATAAATAAAAATTCTAAAGAAGATCCACTGGAAGTTTTTATGAAAGCCTTAGAAGAGGTTAGTCCAGTTGTTGAAGTTAAGTCTAGAAGAGTGGGTGGGGCTAATTATCAGGTGCCTGTTGAAATAAGACCTTCAAGAAGACAAGCTCTAGCAATGAGATGGATTGTTGAGGCAGCTAGAAGCAGAAACGAAAAATCAATGGATTTGAGATTAGCCGGAGAACTTCAAGACGCCTCTCAAAAAAAGGGTTCAGCCTATAGAAAAAGAGAAGATGTTCATAAGATGGCTGAAGCAAACAAAGCATTTTCACATTTTAGATTCTAATTAAAGAAAATTATGGCTAGAGATACTGTTTTAAACAAATATAGAAATGTTGGAATTTGCGCTCACGTAGACGCAGGTAAAACAACTACTACTGAAAGAGTATTATTTTACACAGGACTTTCTCATAAAATTGGTGAAGTACATGACGGTGCTGCTGTTATGGACTGGATGGAACAGGAGCAGGAGAGAGGAATAACAATTACTTCTGCAGCCACCACTTGTTTTTGGAGTGGAATGGAGCAGCAATATCCTCAACATAGAATCAACATTATTGATACACCTGGTCACGTTGATTTCACTATTGAAGTAGAAAGGTCCTTAAGAGTCCTTGATGGCGCTGTTGTAGTTTTTTGTGGAACTTCCGGAGTCGAACCTCAATCAGAAACAGTATGGAGACAAGCTAATAGATATGAGGTTCCAAGAATTGTTTTTGTTAACAAGATGGATAGAGCAGGTGCTGACTTTGAGAGAGTAGTTGATCAAATTAAAGATAGATTGCAAGCAAATATAATTCCAATTCAATATAACATTGGAGCTGAGGATGATTTTAAGGGTGTTGTTGACCTTATAAACATGAGAGCTATTTATTGGAACGAAGATGATCAAGGACTTACATTCGATTCACAGGAAATCCCTGATGATTTAATGGATAAATGCTCTAAATTAAGAGAAGAAATGCTAGAAGCTGCAGCAGAAGCTAGTGAAGTTCTTATGGATGCATATTTAGAGTCTGGAGATTTAACTGCTGATCAAATAAAAGAAGGATTAAGAATAAGATCTCTTGCTAACGAAGTTATATTAGCGCTATGTGGCTCTGCATTTAAAAACAAAGGCGTTCAAGCTGTTCTAGATGCAGTAATTGACTTTCTACCAGCGCCTGATGAGGTTAAAGCTATTGAAGGTGTTATTCCAAACAATTCAGATGAAGATGATGAGGTTGACTCAAGATCTTCTTCAGACGATGAGCCTTTTTCTGCATTAGCATTTAAGATCGCAACTGATCCATTTGTGGGAACTCTTACTTTTATTAGAGTATATTCTGGTGTTCTAAATGTTGGTGATGGCGTTATGAATACAACTAAGTCTAAAAAAGAACGTGTTGGAAGAATGGTACAGATGCATTCGAATAATAGAGAAGAGATCAAAGAGGTAAGGGCAGGAGACATTGCTGCATGTATTGGACTAAAAGATATCACAACTGGAGATACTCTATCTGATGCAAATAAACCTATTATTCTTGAAAAAATGGATTTTCCAGAGCCAGTTATCTCAGTTGCTGTAGAACCAAAATCAAAACAAGACCAAGAAAAAATGTCGTTGGCTCTTGGTAAGCTTGCTCAAGAGGATCCTTCATTCCGGGTTGCTAGTGACGAGGAGTCTGGGCAAACAATTATTTCAGGAATGGGTGAGCTTCACTTAGATGTTCTTGTTGATAGAATGAAAAGAGAATTTTCAGTAGAAGCAAATATAGGAAAACCTCAAGTAGCTTATAGAGAAACTATAAAAGAAACTGTGGAAATCGAAGGTAAATTTGTCAGACAAAGTGGTGGTAAAGGTCAGTATGGTCACGTATGGTTGAAGTTGGAGCCGTTAGGATTAGATGACGAGTACGAATTTGTTGATAAAATCGTTGGTGGAGTTATTCCAAAAGAATATATACCTGCAGTCAATAAAGGAATTCAAGAACAAATGCAAAATGGTGTAATTGCTGGATATCCTTTATTAGCCTTGAGGGCAACCTTATATGATGGTTCCTTTCATGATGTCGACTCAAACGAAATGGCATTTAAAATTGCAGGTTCTATGGCTCTAAAAGATGGAGCTTCAAAAGCTAAACCGGCTTTACTCGAACCAATAATGAAAGTTGTAGTTGTTACACCTGAAGAACACATGGGTGATGTAGTTGGTGATTTAAATAGAAGAAGAGGAATAATTCTTGGTATGGATGATATTACTTCTGGTAAAGAAGTTTCTTCTGAGGTGCCTCTTGCTGAAATGTTTGGATATGCGACTGATTTAAGATCACAGACTCAAGGCAGAGCAACTTTTACCATGGAATTTACAAAATATGGCGAAGTTCCAAATAATATTGCCGAGCAGCTAAAAACATCCTAAAAACATTATAAATAAAACTGTTCAATAAAGTTGACAGTACTGCTCTTAGGAGCTTAGAATACGCCACATTTTGCGATTTGCAAGATGTTTAGGTTTTTAAAAAAAAGGTATAAAAATAGGATAAATGGAGAATCAATCAATAAGAATTAGGCTAAAAGCCTTTGATTACAGATTAATTGATGCTTCGGCAAAACTAATTGTTGAAACTGTAAAAAAAACAGGCGCAGTAATTAACGGACCTATCCCATTACCAGTTAAAAAAGAGAGAACAACAGTATTGATATCTCCTCATAAAGATAAAGATGCAAGAGATCAATATGAAATTGTTACATATAAAAGATTGATGGACATTGTCAAACCAACTGATAAAACAGTTGATGCTTTAATGAAACTTGATCTATCTTCCGGGGTAGATGTTCAAATAAGCTTAGGACAATAAATTTTAACGCGAATGCGGCCATAGAGGGTTTATAGCCCCGTAAAAGGAGAAGAAATTGAGCATAGGCTTAATAGGAAAAAAATCTGGTATGTCACGTCTTTTTCTTGAAGACGGCGAATCAGTTCCTGTAACTGCAGTTTCTGTGTGTGGAAATTTTGTAGCAGGCAAAAAGACTGCTGACAAAAATGGTTACAATGCACTTCTAGTATCTAAAACAACAAAATCAAATAATCTATCAAAATCACAATCTGAGTTTTTTAAAAAAATTAGCATCAATCCAGGTAATCTTACTGAATTCAAGTCAGATGATATTGAAAATTATGAAATAGGAACTCATCTTACAGCTGATATGTTTGAAGTTGGCCAGTATGTTGATGTTACTGGAACTTCCAAGGGTAAAGGTTATGCAGGTGTTATCAAACGACATAATTTTTCTATGCAAGACGCCACCCACGGAAATTCATTAGCGCATAGAGCTCATGGTTCTATTGGACAATGTCAAACTCCAGGGCGAGTTTGGAAAGGAAAGAAAATGTCAGGCCACATGGGTAATGTGAAAAAAACTGTGCAAAGTTTAAAGATAGTTGATATGGATGTTGAAAATAATGTTATCTATATTAAAGGAGCTGTCCCGGGATTTAACGGTTCTGAATTAAAAATAAAACCATCCAATAAGAAATCATGAAAATAGAACTTCTTTCAAATACAAAAAATAAAGATATTTCAATATCTAATGATGTTTTTAGTAAAGAGTTTAATGAATCTTTAATTCATCAAGCTGTCGTGAGTTTTATGGCATCTTCAAGACAAGGTAGCGCTAAGCAAAAAAATAGATCTGAAGTAAGAGGTGGCGGAAAAAAACCATATAGGCAAAAGGGTACTGGAAGAGCAAGAGCCGGGACTATTAGAAGTCCATTATGGAGAGGCGGGGGCGTAACATTTGCCTCGAGACCAAGAGATTTTAGTAAAAAAATTAATAAGAAAATGTATCGTGCTGCAATTAAATCTATATTTTCTGAATTGGTTAGACAAAATAGATTGGTTGCTATTGAAAAACCAACACTTAAGAAACCTAAAACTAAGGAAGTGGCTAATTTTTTAAATGAATTTTCTTTAAGCAAAGTTCTAATTATCACCGATGAACTTGATATGAACTTATATCTTTCAGCAAGAAATATACCAAATGTAGATGTAATCACTGTAAGAGAAATAAATCCAATCAATCTTTTAAAACCGCAGAAAGTTGCAGTGACCGGAGAGGCTTTAAAGCAAATAGAGGAGTGGATTAATGGCTAAAGAAAAATTATATACATTAATTAAATCTCCAATAATTACAGAACAAACAGCTCAGCTTGGAGAAAAAATGAAGCAGGTTGTTTTTAAGGTCGATCTTTCAGCAAATAAAAGAGAGATAAAACAAGCTGTTGAAGAATTATTCAAAGTAGAAGTCTTAAATGTGACAACATCTATTATGAAAGGAAAAACAAAAAGAAATAGATTTGGTATGTATAAAAAATCAGATTATAAGAAAGCTTTCGTATCTATAAGTGAAGATTCTGATATTCAATTTGAGGGTATTAACTAATGGCAATTGTTAAGTCAAAACCAACTAGCCCAGGCAGAAGAGGTCTTATCTCTGTAAAGTCTGATCTATATAAAGGTAAACCTCACAAATCGTTGATTCAACCTAAATCTAAAAATGGTGGAAGAAACAATAATGGAAGAATTACAGTGCGGCATCAAGGTGGAGGCCATAAGCAACACTACAGAGTGATTGACTTTAAACGAAATAAATTTGATATACCTGCAATTGTTGAGAGGATTGAATACGATCCCAACAGATCAGCTCATATAGCTCTATTAAAATATCTAGATGGAGAAAGAAGATACATAATCGCTCCCTCAAAGTTAAAAATTGGTGATGAAATAATATCTGCAGATAATTGTGAGATAAAAGTTGGTAATTCAATGAAGTTAAAAGATATCCCATTAGGCACAAATGTTCACTGCGTCGAATTAAAGCCAATGAAGGGAGCTCAAATTGCAAGAAGCGCAGGAACATCTGCAAGATTAGTTGCTAAAGAGGGTATATACGCTACCTTAAGATTACAATCCGGGGAAACAAGAAAAGTTTTATGGGAATGCAGAGCAACTCTTGGAATAGTTTCTAATCAAGAAAATAATCTGAAGTCTCTTGGGAAAGCCGGCGCTAAAAGATGGAGAGGTGTCAGACCTACTGTAAGAGGCGTTGCCATGAATCCTGTTGATCATCCACACGGTGGAGGTGAAGGAAGAACTTCTGGAGGAAGACATCCATCAACACCATGGGGAGTGCCAACAAAAGGTTATAAGACAAGGAAAAACCAAAGAACAAATGATTTAATTATTAGAAGAAGAGGTAAGAAATAAGATGCCAAGATCGCTTAAAAAAGGACCTTTTGTTGATTTATCTCTTACAAAGAAAGTTGATGAAGCTAATGCAAATAATGATAAAAAGCCAATTAAAACATGGTCAAGACGATCAATGATCATTCCATCCATGGTTGGACTAACAATATCTGTTCATAACGGTAGACAGCATGTACCTGTCTTTATTAATGAAGATATGGTTGGACATAAGTTAGGCGAATTTGCAATGACAAGAACTTTTAAAATGCATTCAGGAGATAGGAAGGCTTAATTATGGAAACAAGAGCTTATTTAAAAGGAACAAGACTTTCTCCACAAAAGGCAGCACTAGTCGCAGACCAAATAAGAGGTAAGAGTGTTGATGAGGCTATGGACTTTCTAGTTTTTAACAAACAAAAAGGTTCAGCAGTAATGAAAAAACTGCTGGAGTCAGCAATTGCAAATGCTGAGAATAACAACAATTCTGATATTGATAAGTTATCAGTCAAATCGGTAATAGTTAATCAGGGTATGAGACTAAAAAGAATGAAAGCAAGAGCAAGAGGAAGAGCTGACAGAATTATTAAACCAACATGTCATATTGAGATTATATTGGTGGAGGAAAGCAATTAATGGGACAGAAAGTCAACCCTAATGGATTTAGATTAGGCATTTCAAAGAAACAAAACGCTAATTGGTATGCCAAAGGCAAAGATTTTTCTAATAACTTAATCCAAGATCTTAAAGTAAGAGATCATTTAAGCAGAAAGCTTAAAAATTCTTCTATTAGTAAGATTGAGCTAGAAAGAACTGCCGATACTTTTATAGTGAATATTCATACTGCTAGACCAGGAATAATTATAGGAAAACGTGGAGAGGAAATAGAAAATCTCAAAAAAGCAGTCGAAAAAATAGTCAAAGGCCCCTCCCAAATAAATATCAAAGAAGTAAAAAAACCAGATTTAGATGCTCAGATTCTAGCTGAGGGGGTAGCTCAGCAACTTGAAAAAAGAGTTATGTTTAGAAGAGCAATGAAAAGAACTGTTCAAAGTGCATTAAGGCAAAGTGCGAAAGGTGTTCGAATTGAGGTATCTGGCAGACTTAATGGTGCTGAAATTGCCAGAACTGAATGGTATAGAGAGGGAAGAGTTCCCCTTCATACACTCAGAGCTGATATAGATTATGGAACAGCTGAAGCTCTAACAACTTATGGAATTATAGGTGTCAAGGTTTGGGTTTACAGAGGCGAAATTACCGAAGATCCATATAAAAATAATCAAGGAGCTAGTTAGGTAAAATGCTACAGCCAAAACAAACAAAATTTCGAAAGATGCATAAAGGTCGTAATCGTGGACTTGCGCAAAATGGAAATTCTATTGCGTTTGGTAGATTTGGTTTGGTTGCCTCTGGTAGAGGAAGAATAACTGCAAGACAAATTGAAGCTGCAAGAAGAGCTATGACTAGATATATCAAAAGAGGTGGAAATATATGGATTAGAATTTTCCCAGACAAACCAATTACAAAAAAACCTCTTGAAGTAAGAATGGGAAAAGGCAAAGGAAACGTTGAATATTGGGTAGCACTAGTCCAGCCTGGAAAAATAATGTTTGAAATGGCTGGTGTTGAGGAAGAATTAGCTAGAGAAGCTTTCAGACTTGCATCAGCGAAATTGCCTGTAAAAACTCATTTCATAAAAAAGGATCTATAAATGAATAAAGAATTAGCAGACTTAAGAAAGAAAAATATTGAACAGCTTAGCGCTGAGCTTATTTCTGCAAGAGAAACTCAATTTGGACTGAGAATAAAACACAAAACTGGCCAACTTAATGAAGTTAGTGATTTAGTTAAAGTAAGAAAAAAAATTGCTGTTATTAAAACACTTATTAATGAAATGAAATCAAAGGATAAAGAATAATGAAAACAACTAATCCAAGAATTTTGACAGGAGTGGTTACCAGCGATAAAGCTGATAAAACTATTACTGTAAAAATTGAAAGAAAAGTAAAACATCCTTTGTACGGAAAAGTCGTTAAAAGAGCTAGCAAGGTTCATGCTCACGATGAAAACAATACTGCATCAATTGGTGACATTGTCTCAGTGAAAGAGTGTAGACCAATTTCAAAAACAAAAACATGGGTACTTGTATCTGACGACTCTTCAACTGCCGAGGAGGATCAATAATGATTCAAATGCAATCACTTTTAAAAATTGCAGATAACAGCGGTGCAAGAAGTGTTATGTGTATTAAAGTACTTGGCGGTTCAAAGAGAAGATATGCAAATATCGGAGACGTCATAAAAGTAGCTGTTCGAGAAGCAATTCCTACCGGAAAGGTTAAGAAAGGACAGGTCGTAGATGCTCTTATTGTTAGATCAAAAAAAGGTGTAAGAAGGCGTGACGGCTCTCTTATAAAATTTGATGAAAACGCTGCTGTTCTCATTAATGCTCAGAAGGCTCCTATTGGAACCAGGGTATTTGGACCTGTGACTAGAGAATTAAGAGATGGTAAGCATATGAAGATATTATCGCTTGCACCTGAGGTTTTGTAACATGAGTAAGAATTTAATTCCAACAAAATTAAGATCAGGAGATGAAGTGATTGTAATTGCTGGTAAAGACATAGGTAAGAAAGGGACGCTCAGAGAAATTGTCAGAACCAAAAATAAAGCAATAGTAACTGGTATAAACATGGTTAAGAAGCATACAAAACCAAATCCTGAAATGGGCGTTACTGGCGGTGTAGTTGAACAAGAAGCTGCAATATCTTTATCAAATTTAGCAATATGGAATCCAAAGACTAAAGCAAAGGACAAAATTTCATACTCTACCAATAAAGATGGCAAGAAAATAAGACTTTTTAAGTCAGACGGAGCTGAGATTAAATAATGGCTAACTTAAAGGAAAGATATAACAAAGATTTGAGACCAGCTCTAAAAGATGAGCTTGGACTTGATAACATCATGGCCGTACCAAAGCTCACGAAAGTTGTAATCAACATGGGAGTTGGAGAAGCAGCGAATGATAAAAAACATCTTGAATCTGCTTTAGAAAACCTCACTGTAATTGCAGGACAAAAACCAGTTGTAACTAAAGCGAGACAATCTGTAGCAAGTTTTAAAATTAGGGAAGGTTGGCCTCTTGGATGCAAAGTAACTTTAAGAGGTAATAAAATGTATGACTTTGTTGAAAGGTTGATTAACATAGCGATACCAAGGGAAAGGGATTTTAGAGGCTTGAATCCAAAGTCTTTTGACCAGCAAGGAAATTATAGTTTCGGTATAAAAGAGCAAATTATTTTCCCAGAAATAAATTATGACAATATAGATAACATAAGAGGTATGGATGTTTGTATCAATACTTCTGCAAAATCAACTGAGCATGCTAAGGCACTATTAAAAGCTCTTGATTTTCCTTTTAAACAATAGGTAATAAATATGGCAAAAAAATCAATGATAGCAAGAGAAGTCAAAAGAATTAAAACGGTTGAAAGATTTGCTGAAAAGAGAGCTTTTTTGAAGAAAACGATGAATGATCAATCCTTAACAAGCGAGGAAAGATATGAAGCAAGAATTAAATTTCAGAAGCTTCCAAGGAATGCAAGTCCTTCAAGAGTTGTAAGAAGATGTCAAGTTACAGGCAGGCCTCATGCTGTGTATAGAAAGTTTGGTCTAAGTCGAATTAAATTAAGAGAAGCTGCTATGAGAGGTGATATACCTGGATTAGTAAAATCAAGTTGGTAATATTATGAGTTTTCAAGATCCAATATCAGATTGTTTAACGAGAATTAGAAATGGTCTTATGCGTGGCAAAGACCAAGTATACATTCCCTATTCAAAACTAAAATTTGATTTAGTAAATGTCTTAGTTGATGAGGGCTACTTAAAATCTTGCAGTAAATCTGAAGAAAATAGCAAACCTGTCATAGAGGTGGGACTTAAATATTTTAATGCATCGCCTGTGATCAAAGAACTCAAAAGAGTGAGCAAGCCAAGTCTAAGAAAATATTCAAGTGCCTCAGACCTCGACTCAGTAAAAGGTGGATTGGGTTCATTCATATTGTCAACAAATCAAGGCTTAATGACCGATAGGGACGCTAAGGCTAAAAATGTTGGCGGTGAAATTTTGTGTGAGGTTTTTTAATGTCTAGAGTAGCAAAAAGTCCAATTAATATTCCTGAAAATGTTGAATTCAGCATCAATGAAAATATTGTTAAGGTAAAGGGTAATAAAGGCGAGCTTGAGTTTAGTTTGCCTGCAACTGTGTCATTAGAGTTACAGGAGAATGAAGTAAATGTTAAATACGATGAAGCTAACCAACAATCAGTAGCACTAGCTGGAACAACTAGATCTCTTGTAAATAATATGATAATCGGTGTCTCAGAGGGATTTGAAAAGAAGCTAGAACTAAAAGGTGTTGGTTATAGAGCAAAGGCCTCAGGAAAATTATTAGAATTAACATTAGGCTTTTCTCACCCAATAAAATATCAACTACCTGAAGAAGTGGATGTTGAGACTCCTTCTCAAACAGAGGTAGTTTTAAAAAGCCACAATAAACAAATTTTAGGGCAAGCTGCTGCTGAAATAAGGGCATTTAGACCTCCAGAGCCATACAAAGGAAAGGGTGTTAGATATGCAGATGAGCAAGTTAAGAGAAAAGAGGCTAAGAAAGCTGCAGGTGCAGGAGCTGCGTAATGAGTATTAAAAATACATCACGATTAAGAAGAGCAAAGAAAACTAGAGCTAATATCAAGGTTCAAGAGTCTCCTAGGTTGACTGTATATAGATCTTCAAAACATTTTTATGCTCAAGTGTTTGATAATCTTGGATCTAAAGTTATTGCGTCAGCTTCAACTATTGAGAAAGATATAGGTGCAAAATCTAATAATCTTGATGCAGCAGTTGCTGTTGGTAAAAAAGTAGCAGAAAGAGCGATTGAGAATGGAATTAAAAAGGTTGTTTTTGATAGATCGGGGTATAAATATCATGGTCGTATCAAAGCATTAGCAGACTCTGCAAGAGAAGCAGGATTGGAGTTTTAGTAAATGAATCAAGAAAATGCAATGAATACTCAGCAAGTAGATACTCTTGAAGAAAAGTTAGTTCAAGTAAATAGAGTTGCTAAGGTGGTAAAAGGTGGAAGAATTTTTGGATTTACCGCTTTAACTGTAGTCGGTGACGGTAACGGACGAGTTGGTTTTGGTAGAGGTAAGGCCAAAGAGGTTCCAATTGCAATTCAAAAGGCAATGGAAAATGCTAGAAGAAGCATGGTTGAGGTTGAATTAAATAACACAACATTATGGTATCCAGTTAAAGCAAAACATGGCTCTGCAAATGTTTATATGCAACCTGCGTCTGAAGGTACTGGTATTATTGCAGGCGGAGCTATGCGAGCTGTTCTGGAATTAGCAGGTGTTCAAAATGTATTGGCTAAATGTTATGGATCTACAAACCCAGTTAATGTTGTTAGAGCAACAATTAATGCTTTAAGTTCAATGGAATCTCCTGAGACTGTAGCAGCTCGAAGAGGAAAAAAAGTTGAAGAAATATCATGAGTAAAGATAAGACTATAAATATTAAATTAGTGAAAAGTGGTATTGGAAGAATGAAGAACCACAAATTATGTATTAAAGGTTTAGGATTTAAGAAACTTAATCAAACTGTAACAGTTTTAGATACTCCTAGTAACAGAGGTATGATCAATAAAATTTCAGATATGTTGGAGATAACGGAAAATTAAAATGACCAAAGAGACAAAAATTTCAATGACATTGAATTCACTTTCTAGTGAAGGCACTTCTAAAAATAGAAAAAGAGTTGGAAGAGGTATTGGCTCTGGCACTGGTAAAACTTCTGGAAGAGGTCACAAAGGACAAAAATCAAGATCTGGTGGCAATATCAGACAAGGATTTGAAGGCGGACAAATGCCACTTCAAATGAGACTTCCGAAGTTTGGCTTTTCTTCACGAGTTAACAACAATTTTCAAGAAGTTAATATTAAAAATTTGAATGGAATGAAAGTAGTTAATTTAGAGACTTTGAAAGAAAAGAAATTAATCACCAAGTCTGTAAAGAAAGTAAAAATATTTGGCAATACAGAAGTTGATTCAAAAATTACTGTGGAAGGAATTTCTCTCACCAAAGGAGCAAAACAAGCTATTGAGAATGCTGGCGGTAAAGTAGTTCATAAAGAAAAAGAAAGCAACATAGATACTAAAGACAAAGTAAATAATGAGGAAAAAGGTTAATAATGGCTGATCAAGGTAACATGAGCGATCTTTGGAAAAGATTACGATTTGTTTTCTTTGCAATTCTTGTTTATAGAATTGGATCTCATATTCCCATACCTGGAATTGATCCAGATAGATTGGCATCACTTTTTCAACAAAACCAAGGAACAATAATTGAAATGTTTAATTTGTTCTCAGGTGGAGCCTTAGAGAGAATGAGTATATTTGCTCTTAATGTTGTCCCCTACATTTCTTCAGCTATTATCATGCAACTTTTTTCAAACTCTATTCCATATTTAATAGAACTTAAAAAAGATGGACAGGCAGGTAGAAATAAAATTACTCAATATACAAGATATGGAACCGCGGTATTGGCTATTATTCAGGCATCTGCGCTTGCAGGTACTCTTTCAGCAAGTGGTCTTGCATATGTTCCTGGAACAGCATTCTTTGTTTCTGCTGTTTTCTCAGTTGTTGCAGGAACTATGTTTTTAATGTGGTTAGGAGAACAGGTTTCTGAGAGAGGTATAGGAAATGGGATTTCTATAATAATTGCTACTAGTATTTTGACTGGAATACCTGGAGCTATCGGACAGGCCCTAGAGCAATCAAGACAAGGAGATATAAGTATTCTTCTTTTGATTGGTATTGGTTTACTATCAATGGCAGTAATCGCAGTAGTTGTGTTTATTGAGAGAGGACAAAGAAGAATAACCGTTAACTATGCTCAAAGACAACAAGGTAGAAGACTTATGCAAGCTCAAGCAAGTCATTTGCCATTTAAGGTAAATATGGCTGGTGTTATACCCGCAATTTTTGCGAGCACCTTTTTACTTTTCCCTGCTTCTTTATCAACATGGTTTGGTGAATATGAATCATTAGGTTTTCTACAAAGCTTTTCGTTAGCCCTGAATCCAGGTCAACCCTTATATATTTTAGTCTTCGCAGGTTTAATAATAAGCTTTTGTTTTATATGGCTTGCTCTAACATTTAATACTAAAGATGTTTCAGACAATTTAAAGCGCTCTGGTGCTTATATATCTGGAATTAGGCCTGGTGAACAAACAGCAAGTTATATAGATTCTGTTTTAGCAAGATTGACGGTTTTTGGAGCTATTTATCTAACGTTAATATGTCTCCTACCATTAGCTTTAATCAATTTTGCAGGTATATCACCAACAATTTCAATTGGCGGCACTTCGGTATTAATTATTGTTGTTGTATTAATGGATTTTATGTCACAAGTTCAATCACATATGATGTCATCCCAATATGCTTCATTAATGAAAAAGGCTAATTTAAAAAATTATAGAAGGTAGTATGAAAGTTAAAGCATCAGTTAAAAAAATATGTCGAAATTGCAAAATAGTAAGAAGAAATGGTGTCTTATATGTAATTTGTAAGACAGATCAAAAGCATAAACAGAGGCAAGGATAATTATGGCAAGGATTGCAGGAGTCAACGTACCAGAAAATAAACATGTTGAGATTTCTCTGACTCATATTTTTGGTATTGGAAGAAAAACAGCTCAAAATATTTGTGTTGATCTAAAGATTGATTACACAAGAAAGATTTCAGATCTAACTGAGGAAGAAATTGAAAATATAAGAAATGCAATTGGAAATTATGTTGTTGAGGGAGATCTCCGAAGAAACATAAGCACAAACATTAAGAGATTACAGGATTTAGCAAGCTACAGAGGTATCAGACACAGAAGAAAACTTCCTACCAGAGGACAGAATACAAAAAATAATGCAAGAACTAGAAAAGGGCCTAAGAAGCCAATGAGAGGATAAATATGGCAGCAAAAGGAAAAAAGAATAAGAAAGTTGTTACTGATGGAGTGGCTCATATTCACTCTTCATTTAATAACACTATTGTAACTATTACTGATAAACAAGGTAATACAATTTGTTGGGCAACATCAGGAGGATCGGGTTTTAAGGGCTCTAGAAAGAGTACCCCATTTGCAGCACAGATTGCTGCCGATAAAGCTGGCAATGCTGCTAAAGAGTTTGGAATGATAAATTTGGATGTAAAAGTAAAAGGTCCAGGCGGTGGAAGAGAATCCGCCATAAGATCACTTAATGCATGCGGTTTGAAAATTAAAAGCATAACCGATGTAACACCTCTTCCTCATAATGGATGCAGACCATCTAAAAAAAGAAGAGTTTAACGGAGATATAAATGGCAAGATATAGAGGACCATCATTAAGACTTTCACGAAGAGAAGGCACTGACCTATTTCTAAAAAGTGGGGTCAGAGCAATTGAGTCAAAGTGCAATATGGATACACTTCCTGGAGTTCATGGTGCTAGGAGAGGAAGATTATCTGATTACGGACTTCAACTAAGAGAAAAACAGAAGGTGAGAAGAATGTATGGAATTTTAGAAAAACAATTCAGAAATTACTATAAAAAAGCTGCTTCATCAAAAGGAAATACTGGAGAAAATCTCTTATCACTTTTAGAAAAAAGATTAGATAACGTTGTTTATAGAATGGGTTTTGGATCAACAAGAGCTGAAGCACGTCAGATGGTATCTCATAAAGCATTCATGGTTAATGGCAAGGTTGTGAATATACCCTCTTATCAGGTTCAAGTTGGAGATGAAATCGAAGTAAGAGAATCAAAAAGAGGGCATTTAAGAATTGCAGCAGCCCTTAAGATTGCTGCTACGAGAGAAGAATGTGACTGGATAGAGGTAGATGAAAAGAATTTTAAGGGTGTTTTTAAATCTGTTCCTGATAGAACAGATTTAAGTACAGAAATTAACGAAAATCTTATTGTTGAGCTTTACTCAAAATAAAAGTATAAAGGCGGAGAAAATTATGCAAACATCAGTAATAGATCTATTAGTACCAACCGAAATTCAGGTTGATGATGTCTCACCTACATTATCAAAGGTAACACTTGAGCCATTGGAAAGAGGTTTTGGACATACACTAGGAAATGCTTTGAGAAGAATATTACTTTCTTCGATGCCGGGTGCTGCAGTGACAGACGTCGCAATTGAGGGAATATCTCATGAATATAGCACTATAGAAGGAGTAAGAGAGGACGTAATAGATATTCTTTTAAACATTAAAGATATGCCTATAAATCTTATTGAAGGAGATTCGGCTGAAGTAACATTGGATGTTAAAGGACCATGTGATGTTTTAGCTTCATCTTTCGATGTTCCTGGAAATGTAGAGTTAGTCAATCAAGATTTTCACATTGCTACCATAGTGGATAAAGTAAATCTAAAAATGACTTTAACTGTAAGAAATGGAAGAGGGTATGAACCTGCTGATTTAAGGGAAGACGAAGATAGAGTTGTTGGAGCTCTTAAAGTAGATGCGTCATATAGTCCTGTAAGAAGAGTTTCTTACACCGTTGATAATGCGAGATCTGGTAAAAGAACTGACTTGGATAAATTGGTCATTGAACTTGAAACAGACGGCACATTAGATCCAAAAATGGCAATTGAGCATTCTGCAACAATACTTCAACAGCAACTTGGTGCATTTGTTGATCTAGATGCAATAGCCGAACAAGAGGCTAAGAAAGATCAAAATGACTTTGATCCAATTTTATTAAGATCAATTGAAGAATTGGAGCTTACTGTAAGATCAACAAACTGTCTTAAAGCAGAAAGTATCTTTCTTATAGGCGATCTAATTCATAGATCTGAGTTTGATTTATTAAAAACTCCAAATTTAGGGAAAAAATCTTTAAATGAAATAAAAGATGTTTTAGCTTCTAAAGATTTGTCACTTGGTATGAATGTTGAAAACTGGCCTCCAGTAGGATAAAAAATGAGACACAAAAAATCTGGAAGAAAACTTAACAGAAATTCAGCTCACAGAAAAGCTTTATTTAAAAACTTGGCTATTTCTTTAATTGAGAGAGATATCATTAAGACTACTCTTCCAAAAGCAAAAGAATTAAGAAGGTTTATCGAGCCTTTAATTACTATTGGCAAAGATGATACTGTTGCTAATAGAAGGCATGTATTTAGTAAGCTTAGATCTGATTCTGCTGTTGCAAAGCTTTTCACTGAAGTTTCAGTAAATGCTAAAGATCGAAAAGGCGGCTATACACGAATAATTAAAGCTGGATTTAGAGCAGGAGACAAAGCTGATATGGCCTTTATAGAGCTTGTCGATAGAAAACTTGATGATCAAGAGTCAATAGAGCCAGAGTTAAAAGAAGAAGAGACTGCAGCTTAACTTAAAATATCTTTAAGAAAATTCCCGGTAAAAGATTTTTTGATTTTTGCAACATTTTCTGGTGTTCCTTCTGCAACAATTTCACCTCCATCAGAACCTCCTTCTGGACCAAGATCAATTATCCAGTCAGCAGTTTTGATGACATCAAGATTATGTTCAATAACCACTACAGTATTTCCTTGATTTTTAAGTCTTTCTAGAACCCCTAAAAGCAACTCTATGTCGGCAAAATGCAATCCTGTTGTCGGCTCATCGAGAATAAATAAGGTTTTTCCAGTACTTCTTTTAGATAGTTCTTTTGCTAATTTGATTCTTTGTGCTTCACCTCCTGATAAAGTTAAGGCTGATTGACCAAGCGTTATGTATCCTAGACCAACGTCATTTAAAGTTATCAATTTTTTCTTTATTGATGGATGTGCTTCAAAAAATTCCAAAGCATCTTCGACAGTCATATTAAGAATGTCACTTATATTTTTATCTTTATATTTTATTTCTAAGGTTTGTTCATTATATCTGTTACCTTCACATACATCACATTTTACGTAAACATCTGCAAGGAAATGCATCTCTACTTTAATCATTCCATCTCCTTGACAAGCTTCACATCTTCCACCTTTCACATTAAAGCTAAATCTTCCTGGCTTATAGCCTCGAGATCTTGCTTCAACTGTTTGTGACAAAAGATCTCTTATATGTGAAAAAAGCCCGGTATACGTTGCTGGATTAGATCTTGGAGTTCTTCCAATTGGAGATTGATCGATATTTATTACTTTATCTAAGTGATCTAAACCCTCAATTTTTTCACAATTTATTTCTTTAGTTAATTTAGATTTATTTAAAACGAATGAGCTTATAGGCATTAATGTTTGATTAATTAATGATGATTTTCCTGACCCAGACACCCCTGTTACACATGTAAATAGTCCAACTGGAATATCAACTGAAACTTCTTTGAGATTATTTTCGCAGGCATTCACAATTTTGATTGTTTCTTTTTTAATTTTTGTTCTTTTAACAGGAATATCAATTTTTTTCTTGCCCGAAAGATATTTTGCAGTAATTGAATCCTTGTTTTTTAAAATTGAGTTTAAATCGCCTTGCGCACAAATTTCTCCACCATGTTTTCCTGCGCCAGGACCAATATCGATTATATGATCTGCAGACCTAATAGCCTCTTCGTCATGTTCAACGACGATCACAGTATTTCCAAGATTTTTCAGATTATTCAAGGTTTTGATAAGCTTTGCATTATCTCTTTGATGAAGACCAATTGAAGGTTCATCTAAAACATAAGTCACTCCAACTAAACCTGAACCAATTTGACTTGCTAGTCTTATCCTTTGAGCTTCTCCCCCGGATAGTGTTTCCGCACTCCTATCCAAAGTTAAATAACTTAAACCAACATCTTCTAGAAACGTTAACCTATCTCTAATTTCTTTAAGAATTTTTTCAGCAATTTTTTTCTTAGATCCTTTCAAATTCATGTTTTTAATAAAATCTAGGGAATCATTTATTCTCATGCTCGTAATTTTATGGATTTGAGTATTATTAACAAAGACATTTCTTGAATGAGTATTTAATCGAGAGCCTTGACATTCATCACACTCGCTCTCAGACATCAATTTTGCAAGCTCGTTTCGAATATATTCTGAATCAGTCTCTTTGAATCTTCTCTCAGTTGACGGAATAACTCCTTCAAATCTATGCTTTCTTATAATTCTACTTCCGCTTCTGAACCTATGTGAGAAATCAATCTTTTCTTTTGTTCCCCATAAAATAATATCCTTAACTTTTTGAGGATAATCTTTCCACTTTGAGGTTAATGAAAATTCAAAATGATTACTTAAACATCTGAGCTGATAATAATAAAATCTATTTCGTCTTGTCCATCCTTTTATAGCTCCATTAGCAATTGAAACCTCTTCATCTTGTATCAATCTTTTCTCGTTAAAGAACTGAATGACGCCCAGACCATCACACCTTGAACACGCTCCATAAGGATTATTAAAAGAAAACATTCTTGGCTCCAACTCCGGAATTGCATAACCACATTGAGAGCATGAAAAATTTGAGGAAAATAAGTCAATATTTTTTGAGTCGATATCTTCAATCTCAACTAAACCATCCGATAGGAGCAATGATGTTTCAACTGATTCAGAAATTCTTGATCTTATCTCATCATCCTTTTTTATCACCAATCTATCAATAACTGCAGATATGTCATGTTTCTTATTTTTTTCTAAACTTGGAAACTCCTCAATTGGATAAACAATTCCATTTACCTTTACTCTCACATATCCACTTTTCCTAAGCTCTTCATAAATACCTAAATGTTCGCCTTTTTTACCCCTAATAACAGGGGCCATAATCATGATTTTGGTATTATCTTTAAGTTTTAAAATTTCGTCACAAATCTCTGAAACAGTTTTTGCCTTTAATTCTTCATTATGATCTGGGCATACTGGAGACCCAATCCTAGAATATAAAAGCCTTAAGTAGTCATAAACTTCTGTTACTGTTCCTACCGTTGACCTTGGGTTATGTGATGTAGCTTTTTGCTCAATAGATATCGCTGGTGAAAGACCTTCAATTTGATCAACATCAGGTTTTTCCATCATAGACAAAAATCTTCTTGCATAGGTTGAAAGTGATTCAACATACCGCCTTTGACCTTCAGCATACAAGGTATCAAAAGCAAGAGAAGACTTGCCTGAACCAGAAAGTCCTGTGATAACTATGATTTTATTTCTAGGTATTTCGAGATTAATATTCTTTAGATTATGTGTTCTCGCACCTTTTATAAAAATACTATCCATTGAATTAAAAATTCCGTGATGAAAAAATTAAATTAGGTTAAACTTTTATATATTATAAGAGGTAATTATGAGCAGAGGAGTAAATAAAGTAATTTTAGTTGGAAATTTAGGACAAAAGCCAGAAATGAGATATACGGCGACTCAAACGGCTGTAGCAAATCTTTCTATAGCAACTACTGAATCATGGAAGGATAAAGAAAGTGGTGAAAATAGGGATAAAACTGAATGGCATAGAGTTGTATTTTTTGGTAATTTGGCTGAGATCGCTGAGAAGTATTTAGACAAAGGTTCGAGTGTCTATGTTGAAGGAAAAATTCAAACAAGAAAATGGCAAGATAAAGATGGTAATGATAGATACACAACTGAAGTTTTAGGTAATCAACTTACAATGCTTGGTTCAAGAGGCTCATCTGATAACTCTAATCAAATGGAAGGCTCTTCTGACACACCTTTCCCTGAGGATGATAGTGGAGAAGGTCTCACAGATGACGATATTCCATTCTAGTATTAAATTTTGTTGAAAGAATATAAAACCATCCTTCTTGACGAAGTTGATTCAGTTGCAATTTTAAAACTTAATAGACCAGAAAAATTAAATGCTTTTAATATGCAGATGTTTGATGACATGCTCGATGCAATCGATATTGTTAATAATGATGACAATATCAAATCACTTGTAATTACTGGCTCTGGCAGAGCTTTTTGTGCAGGAGCAGACTTATCTTCTGGAGAGAAAACTTTTGATAAAGAATTTGATACTAAAGGAAAATTTGAATCTGATTATAGGAGAGATGCTGGAGGCATATTAAATCTGAAAATTTATAATTCTTTAAAGCCAGTGATTGCAGCATGTAATGGTGATGCTGTGGGAGTTGGAGCAACAATGCAATTGCCTGCAGATGTAAGAATTGCTTCAAATAATTCAAGATTTGGCTTTGTTTTTGCAAAGAGAGGTATTGTTCCTGATGGTTGTGCTAGCTGGTTCTTGCCAAAAATTGTGGGAATTCAAAATGCACTTGAACTGTGTTATTCGGGCGAGATTATAGATGCTCAAAAAGCTTCAAAAATTGGATTAGTAAATTATTTAGTTGAAGAAGATAAGCTACTAGATAAGGCTATTGAAATATCTAATTTATTTTTTGATTCAAGTGCCCCTGTATCAGTTGCAATGACGAGACACATGCTATGGTCATTATCGGCAGATGATAGCCCTGAAAATGCTCATATTATTGAGAGTAAGTTAATTGATTCAAGAGGAGCTTCGGATGATGCAAAAGAAGGAGTAATCTCATTTTTAGAGAAAAGACAACCAAAGTTTAAGAATAAGATTTCTTCTGATTTGCCAAAAGATTTCCCATGGAGAAAATCAAAGTTTGACAAAGAATAAATATGATCTTTGAAAATTACAAACTTAAAAATATTACACTTAGAAATAGGATTGTTATGGCACCTATGACCAGAAATCAGTCTCCTGGAGGGATTCCCACGCAGGAGGTGATTGCATATTATTCAAGGAGAGCAAAAGCAGAAGTTGGGTTGATTATTACAGAGGGAATTGAAGTAAGTCATAAGGCTTCAAGCGCATATCCAAATGTTCCTAGATTAGATAGCAATGCAGCCAAAGAAGCTTGGAAAAAAGTCGTAGAGGAAATTAAAAATAACAATGGGGCAGTTATTGCACAATTATGGCATTGTGGTGGTTTTAGAAAGCTTGGCATGCAACCAAATCCTGAAGTACCTGGTCATACAGCCTCTGGACTTGTAAAACCCGGTAAAAAAGTAGCCCATGAGATGACTTTAGATGATATTAAGGAAACAATTGATGCTTATGCATCTGATGCAAAGATATGTGAAGAGATTGGATTTGATGGGGTTGAGATACATGGAGCTCATGGTTACTTGATAGATAATTTTTTTTGGAGCGGTACAAATATTCGTGAAGATGAATATGGAGGCACAATACAAAATCGCTCACAATTTGTTTCAGATATTATTAAATCTGTTAGAGAGAATGTCAGTGAAAATTTTATTGTTGGCTTAAGATTTTCTCAATGGAAGCAACATGACTTTGAAGCTAAACTTGCATCTAATCCTGAGGAACTTAAAATGATTCTTACTTTACCTGTAGAATCTGGCTTGGATTATTTACATTCAAGCATGAGAAGGTTTTGGGAAAGCGAATTTGAAGGCTCAAATGAAAACCTAGCCTATTGGACTAAGAAAATAACAAAAATCCCAACGATTGGTGTTGGTAGTGTGGGACTGGATTCAGATTTTATTGATATGACTGCACCAGCAACACCAACAAGTATTGATAAAGCAATAGATGATATTACGAATGACAAATATGATCTTATAGCAGTTGGCAGAGCATTGTTATCTGATCATGAATGGGTTTTAAAGATGAAGGAAGGGAGAGTTAACGATGTTATTCCTTATACAAAAGACGCATTGCTAAATCTTTATTAATACCTACTAATTACTAGACTTGCATTGGTTCCACCAAAGCCAAACGAATTACTAAGAACATTATTAATTGATATATTCCTTGTTTCGGTAACTATATCAAGGCCTTCAGCATCATCACATAACGATTCAATGTTTATAGATGGCGCAATAAAGTTTTCATTAATCATCATAATAGAATATATTGCCTCATGAGCACCTGTTGCTCCAAGAGAGTGTCCTGTCATTGATTTAGTTGAACTTATCATTGGTGGTTCAGAGGTAAAAAGAGTTTTGATTGCATTTATTTCTGCTACATCTCCAACGGGAGTACTTGTACCGTGAGTATTAATGTAATCGATTTTTATTTTTGAATTATCAATTGCTCCTTGCATACACCGAGATGCACCTTCACCAGAGGGAGCTACCATGTCATAACCATCAGAATTTGCAAAATATCCAGAAAGCTTAGCTAGAATATCTGCGCCTCTTTTCTTTGCATGCTCCTCATCTTCTAAAATTATCATTCCAGCTCCACCTGAGATAACAAATCCATCTCTATTTGAATCGTATGGTCTTGATGCAATCGTTGGAGTTGAATTGAAGTTAGATGAAAGCGCTCCCATAGCATCAAATAAGCAAGATGAGCTCCAATGCTCATCATCACTTCCACCAGCTATGACGACATCTTGTTGGCCACTTTTAATTAAATCTGCAGCATGACCAATGCAATGAGCACTGGTTGCACATGCTGAAGAAATTGAATAATTTATTCCCTTTAATTTGAGTGCAGTTGCTATGATTGCAGATATAGAACTAGACATGCTTTTTGTTACACCATAAGGTCCAATTCTTTTAGGGCCTTTCTCTCTTGCAATATCACCACTCTCTAACATCACTCTTGTAGAAGCACCTCCAGATCCTGCAACAATACCAATTTTTGGCGAGTCTAGGTGACTTTCATCAATTCCAGCCATTTTAAGGGCATCCTTAGTTGCCAAGTAAGCATATCCGGCAGATTCACCCATGAATCTTAATAATTTCCTATCAATATGTTCTGAAAGATCAATATTGACAGATCCAGAGACACAACTTCTAAATCCCATCTCTGAATATTTCTCATTAAACACAATTCCTGATTTAGCATTCTGAAGATTAGCAAGTACTTCTGCATAGTCATTACCTATACAAGATTTAATACCTACTCCTGTTATGACTACGTTTCTCATCAGAAATTACTTGGATCTTTAAATAAACCAACTTTTAATTTTTCAGCGCTATATATTTTTTTATTATCAACAAACATTTCACCATCTGCTAAACCAACTATTGCGCCACTATTAATAACCCTTTTAATATCTAATTTATATACAACTTTTTTTGCTTTTGGAAGAACTTGTCCAAAGAATCTTACATTTTCAGCTCCAAGAGCTCTTCCAATTCCTGGTAAGCCTGTCCACAACAAGTAAAATCCTAGAAGTTGCCACATAGCGTCAAGACCTAGACACCCTGGCATGACAGGATCTTCCTTAAAATGATACTTAAAAAACCACAAATCAGGATTTACGTTTAGCACAGCTTCAATTGAACCTTTGTTATAATTTCCTGAGAAATCATCAATATTAACAATTTCATCGAACATTAACATTAGGTCTGAAGGTAATCGACCATCACCTTCTTTTGTAAATAACTCTCCATTTGAACATGCAATTAGCTCTTCTTTGTTATAGGAGCTTTTAGGATTAAACATCATTTATTTCTTTCAAGTGCTATATCTGCTAATTCTATCATTTCTTTTCTAACAAATAGGTCATTTATCTTATTAGCACAGTCAAGTGTTTTGACATGATATTTTTCGGCAAGTTGCTGAGTTTTTCGAATTCCATTCAAATTTTGAATAAGAGTTTTTGCTTTTGATTGATTTAAGTTATTTTTTCCAAGAAGCTCAAATAAATTCTTTTTATTTCTAGTGTTACCATTTTTGTATGCATAAAAAAACGGATAAGTGACTTTGCCTTCCCTAAGATCTTGATATGATGGTTTTCCAATTTTTAGATCTGAAGAATAATCAAGCATATCATCACGGATTTGAAATAATATTCCTAGATTTTTAGCACACTCACTTACGTTGTTTATATAATTCCTATTTGAAGAAGACAGCATTGCTCCTGTCCTAGCTGCAGCTTCAAAAAGCCTGCCTGTTTTGAAGTAGCTAATTTTTTTTAGCTTATTTAGAGATATTTTGATGTTCCTAATTGCGTCTAGTTGAATTAATTCTCCTTGAGAAATATCATTTGTTGCATTGGCAAGCTCTTCAAGAATATTCTTATTTCCGATTTCAACCATGAGAATAAATGCTTTTGAGTAAATATAGTCTCCTATTAAAACCCCATGCGAATTTGTCCAAACATTATTTACAGATTTGACTCCTCGTCTGACCAAAGAATTATCAACAACATCATCATGAACAAGTGTTGCTGTATGAAGAAGCTCTATTACAGATGCAAGTTTAAATCTGTCTTTGTGATTTTTAGCAGATGAAGCAATAAGACTTAATCTTGCTCGCATTTTTTTACCACTTGATCTAAAAATATATTTGTATAAGCCTGAAATAGTTTTTTCCTTACTTAGGTCTTTTTTTATATATTTTTCAACAACCTTTAATTCCTCTGTAATATTGATATTTTTCTTCATATTGCGTTATTTGTCATGCAAAATTCTGTTTAAGTATTGAAAATTTCTTCATTAAAGCGTATATTTTGCGAGCTTTTTAGGATTATATTATGTATGCAGTTATAGAAACAGGCGGTAAACAGCATAAAGTTGAAAAGGGTAAGATTTTATCAGTCGATCTTTTAAAAGACGAAGTTGGTAAAAAGATTACTTTTGATAATGTTTTATTGTTTGTAGACGGTGATAACGTTGAGGTTGGGCAACCATATCTTGATAATGTGAAGGTAACTGCTGAGATAAAAGATACTGTGAAAGCTGACAAAATCTCTATTTTGCGCTTCAGAAGAAGAAAGCATAGTATGAGAAAAATAGGACATCGAGCAAAGCATTCTAAGGTTGAAATTAAGAATATTAAATTAGAGAGTAAATAATGGCACATAAGAAAGCAGGTGGATCAAGTAAGAACGGAAGAGATTCCAACTCAAAAAGACTTGGTGTAAAAAGATTTGGTGGTCAGTTGGTCAAAGCTGGCGAAATTCTTATCCGTCAAAGAGGCACAAATACTCATCCTGGTCTAAATGTTGGTATTGGTAAAGATGATACATTATTCGCTAAATCTGCTGGCATTGTTCAATTTACCTACAAAGGTCCAAAAAAAAGAAAGACAGCAAACGTTATTCCTCAATAACAAAACAAAATGAATTTTATTGACGAGGCCTATCTCGAAATTAAGGCAGGAGATGGTGGTTCTGGAGCTTCAAGCTTTAGAAGAGAAAAATATATTCCATTCGGAGGTCCTGATGGCGGAGATGGCGGTAAAGGTGGAGATATTTTTTTTAAAGTAAATACTAATGTTAATACTTTAGTAGATTTTCAAAATAAAAAAATATTTAATGCAAAAAATGGTCAAAAGGGTGCTGGTAAAAATAAGTTTGGTGCTGCAGGAGATGATCTCTATATTGAGGTTCCTCTAGGTACAGTTGTTTATGATAACTCCACAGGTGAAGAGCTTATTGACTGTAATAAGAAGGATGCTGAGTATATTATTGCTAAAGGAGGTGATGGGGGTCTAGGTAATGCAAAATTTAAATCTAGTACTAACCAAGCACCAAGAAAATCTACTCCTGGATTTGAGGGCGAAAAGAGATCAATTAGATTAGAGTTAAAATCTTTGGCCGATGTTGGTTTAGTTGGCTTTCCAAATGCTGGCAAATCAACTTTTTTAAATAACGTATCATCGGCTAAACCAAAAATAGGTGACTATCCATTTACAACTTTAAGGCCTCATCTGGGAACGATAAAGGGAAATGAATCAAGCTACGTTATTGCTGATATTCCTGGCTTAATAGAAGGGGCTTCTGAAGGTGCAGGACTGGGAATTAAATTTCTTAAACATATTTCAAGAACCGGACTTTTACTAATTTTTGTTGATTTAAATTCTTCTGAGAGTCTTTCACCTGTGCAACAAATTACTTTGCTTAAGAATGAGTTAGACTCATTTAAGGATGATCTGACTCAAAAAGTTTCATGGATTATTTGTAATAAAATTGATTTGATTCAAAAAGAACAATTAAAATCAATTAAAGAACAAATTGAAAAAGATTTAAAAATTAAATCTAAAGAAATATTTTTTATTTCAGCTGCTACTGGAGAGGGCACAAAAGACCTATTGAAGACATTAGAAACTGAAGTGGTAAATACTAAGAACGAATTAACTTAATTCTTTAATAGCTTTTGATAATCTACTTTTTGTTCGAGCTGCTGCATTTTTGTGTATTACATTTTTTGAAGCAGCTGTATCGATAACTTTTTGTGCTTTTTTGAAGGATTCTGAAGCTTTTGCCTTATCTTTAGAATCAATATCGGCTCTCACAGCTTTTACTGCGGTTCTTACAACAGAGCGTTGTGCATGTCTGAGCTTATATCTGTCAGAGTTTTGTCTTGCTCGTTTAATTGCTTGTTTTGAATTAGCCATAATTTAGATGCGTAGTTTAATTATCTATAGGCAATATGTCTATATTTATACGAATTATTATGAAAATGGTGGAGGCGGCGGGAATTGAACCCGCGTCCGTCAATCCTTCAGCCTAACTTCTACATGCATAGCTCATTCAATTATTTTTAACTTTTATCACCCGAAGAGCAGGGCATAAAAGCTAGCTTGATTAAGTTTTACCAAACTATATCCAAGCAATATAGCTTGGCTAGACTGTGTGTTTAGCCGATGCTTCAAACCACAGTCAATTTTTGCATCGGTTAGCATTAAGCTGCTAAAGCGTAGTTGTCGTTATTTGCAACTATTTTTTTTGTAGTATGTTTTACAAGAATTACTACAATCTTGGCATGCGCTTCGGAGTCCAGTAAAAACGTCGAACCCTATTCGCCCCCATAAGGAAAGGCATTATACATGAATATTTTTTTTGATTCGATTAGGAGAATTTTTTTGAATTTTTAAGAATTCTACCTTGATCTCTTTCCCAATCTCTTTTTTTGATATCCTCTCTTTGATCCCTATGCTTTTTGCCTTTACCCATGGCAATATCACATTTTATTAAATTATCTTTCCAGTAAATTTTTGTTAAAACACATGTAAGTCCTTTCTCACCTTTCAATCTTTCTATCTTTTCGATTTCTTTTCTATGAAGTAAAAGTTTTCTTGATTTAGTCAAATCTATGTTTTCTTGTTTTAGAGATGCTGGACTATCAATTTTTACTCCAATAAGCCAAGCCTCACCTTTTTTGATATTTACATATGAATTTTTTACATCAACCTTAGACTGTCTAAGCGATTTTACTTCCCAACCTTCTAAGACAATTCCGGCTTGAAAACTTTCATCTAATTTATAGTTTCTAGAAGCATTTTTATTCTTTACAATTAAAGAAGGTTTATCTTTAGGCATACTTTATTATGTATTCTAAAGAGCTAAGTGCAATAACTTTAGAGAAATAAATTGAATATAACCAATATCAAATCTACCTATGGCTATGTTGGCTTTCTTCCATTTGCTACATTTTCCCTAATACCGTGGATTGTTGGTGGAGAGGTCAGCAAGACTCTTATATATTTTCAATTAGGCTATGGCGCAATAATAATTACATTTTTAGGAGGCTTTGCTTGGGGATGGAGAGATGATCAAAAAAATCAAAAATTAAACTTATCTATAGGAATTGGTTTTAGTTTATTGGGTTGTTTGATTCTACTTCTTACTTATTTAAAGCTTATTTTAATTTCTCTATTTTTGTCGATAATTAGTTTTTATCTATTTTTCGTGTTTGAGAGATCTACAGAAGATTTCAATAAAAAAGATATTGATTATCAGAAATTCAGAAAAATTTTAACTTTACTAGTATGTATATCTTTTTTAATATCAATTGGTTATTGGATTAATCCATACAGCAACCCTTATTTATAATTATGGAAAAGAAACTAATATCTCATGGTGCCTGGATTGGAAAATGGACATTTATACTTGCAGCTACAGGATCTGCAGTTGGTTTAGGTAACATCTGGGGATTCCCTTACAAAGCTGGAACAAATGGTGGAGGTGCCTTTGTATTAATCTATCTGCTCTGTATCGTCATGATAGGAGTACCAATCATGATTAGTGAAATCATTATTGGAAGAAGAGCTGGCAATAGTCCAATCAATGCAATGAAAAGAACCGCATTGCAATCAAACACTTCTTCATTATGGAAACTTGTAGGATGGAGTGGAATTACAGCAGGGGTATTAATACTTTCGTTTTACAGCGTTATTGCTGGTATTTGTTTAAATTATATTTTTATTGCTGCATTACCTTCCGATGCTTTAAGTTCATCAGATCAGTTCAGTGCCGTGATAGCATCTCCATATAATCTTTTATTTTGGCATACAGTTTTTATGCTTTTAACTTTTTTGATTGTCTCTGCTGGTGTAAAAAATGGTATTGGAAGGATGGTAAAAATTTTAATGCCCATGCTAGGATTTTTACTAATCTTTATGGTTATTTATGCAATGTTTAATGGTGCATTCATTCGAACGTTGGAATTTTTATTTGCACCGGACTTCTCAAGTGTTACAGCTGAAACATTTTTAAGTGCAATGGGTCAGGCGTTTTTTAGTTTAAGTCTAGGAATGGGTTCAATTATGGCATATGGGGCATATATGCCTAAAGATCAAAAAGTGGTACCAACTTCTTTTACAGTTGCTTCTCTTGATACTTTAGTTGCTATGTTGGCAGGCCTAGCTATATTTCCAATAATTTTTGTTTTCAATTTGGAGCCAAATAGTGGTCCAGGGCTAGTTTTTGTTTCTATGTTATCTGCCTTTAATCAAATGCAATTTGGTCAAATTATTGGAGCCTTTTTCTTTATCTTACTCTCCATCGCAGCTTTAAGCTCCTCGATTTCTTTACTTGAGCCTGGCGTTGCTTATCTATCTGAAGAGGGGTTTTTATCTCGAAAATACTCTGCACTAGCTATTTCTTTTTTTGCATGGAGTTTAGGAATTGGAACAGCATTGAGTTTTAATCTTCTGTCTGAATTTAATCTTACCCCTGGAAGAAACTTTTTAGATTCCATGGATTTTATTGCTAACCAAATATTACTGCCCCTTGGTGGGATGATGATTGCAATATTCGTTGGTTGGTTTATGAAAAAAGAACTCATTACTAACGAAGTAGGTTATATAAATCCTATTATTTACAAACTTTGGAGATTTTTTATAAAATTTATTGCTCCAATAAGTGTTGCATCTATATTTATTTCACAGATTCTCTAAGTGACACGCAAAATTGATTTTTCTAAGTCTGTAAAAGAAGATTCTTTAAAGGTCTATAATCAAATTGCTAAATTTGAAAACTATGCGTCATATATTCCAGGATGCAAAAAATCAGTTCTTATAGAGAAAGAAAAAGAATATGAAATTGGCCAATTAGAATTTAATTTTTTGTTAAGAGATTACTTAATTAAATCAAAAAATATTTTGTCAGAAAACACAATTAAAATTGAGCAGGTTGAGGGGCCATTTAATTTTTTTGAAGGGGAGTGGAGAATATCAAAAATAAATGATTTAGATACTCTAATTGAATTCCGTGCCAAATTTGAACTTCCTTTAATATTAAATAATTTGCTTTCAGATAAAGTCATTAACAGTTTTTGTGAAGTCTTAATAAATGCTTTTATAGATAAACTTTCAAAAGTTTGATTATTCAGATAAGTCTTCGATAGTCCAGCTGTCAACAAGACCATCATCATTAAAATTTATGGAAAGCTTCATCTCATCCAAAATTTCATCACCAACTTGAATAGAATAGTAATAATCCCAACGATTTGAATGAAAAGGATCTTTTATCAGAGCAGTTCCAAATATAAATTGAACCTGATCTTCTGATAGACCTATATCTAATTTAGAAATATCATCTTCATCAAATATGTTACCTTGAAGAATTGGTACCTTGTAGGGCGTTAATGACGCACAAGATGAAATAACGAACATGCAAAAAATAGCAAAAAATTTATAAATTGAGATTTCTTTCATAATAAAATTTTATTATATTTTCTAAATAATATGTTCAATAAAGCTTGAGCATAATATAATTTTGATATCTGTACTATACTAAAGTTAAATGAATCAAACTAAAGAACTTAAAAAAGCTGGTTTAAAAGCTACTTTACCAAGAGTAAAGATCATGGAAGTGCTGGAGTCTACCGCTATTCAGGAAGAAGCACACTTTAGTGCTGAGGATATATACAAAGAACTACTGAATCGGGGAGAAAATATTGGACTTGCTTCTGTATACAGAGTTTTAACTCAGTTTGAAGCTGCTGGCATGGTTAAAAAACATCACTTTGAAGGAAGCACCGCTGTATACGAGGTGCTAGGTGATCACGAACACATGGTTGATATTGAATCTGGGAAAGTTTTAGAATTTCAAGATTCCGAACTCATCGATAAGCTCAATAAAATTGCTGAAGATGCTGGTTACGAACTAGTAGACCATAATCTTGTACTTCACGTTAAAAAATTAGATTAACAAAAACCCCTTGAACTGATAATTAACATCCTTATATAAAAGGCTATAGGGATATTTTTATGAGTGAAAACGATAAATCAGCAGAAGATAAGCCTCTTGATGATGAGGTTTCGGTTAACGGATCTGGAGATAATTCTCAGATAAGTGAAGATTCTGAAAAAATTGAAGACTCACTAGAGGAAAATGAAGATGTTGGAACTCCAACATATGAAGAGCTTGTTGATAAAAAAGAGGAGCTTGAAAGTTTGTTACTTCGTGCAAATGCTGATCTTGATAATGCTTTGAAAAGAACATTGACTGAGGTCGAAAAAGCCCATAAGTATGGGACAGAAAGACTTCTTATGGAGCTCCTGCCTATAATTGACAATTTAGAGAATGCATTAAACAACCTATCAGAGAATTCTTCAAAAGAGGATAAAGAAGGCATTGAATTAACTTTAAAATCTTTTGAATCTACTCTTGATAAATTCGGAATGGTACCTATCTATCCGGATAATGAGGAATTTAATCCAGAAAAACATGAAGCTGTTTCAATGGAGAAAGATAAAAACAAGAAAGATGGCTTTATTGGTAATATCTTTCAGAGAGGATGGGAATTACATTCAAGAGTATTGAGACCTGCTAGAGTAACTGTGATTAAAAATTAGAGGAAAAAATATGTCAAAGATTATAGGAATTGATTTGGGAACAACAAACAGTTGTGTTGCTGTAGTTGAAGGCCAACAACAAAAGGTTATTGAAAATGCTGAAGGCGCAAGAACAACGCCGTCAGTCATTGCATACACCGATAATGATGAAGTTCTAGTTGGACTTCCTGCTAAAAGACAAGCCGTAACTAATCCCGAAAATACTTTGTACGCAATCAAAAGACTCATAGGTAGAACATTTGATGATGAAGTTGTAAGTAAAGATGCAGACATGGTTCCTTACAAAATTGTTAAAGCAGATAACGGAGATGCATGGGTTGAGGCTTCAAAGAAACAACTGGCTCCACCTCAGGTAGCAGCAGAAGTTCTCAAAAAGATGAAAAAAACTGCAGAAGATTATCTTGGCCATGAAGTAAAAGAAGCCGTAATAACTGTTCCTGCTTACTTTAACGATTCACAAAGACAAGCAACAAAAGATGCAGGTAAAATCGCTGGCTTAGATGTAAAGAGAATCATCAATGAACCAACGGCTGCAGCACTTGCATATGGCCTTGATAAAGGAAAAGGAGATTCGACCGTTGCTGTATATGACCTAGGTGGAGGTACCTTTGATATTTCTATTATTGAAATTTCTGATGTAGATGGCGAACATCAGTTTGAAGTTTTATCAACTAATGGTGATACTTTTCTGGGTGGTGAAGATTTTGATTTAAGATTAATTGATTATTTTGTTGATAAGTTTAAAGAGGAATCTGGTTTTGATTTAAAAAGTGATCCTCTCGCTCTACAAAGATTAAAAGAGGCAGCTGAAAAAGCTAAAATAGAATTGTCATCATCTGAACAAACTGAGGTTAATTTGCCATATATAACTGCTGACAGTTCTGGTCCAAAGCATTTTGTTCATAAAATTACTAGAGCTAAGTTAGAATCACTTGTAGAGGATTTAGTTGATAAAAGCTTAGAACCTCTCAAGCTTGCACTTAAGGATGCAAAAATAGCGAAAGGTGACATCAACGAAATCTTGCTTGTTGGCGGTCAAACAAGAATGCCTCTTGTTCAGAAGAAAGTTGCTGACTTTTTTGCAAAGGATCCAAGAAAAGATTTAAATCCTGACGAGGCGGTAGCTGTTGGCGCTGCAATTCAAGGATCTGTTTTGTCTGGTGATACCACTGATGTATTACTTTTAGATGTTACGCCATTAACTCTTGGCATTGAAACATTGGGCGGCGTAGCTACTCCATTAATTGAAAAGAATACAACAATACCAACCCAAAAATCTCAGGTATTTTCAACAGCTGAAGATAATCAAACAGCTGTCACAGTGCATGTTATTCAAGGAGAAAGAACTCAAGCTGCTCAAAATAAATCTTTAGGCCAGTTTAATCTAACTGATATACCTGCTGCTGCAAGAGGTGTCCCGCAAATAGAAGTATCATTCGATCTTGATGCTAATGGAATATTAAATGTATCAGCAAAAGACAAGAATACTGGTAAAGAACAATCAATTGTTATCAAAGCATCTAGTGGCTTATCTGATGAAGATATTGAAAAAATGGTAAAAGATGCTGAAGCAAATGCAGAAGATGATAAGAAATTTGAAGAACTCGTAAAAACAAAAAACAATGCTGATATGTTAGTTCATGCAACTAGAAAAACAATCGAAGAATCTGAAGACAAACTTGAAGATGAAGAAAAGAGCCAAGTTGAAGAAGCCCTTAAAGGACTAGAAGAAGCTATCACATCTGAGGAGATAGATGCTATTGAATCAGCAACAAAAAACCTTAATGATGTTTTAACGCCGCTTACTCAAAAACTTTACAAACAGGAAAGCCCAGAAGGACAATCTCAGACTGATGCTAGCGAAGATGAATCATCTGAAAACACTGTTGATGCTGAATTTGAGGAAGTTAAAGAAGAAGAAAAGTAACGATTTATTATGTCTAAGAGAGACTACTACGAAACTCTTGAAGTCTCTCGTGATGCTTCATCAAATGAACTGAAAAAAGCCTTCAAAAAGAAGGCTATGAAATATCACCCAGATAGAAATCCAGATAATCCTGAAGCAGCAGAAAAGTTCAAAGAAGCTGCTGAGGCTTATGATGTCCTTTCAGATCCACAAAAAAAATCTGCGTATGATCAATTTGGTCACTCTGGTGTTGAAGGTATGGGAGGTGGTGGACCTAATTTCAATGATATAAATATTAATGATATTTTTGGTGATATTTTTGGAGATGTTTTCGGAACCAGATCTCAATCTAGAAGAAAGAGAAGAGGTTCAGATCTTCAATATAATCTTGATTTAAATTTAAAAGAAGCTGTATTAGGGATCCAAAAAAAAATAAAAATTCCATCACAAACTGAGTGTTCAGATTGCTCTGGCTCAGGAGCTGAGAAAGGATCTAGTCCAGTTACTTGTTCAAATTGTGGAGGATCTGGGCAGATCAGAATGCAACAAGGGTTTTTTTCAGTTCAACAAACTTGTAACTTTTGTTCTGGTAATGGACAAGTAATAAAGAATCTTTGCAAGACATGCAGAGGCGCAGGAGCAACTAAAGATAATAAAACTCTCTCAGTAAATATTCCAGCTGGAGTTGATAATGGAGATAAAGTAAGACTGTCCGGCGAAGGTGAATGGATGAAGGGTGGTCAGTCAGGAGATTTATACGTTGCTATTAGAGTAAACAATGATCCAATTTTTGAGAGAGATGGAAGACATTTATACCTCGAGGCTCCTATACCTTTTGAAATTTCAGTAACTGGAGGCTCTATTAAGATACCAACATTAGAGAAATCAATCTCATTAAAAATTCCTGCAAATACTCAAACTGGAAAAGTATTCAGAATAAAGGGAAAGGGTGCCTCTGTAGTAAGAGACAGAAGGAGAGGCGACATATTATGTAGAGTTGTTGTTGAGACACCTTCAAATTTAAATAAAGAGCAAATCAAACTTTTAAATCAGTTGAGTGCTTCTTTGGATCAATCTAAAAATTATCCAGGAACAGATACTTTCTTAAAAGCAATTTCTAAAATCAAAAATGATTGAATTGTATATAAATGGAATATCTGGAAGGATGGGCACAACTTTAATTAATTTAATTCAAGATAAAAAGGAACTTGAGATCATAGATGACCTCAGCTCGGCTGATGTTGTAATTGATTTTTCTCATCCATCATCTACTGAGGAAATTCTTAAAAATTGTTTAAAACATAACGTTCCTTTGGTCATCGGCACTACCGGTATCGAAAAAGAGATGTTAGATGAAATTAATAAAGCGTCAAAAATACTACCTATTGTTCTAGCGGCAAACATGAGTATTGGCATTCATCAGTTAAAAGACTCTTTAAAAAAATTCATAAAAGGAAATAAAAAAAAGTTAAGTTGTTTAATTGAAGAAACACATCACTTAAATAAGTTGGATGAACCATCTGGAACTGCAATTGAAATCGAAAATCTTATTAAAGATGAGGATAAAAATAATTATATTAATTTAGCTAAAACAGTTTCTTACAGAAAAGATGATGTTAGTGGAATCCATAAAATTACTTTTAGAGAGGATGATGCTTTTTATATTTTTAAACACAATGCTATTTCTAGAGACATATTTGGAAATGGAGCAATTTATTGTGCAAAAAGGATTATAAAGCTTCAACCAGACTTATATAGTTTTGAAAAAATTATTAATTGAACCAAAACTTTAAAAATAAAGAATTTTTCTATAGAATACACGAACTTTAAACACGAAGATTCTTGTTGTGTAAAGTGGGGTGCTTATTAAGTTTGCTTTACCTAGAATCGGAGAATAACCCCAAAGGAGATATAAATTGAGTATAGTATCAATCAAAGACCTGCTTCAGGCAGGCGTTCATTTCGGTCATCAACAAAGATTCTGGAATCCTAAAATGGATGAGTTTATTTTTGATACCAGAAAACAAATTAGCATTATCAACCTTGAGATTACTCAAGAACATTTAAGTGCTGCTGCATCAAAAGTAGAGGATATATGTTCTAAGGGAAACAAAATTCTATTTGTTGGTACAAAAAGATCTGCAAGTAAGACGATCAAGGAAGAGGCATCTCAAATCGGATTGCCTTATGTCGATAAAAGATGGCTGGGTGGAACGCTTACTAATTGGAAGACAATAAGAGGTTCTATCAGAAGACTTATAGATATTGAAGAAATGATTTCTTCAGGAAGAATTGAAAAATTAATTAAAAAAGAGGCTGTAGAGATACAAAAAGAATATACTAAATTAAAAGCAAGTGTCGGTGGAATAAAAGATATGAAAGGCTTGCCTGATGCTATTTTTGTTGTTGATGTAAAGTATGAAAAGATTGCAGTACTTGAGGCTAAGAAAATGGGTATTCCAGTCATTGGAATAGTCGATACAAATTCTGATCCTGACGATATTGATACCATTATTCCTGCAAATGACGATGCTATTAGATCAATTAAGTTAATTACAAAAGTTATTGCTGATGCTTGCGCAAGAGGAATTGAGTCTTCAAAAGGATTTGCTCCAAAATCTGATACACCTGTGATACAAAAAGTTAAAAAAGATGATTCACAAGAGTCAACCGATGATAATACTAAATTAGTTGAAGATGCTCCCAAAGTTGATGACGCATCTGAAAAAGAAATTGAAGATAGTCAGGAATCGAAAGAGGTTGATATGGAAGTTTCAGATGACACCTCAACTGAAGTGTCCGATGAAGAGGATAAATAACTGTGGAAATAAAAGCATCACAAGTAAAAGAGTTAAGAGATATGACTGGTGTAGCAATGATGGACTGCAAAAAAGCACTTGTTGAATGTGAGGGTGATATAGAGAAAGCACTCGATCTTTTAAGGTCTAATAGCGCGCTCAAAGCTGAAAAAAAATCTTCAAGAGTTGCGGCAGATGGAATTCTTGTTGCATCTTTGAATGAGGACTATGCGACTTTGGTAGAGTTGAATTCTGAAACAGATTTCGCAGCAAAAGATTCAAACTTTTTATCATTTGGTGAAAAAGTAAGAGAATATGTTTCAAAAAATAAAATTTTTGATACATCAACTCTTGTAGAATCTTCGTTAGAAGAGGACAGAAAAACATTAGTTCA
>CACOWI010000009.1 GCA_902630885.1 uncultured SAR86 cluster bacterium | reverse complement strand
AGTATAAGTCAAAGCATTCATAACTATACCTTCAGAGCTAGATATGGCTACGAGTGCACACATTGAGCAAAGTGTTACCCATAACCCTGATATAGTGAATGTCATAAAAAACTGAGAAGCAGATGTTTTGATTGTTCTAAATCTTTTATCCTCTCCAGCTTTATGTATTCTCATGAATAAAAACATGCCCAGTCTAATTGTCCAAATTGAAATAAATAAAACTAAAACTAAATTTCCAAAATTTAGCGAAATGGATTGATATGAGGACAAAAAATGGGCTGATGATGAGGGCTATAAGTCTTATAAGAAGAATACCCCAATGTTATTTCCTAAATTATAATTTTTTACAAATTTCAAGCAAAAATAGAAAAATTTACAAAATTACTCGAAATGTTTTACTTTTTGATAGAATTAGATACTAAATAAGGTGTTAATAAATATTTTATTTATTGGTTTAGGACTGTTAACATGTTCAGACCTTAGGGAGTACAAACAATGTTTAAATATATAAAGAATATATCTTTACCAGTATTTTTTTGCTTAAGTGTATTGGTTTCAGCAAATGAAGCTAATGTTGAAGTAAATATGGAAAGTATTTTAGAAGTTGGTAGAGAAAACCAAACCCTTTCTGCCAACTCACAGGATAAGATCGATAAAACAGAAAGACAAACTGACAAACTCGTGAATGAATATAAAGTTGTCAATAAACAAGTTGAAGGTTTAAAGCTATACAACGCTCAAAAAAGAATTCAAATTCAAGCTCAACTTGATTTAATGGATAAGCTTGATGAACAGTTAGTTCAAGTTGTTGTGATGCAAAGACAAATACCTCCTTTGGCTCAAAAAATGCTCGATACTCTTGAAACCTTTATCAACTTAGACACTCCCTTTAGAGCTGAAGAAAGAAGAGCAAGGGTTGATTTGGTCAGATCATCTCTGGCAAAACCAAAAGTAACAGCATCTGAACAAGTAAGACAAGTTCTTGAAGCATACAATATTGAGGCAGAGTACGGGCGTAAAATTGATACCTATGAGGACAAGTTAGCAGATGGGACTGTTGTAAATATTCTCGTGATTGGAAGAATAGGGATGTTTTATCAAACGAAAGACGAAAGGACTAGTGGAAGATGGGATAATGAAACTGGAACCTGGGAAGAGTTATCCGGTAGTTATAGGAAGCCTATCAGGGATGCAATCAGAATTGCTAAGAAATTAGCTCCGACAGACATGATGATGATGCCGGTTGTCAAAGGAGAAGTATAATGAAAAAGTATTTATCAATTTTATTTGTTCTTTCTTTAACAATTAATACTTTTGTTTTTGCGCAAGATTCTGAAGGCGAGGAAGTAGAAATTTCAACTGTTGAGGCTCTGTTGTTACTTGTAAAAGAAGGTAAAACTAGAGAACAGTCTGAAAATGCAGTTCGAGAAGCTGAGTTTATGGCAAACAAAAATAAACAGGCTGAAATCTTAGCTACTGAAAAAAGAGAATTAGCTAGGCAAGAAAGAATTGCAGATCAATTAGAAGCTGAATATAAGAAAAATGAAGAAATTCTTAGAGTTAAAGAGGAAGCCTATCAAAAAGAGCTTGGATCTTTAGTTGAGTTATTTGGTCATCTTCAAAGTTCAGCAGGTGAAGCAGCTGTTCAGTTTTCAGGATCATTAACCAGTCCGCAATATGGTGTTGAAAGAGTCGATTTTTTAAATGATTTGACTTCAAAAATGTCAGAGACAACAGAACTACCTACTATCACAGAAATTGAAGGGCTATGGTATGAGTTACAAAGAGAAATGGTTGCAAGCGGACAAGTGGTTTCTTTTGATACAACTGTCATTGATGTAGATGGTGAATCTTCTACATGCAATGTTACAAGGGTTGGATTATTCAATGCTGTATGTGATGGAAAATATTTAGAATATGTTCCTGCAACAGGACAATACGCATTTTTACCAAGACAACCTGCCGGAAGATTTACAAAAACAGCTAAGAGTGTTGGAAATGCTGATGTTGGTGAACAAGTTAGGTTTGGTGTTGATCCAACTGGACCAACTGGTGGTAGTTTATTAGCTAACCTAATTCAAACTCCATCATTAGCGGAGAGAGCTGCGCAAGGGAGAGAGGTTGGTTATGCAATTATTTTTGTTGGTTTAATAGGAATTGGACTTGCATTTTGGAAGTTATATAGTCTTTATATTCTTGGAAAGGCAGTTAAAGCTCAAGCTGGATCTAAGACTCTTGATGTCAGAAATCCGCTTGGTAGAGTTCTTAAAGTTGGCGAAGAAAACTTTAGTAAGGATATTGATACATTAGAGCTTAAACTTGCTGAAGCAATTATGGCTGAGAGACCTTCTATCGAAAGAGGTATTAGTGCTGTCAGAATAATTTCTGTAGTGGCGCCTCTTGCAGGTCTGTTAGGAACTGTTACAGGTATGATTGTAACATTCCAAATGATTACCTTATATGGAACTGGTGATCCTAAATTAATGGCCGGCGGTATATCACAGGCACTTGTAACTACAGTATTAGGTTTATTGGTTGCAATACCAACAACTTTGTTGCATTCGTTTACAGCTTCATCAGCTAAAGGAATTATTAGTGTGCTTGAAGAGCAAAGTACAGGTATTCTTGCTGAAAGAGCTGAAGGAAGTTAGTAAAAGATTATGTTTTTTGCCATCACTGAAGCATTTTCATCCATAAGAGATTTTATGGAGGCAGGTGGTAGCGTTTTATGGTTGATAGCAATTTTAGTATTCTTCATGTGGGCAATGATTTTTGAGAGAATATGGTACTTCTCTCACGGCCACGAATTTTATATACAGGATGTATCTTCAAAGTGGAACAATAGAAATGATAAAACCTCATGGCATGCACTTCAGATTAGAGAAAAGATGCTCTCTCAGGCTAAAGTAGAAATTAACAAAAACTTGTCAATAATACAGACGTGTGTTGTTTTAGCTCCACTATTTGGGCTCTTAGGAACTGTCACTGGCATGATTGAGGTTTTTCAGGTCATGGCTTTTAATGGTGGTGGTGATGCTCGATCAATGGCTGGTGGTGTATCAAAAGCAACCTTGCCTACTATGGCGGGTATGGTTGTAGCCCTTTCGGGAGTATTTGCAACGATATATTTAAATAGTGCATCTGATAGACATACAAACGATTTAAGAGACTTAATTAAACGAGAATTATAGGAGATTTATAAATGAGAAGAAACGCAATCAGCAGCGCTGTTAAAGAAGAAGAAAGTGAAATTAATTTAACTCCAATGCTTGATGTTGTTTTCATCATGCTTATATTTTTTATAGTTACTGCAAATTTTATTAAAGAACCGGGACTTGAAATCAATAGGCCTGATTCTGATACTGCAGAAACACAAGAAAATGCAGCAATCTTAATTGCAGTAGGTCCTACCGGAGAGGTTTGGATGGATGGACGAAGAATTGATGTAAGACAGGTAAAAGCAAATGTTGTTAAGTTGCTTGCTGATAATCCTAAAGGCTCAGTTGTAATTCAGGCTGATGAAAAAGCAGTAGCAGATACAATAATCAAAGTTATGGATGGAGCTAGAGAAGCTGGAGTTAATGCGATTTCTCTTGCATCAGAACCAAAATAAGTTATGAACCAAGTTTTTGCAGCTATAAATTCTGTTACAAAACCGATTCATGATATTTATATTAAAGCATTTAATGCTAACAAATATGCTGCTGGCATAGGATTCTCTTCTTTAATTACTCTAGCTTTATTTTTTATAATGGTTATTTTAATAGCTTTAGGTGACAGCGGTCTCAAAGAAGACACTTCTGTAAAACTTGCTGACGTCGTAATGCCTGAAAGGCAAATAGACACTTTTTTAACTGAAGTAGATAAGCCCGAAAAGCCTGAAGAGCAACCAGAAGATATTGCTCAACCTGAATTAGATTTACAACCTTTAACAGGATTAGATGTTTCAGTTGCAAAACCAAAAGCTAACTTTAAAACTGGAGGCTCTTTTTTTAGAGATGGTGAATACATTCCGCTTTTTAAAGTTATACCGATATATCCTAGAAGGGCTCAAGAAAGAGGGACAATGGGTTATGCTCTTGTTGAATTTACAATTACAGAAACCGGAAGTGTTGAAGATGCAAATACTATCGAAGGTTATTGTTCAAATACAAATCCAAGTGATCCTGCTGCAGTATTTAGACCCTGCACGATGTTCAACAGTGCATCTGCGAGAGCTGCTTTGAAGCTGAAATATAAACCAAAAATTGTTGATGGTAGAGCAGTTCCTGTAAGCGGAGTGCTACATAGATTTACTTATATACTAGATGAAGAATAAAATATAAAACATGAATAGAAAGTTAACAATTTATTTATTTTCAACTCTAGCAATGATGTTCGCATTTTCATCAAATTATATTGAAGCGCAATCTCAGCCAGAGACAAAGAAACAAATTAAATATAAAAAAGCTCGCGCTCTTCAAACCTCAACTGCAAAGAAAATGGCAAAAGTTTACGAAGCACTTGAAGAGGTTGATGACAAAGGAGAACCTGCTCCTGATATGCAGACGGTTTTAGAGGTGCTTACTGATCTAAGAAATAATAAAGATAGTTTAAAAAGTTATGATAGATCTGTTATGTGGAATGCATGGGCATATGTCTATATGAACGATGAAAAATACCTTGAAGCAATGGATGCATATACAAAATTAATGAATGAACCTGAAGTAACTATTGGTCTAAGAAATGGAGCAATGTTTGCATTGGCTCAATTAAATTTAGCACAAGAAAACTATAAAAAAGGTATCCAATTAATTCTTCAATGGATGGATGAAGTAGAAAAAGTCACAGCACAATCTTATTCAGTTCTAGGCCAAGCATATTACGCAACAAAAGAATACAGAAAATCAATGAATTCCCTTGAAACTGCAATTGATATGGCAGAGGAAGAGGGTTATAAACCAAGAGAAAGTTGGTACTCTCTCCTTGCAGCTTGCTATAATGAGCTGAAAGATGAAATAGGTGAGAGAGAATCACTTCTCAAGCAAATACCGATCTATGAAATTCTAGTTAACTTATATCCTAAAAAATTATATTTTATTCAATTAGGTGGAGCATACGGAACTCTTGGCAGGGAAAGAGATTATATGATTACACTTAAAACAGCATATCAAAAAGATTTCCTAAACAAAGAAGGAGAATATCTTGCATTAGCTCAACTTCTTCTATTGAATAAAAATCCATATTGGGCAGCTGAAGTTCTTGTTTCTGGTCAAAAGAAAATGATCACAATTACTGATGAGGAAACAAAAGAAGAAAAGATTGTGCCAGTCGTAAAGAGCACCGAAAAAAATCTAAAAGTTCTTGCTGATGCATGGAGAATGGCACAAGAAATTGATAAAGCCATTCCTGTTTTAGAAAAAGCAGCTGCTATGTCTAAAGACGGAAAATCATATGTTCTTTTAGGCAATCTATATTTGTCTGAAGATAAAGTTAACGAAGCGGTTACTGCAATAAAAAAAGGACTTGATAAAGGAAAGATTACAAAATTATCTCAGGTCTATTTAACCCTAGGACAGGCATACTTTGAATTACAGGAATTTGAGGAAGCGAAGAAAAATTTTAGAATAGCTGCTAGAGATAAAGACAAAAAAATTAAAACTCAAGCAAATAACTGGATTAAGTATACTGAGAATGAAGAAATAAGAGTTGCTAATCTAGCATTGCGAAGGGATTTCATTCAGATGAACTCATCCTCGTCTTCCTAGAATCTTTCGTATTCTTTTACTACAAAATCATAATCATTGTTTGAATCTTTAACAAAACTTTTTGTGCTTTTTTCTCGCCATTCTATTAAATCAACATCAGGATAAAAAACATCACCCTCTATTTCACAGTCGACTTTTGTTAAAACCAGTTTATTAGTTATTTGAAGTGTTTCTCTGAAGAGGTAGCCACCACCAATTATTACAATTTCATTATATTGTTTATCTTCATTACATATACTCATTGCAGCATTTATGCCATTCTGAGTACTTTTGAATACTCTTGCACCTTTAATATCAGTAATTTTTGTCGAAACAATAAAATTTAGCCTATTTGGAAGCGGCTTTCCTATAGATTCGAAAGTTTTTCTGCCCATTAATATGATTTTATTTGTTGTGTATTCCTTAAAATGCTTGAGATCAGTTCTAAGATTCCAGGGAAGCTTGTTATCTTTACCAATAACATTGTTATTTGAAAGAGCAACCACATGTGAAATAATTATTTTCATATTGCCATCTTTGCCTTTATAGGAGGGTGAGGATCATAGCCAACTAAATTAAAATCATCTACGCTATATTTATTAATTTCTTCTAGAGAATTAATTTTGGGCATTTTTAGATTTGGAAGCGGTCTTGGCTCTCTAGATATTTGTTCTTTTACTTGCTCAATTGAGTTTTTATATATATGAGCATCACCAAAAGAATGTATAAATCTTTTTGGTTTAAGATTTAGGATCTTTCCAAAAATACACAAAAGCAAAGCATAACTTGCTATATTGAAAGGAACGCCAAGAAACATATCGGCACTTCTTTGATACATATGACAGCTTATAGAATTATTATGAATATAAAATTGTGACATAACATGACATGGCGGTAGAGCCATCTTTTCTAATTCACCAACATTCCATGCAGAAAGAACGTGTCTTCTACTGTTTGGATTTTCTTTCAATCCTTCTAGTAAATCTTTGATTTGATCAATTCCACACCAATTTCTCCATTGAACACCATAAACTGGACCGAGTATCTTTTTTATATCTGAATTTTCATATCCTAAATTTTTGCCTTGGGTATCTGCATTATCAGTCCATATTGTTGAGTATTTTTCTAAATCAGTTAATTCAGACCTATCTTTGTTGAATCTTATTTCAGCAAGTCTTCTTTCATCATCAGAACCCTCAAGAAACCATAAAAGTTCAGACACAACACCTTTCCATGCAAGAGATTTTGTAGTGACTGCCGGGAATCCTTTCTCTAAATCAAACTCAAACTGATGCCCAAAAGATGATATTGTTCCAGTATTAGTTCTATCACTTTTTTCTTCTCCGTTTTCTAGAATATATTGAAGAAGGTCTAAGTATGCTTTCATGTATTGTTCCTTGAGTAAATCAACATAAAAAGTCCAATTATTATCATTGGTATACATAAAATCTGACCCATACTTAATGACTCAAAAGCTATGTAACCTATGTGAGCATCAGGTTGTCTAAAGAATTCAATTATAAATCTTATTAGCCCATAAAAAATAAGAAATGATGAAGAAACTATACCTTTTATATTCGTCTGTTTACTAATAACAAATAAAATTAAGAATAATAACAATCCCTCACCAAAACTTTCATAAATTTGAGATGGATGTCTCAAAACTCCAAATGGATCAGTAGGAAATATAAAGCCCCAATCTCCTTTTGTAGCCTTGCCATATAACTCACCATTTAGAAAATTACCAATTCTTACTATGCCAAGACCGATAGGCATTGCTAATGCAACACCATCTAATAATTTTAAAAACTCTATATTTTTTTTACGACAAAAGACAATGAGGCCAATAATTACTCCAATCAAGCCGCCATGAAAACTCAGTCCGCCTTGCCAAACATAAAATAAAGATAGGGGATTATTTATTAATTGTTCAGAACCATATATGAACATGTATCCTATTCTTCCACCACATATTGCTCCAAAGAATAGTCCATATAAAAAAACCATATCGTTTATTTCGTCTTTATTAAGACCTATCTCAGTCATGGCTCTACTATTTTTTAAAAAAATATAAATTAACAATGCAGATAACAACCATGTCACTGCATAGTACTGAATTTTTAATGGCCCTAGCTCAACTAGTGTTGGATTGTTAAAGAAATTTGATAGCTCAATTATCATACGATGAACATATATATTGATATTATAAAAAACCAACCCGCCATAAGTCTTCTTAAAGTTTTTTGTGACAAATAATGGGCGATATCAGCACCATATTTTGCAGAAAAAACACTTGTAATTGAGACCCCCAAAAGAGCAGGTAAATAAATATATCCAAAACTTAAGTTAGGCAGCATATTCTGATTTATGCCTGCAAAAATATATCCTAGCGTCCCAAAAATAGCTATTGGTACTCCACACGCAGCTGATGTGCCAATTGCAGATGTAAGATTTAGTCCAGATCCTTTGAAATAGGGAACTGAAAAAGTTCCTCCTCCAATACCTAAAATAGAGGATAAGAAACCAATTCCAGAACCAACAACAACTGATTTAGGTTTTAGGCGAAACATATTTTGCAAGAGGTCCTTATTTAAAAGAATATCGAGGCCAACTACTAATATGAATGTTGCGATTGTAATTTTTAATATTATTCCATCGACTTGGACTGCAAATAATGCTCCCAAAAATGCACCAAATATTATCCCAGTAGCAACCGGTTTCAAGCTATCAAAATCAATTGAATTTTTTTTCCTATGAGCATTTGCTGACGAAAGGCTTGTGAAGATAATACATGATATTGATGTGCCAATTGCGAGCTGAACGATAATTTCCTCATTAAAGCCAAGATTAATGAATGTTCCTATAAGAACTGGAACTATAATAAGCCCGCCTCCAATACCGAACATACCAGCCAATAATCCTGAAAGAATTCCTAGCGCTCCAAATATAAAAATTTCATCAAACATTATTAAATTCTCTGCAGAATGAATATTTTAATTTATTTAATGCTTCTCTATAGACTTTTTCTTTGAATGAAATGATCACATTAAGAGGGTACCAGTAGGATACCCATTTAAAACTATCAAACTCATTATCAGGATCGTTATCAAAAGATATCTCCACATCCTCTTTTAACTTAAATAAAAACCATTTCTGTTTTTGTCCCTTAAAGTTAGTTTTGAATATTTTTTTTCTTCTGCTTTTTTCTGGAATATCATATTTTAGCCAATCATCAATCGAATCTATTAATTTTACTGATTTTGATTTTATTCCAACTTCTTCAAATAACTCCCTTTTAGCAGCTTTAAGAGAATTTTCTCCAAAATCAATTCCTCCTTGCGGAAATTGCCAGCTATTCATACCTTTTCTTTTACAGAGTAATAATTTACCTTGCCTATTTGCAATAATTACACCAACGTTTAATCTATATTCATTTTCTTGCATATATTTATTTAGTAATTAGATCAATATTCTTATTAATCAAATATACAAATAGAAGACTTAAAAATATTAACAAAATACTTGGACTTGCTGCCATCTCCCATTGACCTTCGCTTGTGAAATTATAAATTTTTGTTGAAAGAGTATCGAATCCAACAGGCCTAAGAAGAAGTGTTGCTGGTTGTTCCTTTACAGACTCAATAAACACAATCATGAATCCTAAAAATAACGCCGACTTCATTTGAGGATAATAAAATGAACGAAATGCTTTTATAGAATTACTAGGAATAAGTGAAAGTGCGTTTTCAGCTGAGTTAGAGATATTAGTTAAAGAAGAAGCAGAATAATTATAAGCAGGAGTCATGAACCTTAGACTTAAACAAATAATTAGACCAAATATTCCATAAAAAGTTATTGAAGTACTAAAAATTGCATCAAATCCTATTAAAAGTCCTGCAGATATGACGGATCCTGGAATAGCATATCCTGATGTTGAAATTGATATTAATGATTTCAATCTTTTTGACTGTCTATAAGAAAGCGAAAGGGCGATTGCAAAAAAGATCGTGGAAACTCCAACAGAAACACCCAATATCAAAGAATTTATTAATAAATATAAGTTATCGATAAGATTTATACTCAAATCAGATAATTGCCAATAGATAAGTTGAAATAATGGTAAACAGAAGACTATTAAAAATATTAATGAGCTTAACAATGTAAATATTATTTGTTTAGATTTAGCTAATTCTACTTTATTAACTAATTCTGCGGTTTTTGGGGCAACCATCTTATTGCCCTCCACAAAATATTTGGAAAGTAGCATTATAAAAAAGACGAATATCAAAAGATACCCAGCTAATCTAGCTCCAGAGTAATAGCTTTGGTATCCAAACCATGCATCATAAATACCCACTGTAAATGTTTCTATTCTTAAAGTTGATACTCCTCCAAAGTCTGCAATTATTTCAAAGATCACTAAAGTCATTCCTCCAATAATTGCTGGTATAAGTGATGGGAGTATTACTTTTCTGATAGCACTTAAATTTGAATCGCCAAGAGATTTTGCTGCTCTAAATATTTTTATGCCAACGGAAGACAATTGAACCTTGGTTATTAGAAAAATATATGGAAATAAAGCCATTGACATTATCAACGAAGCACCAAATATATTTTTGATTGATGGCAAGATAATTCCTATATTTCGAAAAAATTCTGATACAGGGCTTGAGTATTCGAAGATTCCAACAAAAATAAACGCATAAACATATGCAGGGAAAGCTATTGAAAGACTTAAAGCCCAACTAAAAAAATTGCAGCCAGGAAATTTATAAAAAGTTACCAATATTGCTAAAGGAACTGCCAAAAGCATAGATATAAATGCAGACCCAAAAGATAATAAAATTGTATTGCGAAATAGCCCTAATAAATAGGTACTCGATAAGAATTCAATATCAATATCCTTTGTAAAAGCAAGAATAAAAAAAACTATAAAGAAAATAAATGTAAAGATTATCCATGGCAATGAAATGTATTTCCATAATTTTAGATTTTGCATTATTGATCTTCGTCTAAACTTTCAGCACCTTTTTCAAGCTTGTTTCCTAAAACATTCACTCTTGTTTGGAGTTTTTGTACATCCTTCAAAGCTCCATCTAATCTTTTTATTACAGATTCGGTACTTAAATCTAAATTAGAAAATTCTTTTTGGATATCAGTTACAACTTTAGCAACTTTTGCAGCTGTTTCGTTTAATTTTAAATAATGATGCCCAACTCTAATAGTATCAAGGAAAGCTGCAAGGGTATTGGGCCCTAGAATAAGTATTTTTTTTTCTGTGAGACACTCTTGTCTTAAACCATCAATCGTATCAATAAGATCGACTAGTTTTTCTGATGCAACATATAGTACAGCATAGTTAGATGTTGTATTTTGTAATATATATTTACTAGAAATATCTTCGGCATCTCTTAAAATGGCTGTTCTAAGATCTCTCAAAACTTTCTTTCTATCTGCATCATTTCCAGCTGATTGATAATTTTGGTATTGACCAGCATAGAACTTTGAATCGATTGGAATAATAAATCCTTCTGCACTTGTTATTGCGCAATCTACTCTATCAGAAGTTTCAGAATTTACTTGAGCTTGAAACTTATAACTATCACTTGGCATTATGTCTTGAACAATTGACTCTAGACTCCATTCACCTAGTCTTCCTGTTGTAACATTGCCACCTAAGAATCTATTTAATTCATTAATTGGAGTAGTTACAGAAGCTAAATCAATCTCTATCTTATTAATATCATTTGAAACTTCATTAAGTTTGTTCTGTAGTATTTGAGCACCACCAATTTCTGAAGATTCTTTATTTTTTATACTAAAAATTAGATAGACTAATACTCCCAATATAAGAATTAAAGATATAAATATTAAGTAATTAATCATGATGTTAGTATAAAATTACACATATATTATGCACCAAGAAATTATAGAAAGATTTAATTCCTTAAAAGAAAAACAATTATCTATTGATATTACTCGAGGAAAGCCAGATAAAGATCAACTAGACCTATCTAACGGCCTTATAGATATCAAAATTCCAACTTCATCTGAAGATGGTGTTGACCTTAGAAACTATGGCGAACCTTTTGGAATAATTGAAGCAAGAAAGCTTGGCTCAGAGTTATTAAATGCCCCAATTGAAAATATTCTTGCTGGAGAACAGTCTAGCTTACTCCTAACATATCAAACTGTTCTTTCAAATTTCCTTTTTGCAGAACCAACTCCATGGAAAAATTTAGAAAATCCAAAAATCATATGTCCGGTACCCGGTTTTGACCGGCATTTTATGATGCTTGAGGATTTTGGAATCGAAGCAGTTCCAATACCTCTTCTGGATGATGGGATAGATTTAAATGTGTTTGAAGAAGTATTAAAAACTGGTGATGATTTCGTCGGGATACTGTGTGTGCCAAAGCACTCAAATCCTTCTGGTGAAATATATTCAGATGAAAATTTAAAGAAGATGTTTGAGTTAGGATCTAATTATTCAGATAAATTTTTATTCCTTTTTGATCATGCATATTTGATTCATGATTTTTTACCAACTCCTGAACAAAAACCTTTATGGAAAGTTGTGGAAGAGTCAAAGGTGCAGGATCAAACTGTAGTAACAACATCTTTCTCGAAAGTTACATTTGGTGGTGGCGGAATTTCTTTTATGGCTACCTCAGGTCACTCGCTGGATTTAATAAAAAAAGTTAGAACGACGATGATCATTTGTCCAGATAAATTAAATCAAAAAAGACATGTTGAGTTTTTTAAGAATGTTGACAATATCAAGCACCATATGAAAAAACATGCTGAATTAGTAAGACCAAAATTTGAAATAGCATATGAATATTTAGAAAAACTTCCTAAAGAATGTGGTTCATTTTCAAGACCCACTGGTGGATATTTCATAACTTATTCAACATCTAAACCAGTTGCATCTAAAGTTGTTGAGTTATGTAAGGATTTAGGAGTATTAATAACTCCTGCTGGTTCAACTTTTCCAAAAAACTATGACCCTAATGATAGCGTTATTAGACTGGCTCCAACATTTGTTAGCAAAGATGAATTAGTTGATGCTATGAATGCTTTTATAACTTGTGTCGAAGTTGCTCACTTTGGAATTAATATTTAATTTGTAGCAAGATTATGTGGGATGTATGAATTTCCATCAAAGTGTGAAAAAATTTTTTTAATATCAGGATGGTTTGCTGGCCCACTCTCTAAGTCATCTACTAAATTCTGCTCTGAGACATATGCTATATAAAATATTTCTTCGTTTTCTGCAAAAACATGATAAAAAGGCTGATCTTTTCTTGGTCTGAAATTTTCTGGTATTGAGTTGTACCATTCTTCAGTATTATTAAAAGAAGGATCTAAATCGAAGATAACACCTCGAAAATTTAAAAATTTATGTTTTACAACATTTCCAATCGAAAACTTTGCTTCTACTAACTCTTGCATTATATTTATAACTTAAACCATTATTAGGAAAATGTCATGAGAGAAGATATTAAAGTTGTTACAACTTACGATATAGCGAATGTTGAAATTCTTGAACATATAGGTCTTGTTCAAGGAAGTACTGTAAGATCTAGGAATGTTGGGGCTGACGCCTTTGCATTTCTTAAAAATGTTATAGGTGGAGAATTAGTTGGATATTCAAAGCTTTTAAAGACTTCGAGGGATCAGGCATATGCTAGGATGCTAGAAGATGCTGAATCAAAAGGAGCAGATGCAATTTTAGGATTCCGTTTTCAAACCTCCACAGTTGCTGCAGGAGCAGCAGAAATTTTGGCATATGGAACTGCTGTAAAAATTAAATAGGAAATAATATGAATAAAACAGAAAAAGTTGCTCTAAGAGAAGCAGTTATAATAGTTTTAATGGGAGCTATTATAAACTTTCCATTACAAACCTATCTTTTGTGGCTAACAATAGATAATTGGCAATGGGCAGATCCAATAAAAATATCAATGTTTGTTCAACTTATAATAACGGTTGTTGCTCTCATTAGGGTTTATGCAATAAGAATGAGGTTTCAAAGAGGAAAATTTTAATTATCCTCTTTCTCTTTTTTACCTCTCTTTTTTTCAGACATCTTTCTCATTTTCATTCTATGATTTATCATGTCTTTACACCACACGTCATAAATAGTTGAATAATTTGCAGCTATATCTGCCATAACACTTACTTCAAGCCATTTTTCTTCATTTTCCGGATCAAGTTCTATCTCTTTCCATATAGAATCACCCAATGATAGTAATCCAGATACTCCATCTTTTACTTCTTTACATGTTTTAAAATCCAATAGATAGTTTGGATTATTCATAAACTTATCTTTCATAGTTTTTTCACTATCTTTATGACCATCTGCGACAACTGTAAAACATAGGAAAAAACTAAATATTACAACCAAATTTTTCATAAATATTACCTCAAATTTATTTATGTATATTAGGTTACATTCTTTTTATAAAAGTTCCAAAAAAATCTTTACTTTTGATTTTAAGTATTCATAATGTGCGCCAATATTCATACTAATGAGCATATTCTGAATGTTTATTAGTATGGATATGCTAGATTTAATTCAATTATTAAGTGTTTTTTTTGGTACTTTGATAGCCGCACCTCTTGTTGTGTCAAAAAAAGCTAAAAAAAGAATGGTAGGGCTTTCTGCAGTTATTGCTGGCAGCTTTTTCGCAATAATTGTTCAACTATATTTAGGTTTGTATTATTTTGTTTTTGCAAATGCATTTTGGCTTCTCAATGCATGCAATGGAATAAAAAAAATTATTAAAACTAAAAATAAGAGGATTAAAAATTTTTGAAATATTTATAGTCTATATAGTGGATGCCGTCTTCAACTGAACCCATTTTTGAAATAATTCCTTTAGCCACTTTTTTTGCGTCTATATTTTTAAATTTTTGAAGAGGTCCAATCATGAGGAAACCAAAAAAGTTGGTTATTTTTTCAAATACTTTTATATTTGTTGGAATTTCCTCATTGGGACGCTCGCCTAACAAATGACTTGGATGAGCAATTATGATTTTTTTATATCCCATTAACTTAATTTCGTTCTCGACATCACCTTTAATTTTTAAGTATGTATTTAAAGAGTTAGAATTTGCTCCAATTGCGGATATCATGCCAATTGAACTAGCTCCACAACGCTTTGCAAATTCTGCAACTTTTTTGATGTAATGAAAATCGACATCAATGAAATTTTTTCTATTTTCTCTTTTAATAAATACAAGCTCAGAAAGGCTTAATCTAAAACCAATTGCGATATATATCTCATCTATTTCAGTGTCAGCACTCAGAGAATCAATATTTTCAAAATCAATAATTATTTGACTAATATTATTTTCATCTAAAAGTTTTCTTCTACTTAATAAAATTAGATCATTATTAGTTGATTTTAAATTTTTAAGTATTTCACTGCCTACTAATCCAGAAGCACCAACAATTAAAATTTTTTTACTCATGAAAATGTTTTAAAACTTCATCAACAAGCTCTTGAATTGTCATTGACCCATCTAGAGTAATCTCAGAATATTTTTGATATAAAGGTTCTCTTTCATTGTAAATATCTGGAATAGGCATCCCTTCAGGCACCGCAAGACCTCTTTTTTGTCCAACATCAATTCTTTTCATAATTATTTCAAGCGGAGTATTAATATATATAATTTTTGAAAATGTTCCTAAGTGCATCATTGACTTTGGTGAATAGACTGCGCTGCCTCCAGTGGATATTATTTTATTTGAAGAATTAAGATCAAGTATTACTCTTTCTTCTTCGGCCCTTACAAATTTATAACCATGCTGATTTTTTATCTCTTCAAGAGACGCACCATGTTTTCGCTCAATAAGTAAATCAGTATCAACAAAATCATCATTAAGCCTTTCTGCAACCGCTTTTCCAACTGTAGATTTACCACAAGCTGCCATGCCTATAAAACTTATGTTATTCATTATTGTTATTAATAGGATATTCTTCGAATTGTTTTAAATAATCTTTCAGTTTATTCATTTTTGGCAAATTCCTCAGTTGCCTTAATTAGTTCATGAGTTATTTCCTTTTCAAATGCACTATGCCCTGAAGAGGGCGCTACTATTAACTCTGCTTCAGGCCAATTCTTTGAAAGTTCCCATGCCGTTTCCATAGGACAAACAATATCATATCTACCTTGAATTATTTTCGCAGGTATATGACGAATTCTATCAATAGATTCTGATGCAATTAACTGATTTTCACTTTTAAGAAAACCTCTATTAACAAAATAATGATTTTCAATAAGCGCAAAGGCTAGAGCAAATTTAGATTCAGAATATGATGAGATCATGTCAGGCTTATAACTAAGTGTGCTTACAGATCCCTCCCACTTTGACCATGCTACTGCTGCTTCCATTTTCTTTTGATCATCATCTCCTATGAAAATTTTGTAGTATGCATCCATTAAATCATGTCTATTTTCTTCTTTAATTGGTTTCAAAAATCCTTCCCAGGCCTCTGGAAATATTCTGCTAGCTCCATCCTGATAAAACCATTTTAATTCCTTATCTCTCAACATAAAGATACCCCTTAGAACCAGTTCTGAAACTGAATTAGGATATGTTTGAGCGTATGCTAATGAAAGTGTACTTCCCCAAGAACCACCAAAAACAAGCCATTTTTTTATTTCTAATTGTTCTTTAAGCTTTTCAATATCTTCGACCAAATCCCAAGTTGTATTATTGTTTAAACAAGCATGAGGCTGACTCCTGCCACAGCCACGTTGATCGAATATTATGATTCTAAATAAGTCGGGATTAAAAAATCCTCTTACTTTTGTGCTTCCTCCACCACCAGGACCTCCATGAAGAAAAACAGCTGGCTTTCCGTCAGGATTTCCACATTCTTCATAATAAATCTTGTGCTCATCAACCTCTAAAAAACCTGTTGAATATGGCTCGATATTTTTAAAAAGTGTATTTGTTTGACTCACGATGCAAGCATCTTTTCAGTGATATCCCATAATTTTGATGCCTCATCGGTGTCTATTGCCCAATCGGCTACACCAAAATATCTTTGAAGAGATTCATCTACCTCATTTTTTCTTTTGGCAACATCACAGTCTTCACAAAACACTCCGCCAATTTCATTTAGACTTGAGCTTGTAGCACACCAAAGAGTAGTTGATGCACCTTGACTGGTTGTTTTAAAGAAATTCTTTGCCATTTCTGATGGTGCTCCATCCTCATCCATCCAACCTAAAGCCACCATTTCTTCTTTTTGAAGATGACGTTGAAGAGGTGTAAGAATACCCCCTGGATGAACGGAGTAACCAGATACACCTTTATCTATCATTCTTTTATGAAATTCAATTGCAATTAGTGAAGATGCTGTTTTAGATTGACCATATGCCATCCACTTGTCGTATGAATTAGTTTCAAAGTGAATATCATCCCAAAGTATTCCGGTAAGAGAATGCGCTGAGGATGAAAGGCTAACAAATCTAGCACCATCATTTTCAGCCATTGAGCTCATTAATTCTTTTGTTAGTAAAAAATGACCAATGTGATTTACAGCAAATTGACTTTCCCAATTATTGCCTATCCTAGTTTCTGGGCAGGCCATAATGCCAGCATTGTTAATCAATAGATCTAATTTCTTAAAGTTTTCTTTAAAATCTTCTGTAAATTTTTTAACAGAATTTAGATTTTCAAGATTCATTTCAACTATATCTTCATTTGGAACAATGCCTTGAAGATTTTTACAAGCTATCTCTGTTCTTTTAGCAGGTATAATGACTTTTGCTCCTGCATTAACTAGTGCTCTTGTAGTTTCAAGACCAATTCCTGAATATCCACCAGTTACAATAGCAATTTTATTACTAATATCTATTCCTTTTGTAATTTCATCAGCATTTGTTTTTGAGTGAAATCCGGAGTTTGTTGGTTTTTGTTGTTTTGATATCATGTATCTATTGTAACCTTCTTTAAGATACATAAAAATGAAAGTAATAATTTTAGGTGCCTGCGGTGGAATGGGTAGGTATGTTGCGAAATCAATCTCATCATTTAAAGAAATTGATAATCTTGGTATTGCAGATTTGAATAAAGAAGATGCTGAGATCCTTGCTTCTCAGTTAGGCTCTCATACAAAAGGAATCGGAGTTGATATCAATGATACTGAAAAATTATTAAGCATCTTATTTGATTATGATGTTGTACTAAACACTGTAGGACCATTCTTTAAGTTTGGCTATAAAATACTCCAAACTTCTCTTGATGCTAACTGTCATTATATGGATATTTGTGATGACTGGGAGCCAACAGAGAAGATGCTAGAGCTCAACAGTAAAGCAAAAGAAAAGGATCTTTTAGCTATATTAGGTCTTGGAGCTAGTCCAGGGATTACAAATTTATTAGGAAAAATTGCAATAGATAATCTTGATAAGGCTCATACAATTTATACTGGCTGGAATCTAGAGGAGGCCCAACCAGAGGACATATCTTCACAAAAAGAGACAAATGCTGCCATGATTCATGGCATCGAGCAAATTTCAGGAAAAGTTAAGATATTTAAGGATAATAGTTTTAAGATGGTTAGCCCTTTAAAAAAATTAAAAATTTCATACCCTAATCATGGAACATATAATGCATATATTTTTGGCCATCCTGAGGCAATAACATTTCCATATCATCACAAAGATATTACAAACTCAGTCAATCTCGCCCATGGAAACAAATCCACTATATTAGTTTTGAGAATTATAAGACAACTAATTAATTTAAAAGTAATGACAAAAAATCTTGCCGCAAGATTTTTAGAATGGCTTGAAAGAAAAGGAAGTTCTCAAAATCATATTCAAGAAAACTCTCTACCAGAGATTTATGCTTTAGCGGTTGGGCTTAAGAATGGCAATGAGGAAACTGTTGGAGTATCGCTTGATGGAACATTAACTAGAGATTTAACTATGGGTGAAGCAACGGGTAATCCTCTTTCAATAGGCCTAAAAATGTTTCTTAATAAAGAAATATCAGCAACAGGAGTAGTTGCGCCTGAAAGTAATTTTATTGATCATAAAAAACTTTTAATGGAAATTTATAGATCATTCGGTATGGAGGATGCCAAAATTAAAATTGATAAATCATGGAGCTAAAGTAATCTTAAGGTTGAAATTTTCAATAAAATCCCCACATAAATAAGTGTAAAGAAAGAAATAAATTCCTTATTTCAGATTCCATTACTCACTTCAACTCACCTAATTTTGGGTGCGTTTTTTATGGAGAAAGATATGCAAGTATTTAAATGTGAGATTAATAATCCTAATGGAAAAATTAACCATAACGTTCATTGTGATTGGGATGACCAAGGTAACCTTCATTTCTGTGAACATGATCTTGGAGAGGGCGTTAAAGAATTTTGGGGCACTGATGAGTATGAATACTTTATGATGATTCATCAAAAGGATGTCGCAAAATTTATTCTTTGTTCTTTTTGGAAAGGTTTTACTTTTGAAGAAAGATTTACTGTCAAAGATCTAAGAGAATTATGCGACGAATATGAAATAGAATACTCTACTGATAATTGGTTCTAATTTTTTTTAACGTCGCCAAAAATCATTAAATTTTTTGGTGCATAGATTCATGTCTATTAAATGATCATAGTCTTGAAGATTTTTATCAAAGAAGGGCATAACTCTGCTATAAAAATATGCCTTTTTTGACTTAATGTACTTCGTTTTACCATAATCTAATAGGTATTCTTCAAACATTGATTCAATTAATTCTACATTAATCATATGTAAAACCATAAAGTCGGTTGTAACAGCTTTTGAATTTAAATGAGGTTTTTTTCTTAATGATCTTTTATCTTCAAATATAAGAGTTTTCATTAGGCCTCGAAAGTGTTCAAGGCTTTCTTTAATCTCTTCATTTATTAATTTTTCGAAATCTTTGGCTTTAGGGTTTACGGTTTCACCAAAAATACTCACGACATTAGACATCATTCAAATATACACTTCTGTATGAATTTTGAAATAGCTTATTCAGAAATACTATCTACTTTTTTTTGACCACTCTTCAAAATCCTCTTCAAGACCTCCTTTAGAAAGATGAAATTCTTTACTGGTATAAAATTTGCCATTTTCTTTCCAAAAGTGAATATTTGTATGAGGATCAGATATCCAGAGAACCTCTGAATCATCTTCAAGCTCTCCAACCCTTTCCATTAAAAAACTATCAATAAAATCAATATTCCTTATAAGTGGAATTTTTCTAAGTATTCTCAATAATAAAAAGAAGAGCTTATCTTTCATTATTTATTTTTTGTGAGAGCTCCCATCTTTTTTTCAAATAATTACAGTTTTCACATGTACTTGATGGTTTTGGAAATTCATCAGAGCGGATTAAATTTGCTGTGGCAATGACTTTTTCCTCTACCCAATCAGTAGAGCAATCGAGCTTAATTACATACTCATCAAATTCTAACTTCTTATCAAAGAAAGGTTCATTTTTTTTGCCGTTGTAATAGATGATATATGCCTCAGGCGCTACATCATAACCATTCATCTTAAATAACCATTGATACATTTCTAACTGACGTTGATAACCTTTTGCGTAATCATATTTGTTATATGTATCTTCCCAATCAAACTCATTTTTTGCAGTCGTTTTTACATCCGAAATAATTAATTGTCCGTTAGGTTTCTCCCAAACATCATCGATCGCACCGCCAAAATTATATTGATGTTCTTCAGATATATATCTAATACCTTTGAAATTACTTCTCCATTCATCTATATCTGGATGTTTAAAGGGAACGGCATCTATATTGTGTTTTTCAAAAAGAGGGTGGGGTTCTTGTTTTTCTCGATAATGATCAAATTCATTCTTACAAAGATTATCGATACCAATGTTCAGAGTAAAAGGAAGAGAACGAGGCCTGATTTTATATTTAACTTCTAAAACACAACATCTCTTGCAATTAATATATTTTTCTACGCTAGTTCTACTTATTTTTATCATTATTTGAACTAAAAGTATTTTGAATATAATTTATCATATTCCTCCCATCATATAAGACAGCACTATCTCCTTCTCTGACATAAAATAGTTCCCTATCTTTATATTTTTTATCATGAAGAAAGATGGGCTCATCTGAGGCTTCAACTGTAATTAGGCATAACTTTTGTTTTTTTATTTCAACAATAGTTATATTAAATAAATGTGAGAACTTACCTTTCATTGAGTTTTTTATTCTATCTCTTATTCTTCTTGTATATGTCTCGTCATCTTTGTATCCGTCAAAGGTTATGCCAACAACATCCCGATCATAATCTCTTACACCAATAACTAAATCCCCACCTTTTGTATTAAAGAAAGCATTTATATTCTTCATAGAAGAGTGAATGACATCTTTATTATTATTTTCTTTTGTTCTTGTACATCGCCAAAATGTTTCTTTAAATTCAGTCTGAGTACCCTCAGGAGAAGATATTAGTCGTCTGACGTAATCCTTTGCTTTATTTTCTTCTTGCTCTCTTTTTATCATAAGTTCATCAAATATACTTTTTTCATTTCCTTTTTTTGGCTGTCTACCCCATCTATCTTCGGCTTTTTTAAGCATAATTGAATCGTATTTATCCCATATTTTTATTTCATCCATAACTTCTTCAACATTCTTAGCGCTGAGGTTAGTTTGTTCTGCAATATGTTCAATTTCATATCCTTTTAGTGCATATTCTTTTATCTTATCTTTAGGTGAAGATGTTGTCTCATCTTTTAAGATCGTATTTCCAAAGCTATCTTTATCAATGTCAGATAGTTTTAATGATGGAGTAAAATTTCTATTTTGGAAGTTTAAAATAGCCTCATCCATGTCAAATATTATCTCTGAATTATTGGAAGTTTTGCCAATGCTTAAGTTTTGTTTTATTTTTCCTGGATATCCCCAAGATGACAAAGAATTTAAACGACCAAGTATTGAATTTCTCTTTCGATTTAGTGATTGACCAATAGACTCAAGTGACGCTCCATCATTCCAAAGAGCAATAAGTAATTTTGTTTCTTCCTCACTCCAACTACCGGATCTTCTTTTTTTATTTATTTGATTATATTTGGCTGCTATTGCAGATGGTTCTCTTTGTAATATTTTACTTATCTCTTCTGATGTTGCCTCGGCTCTCATTCCTTCTAGAAGAATTGATTCTTCTTTATCAGTCCATTTTTTACCTGTATTTTTATAATTTGTTTTTTTTCTTTTTAAAAACCACATATTTATTTATTTTTGCTAGCAATAGATGATAACATTTAACAGAACTGAGTTCGTAGAAATTACAACCAAAGACTGCCCTGGTAAGCAGCCAAAGTATAACTCAGCAATCCATGACCGAATAAAGAATAACGACGAACGAATCAAACAAAATTATATTAATTTTGCTGCATTTATGTGGCACTTATAAGGAGTTTTATGGAAGATAAAAACAAAAGATTTGAAATTAAACCAGAAGAAGCGCTAGTTGATGGACTAGCTTTCATCTCACAAAAACTTTGTGGATTTATTGATGGAAAGAGAAGTAATGTTATGCCAATATCAGAGCTTCTTTTAAGGCTTGCAATTCCAAATCATAAGGCTGAAGTTAATTCTGAAGACATTTTCATAGCAGTTGAACAAATTACTTCACTGCTTGATTCAATGACCGAAAGAAGAAGATCAGGCCTTAACTAATCATTTGGCGGCTAAATGCCGCCATTGTCCTTAAATTAATAGTCTTTCAAAAAATGTTATTATATTTTTTGTAATGTCAGCACAAGCTTTAGCACCAACGCAAAATAATGAGATTCATATTTCAGATATTGAACAGTTCTACTATGATGATTTATTGAATGAATTTAAGACAGATCAAACATATAACAAAAGTCTCCTAGGTATTGAAAAATGGATACAATCAAATTATTCGTTATTCGGTGCATGGAAAAGTCCAAATAAAGTTAAATTAGCCGTTCAAAGATTAATTGCAAATTATTGCTATGCAAATTACCAACATTTTTCAAAAATTTATGTTTCACCTATAAGTAGCGATATTGCTTTTGAAACTAACGATGCAATTATAAATATCGATTCAAAAACAGTTTCTGAAACCGGCAATAAAGGAGATTTTAGGAGTTTGTTTTTTAGTCCCAACCAGGCATCATTCAATCATAAAGGATTTGGCAATGCTCTTAGTAGCTCAAATACTTACCCTGGGATGCCCATTAACTTTGCTATTCCACCAATTGATCCATCAACAAAAAAACCTATTCTTACTTTTTTTATTATGTACAAATATTTTGATAATGGAACTAGTTTTAGTTGGTTTAGGAATGAAGAAGAACCAAACGTGAAGTTTATATGCATACCTAACGGAGATTTATCAAATTTATTCAATAATGATTTAGGCATAAAAGGTGCAAAAACTTATAATTATGAAAAGATACCTAATCCTCTAGGTGGAAATGATATATTCCATACATTACCCCTTAGTCATACATTCTCAAATAATTCGTTTAAAGTAGAGGTTGGAGATAGAGTGGGCTGGTATGTTCCAAATAATAATGAAACTTGGCTTCCATATCCAACAGATAAACCTAAAGAATACAGACGTACGTTATCAGCTCAAACTTGTAGAATACAATTTAGTAATTTAAAAACAAGGTATGACTCAAAGAGTAATACATGGGATGCTGTGAATACATGGCAAATTTAATCACAAACTTTTCTTAATCAATTTAGCAACTTGATATGCCAAATCTACTGCGACTGCATTACCTATTTGCTTATACATACTTCCTATAGCGCCATGAAAGATAAAATCATCTGGGAAGGTCTGAAGAATTGCACATTCTCTTACGCTCAATCTTCTCTTTTTATTTGGATGAATTTCAGGTCCCGTTGCAGTAATAGTATCGCTAGGTTCTTCCCAATTACTAATTCTTAAAGACTGTTCAAAGACTATAGTTTTTTCTTCAAGTTCGGTAACTTGTTTATCGTACTTATTATCAAATTTTAGAAGTTTTTTAAGTTCTCGCCAATCATCAGGATTTGGAATAGATCCAGAGTTATTATCTTTTCTAAACCAATGACCCGCAGTATGAGCATATCCAAAATGCTCATCAATTTTTTTTGTTGACCAACCGCTTCCTTCCCGCCATTTTTTTAGGTAATCACATATGTCAAATTGGTTAACGTCATGTTTCCTCCCCCAAAATTTGTCACTGACATTCATTCGTGCAACGTGATTATATATAGTCACGTTTTTGTGTCTAAAGGGTTTATCTCTGGTTCTAACGGATGCAAGATGGCCAATAGCATCTTTAGTCGATATATAGGGCTCTAACTTTGGATTAAATAAATCATTTTTTAATCCATGAGTCATCTTTGGATAGGGGTTTTCTTTACCTATTCTATTTCCAATAATGAATACTCTTTGTCTATGTTGAGGAACTCCGTAATCGCTTGCTGTTAATAATCTATAATCAACCTTATATCCAATTTTCTCAAAATCTTTAACAATCATTTCTATAACAGCGCCTTTTTCCATTGATAAAAGTCCTTTAACGTTTTCAGCAACAAAAAACTTTGGTTTCTTATTTTTAATTACTCTTAACATCTCCAAATAAAGAAAATTTCTTTTATCTTTCATACTTCTTTTTACATTTGCAACGCTGAAACCTTGGCATGGAAAGCCTCCAAGAAGAACATCAAAATTTGAAGGAATTTCTTTGTTAGGTATCTTGGTGATATCTCCAAGAACAATATGATCGCCAATATTTTCTTTATATGTTTTAACGCTGTCAGCATCAAAATCGTTAGCCCAAAGAATATCAAAACCAGCTTGCTTAAAGCCCAAATCAAGTCCTCCACAGCCAGAAAATAATCCTACTACGCTTGGTTTTTTTCTTTTTGAGGGCATAGGTTAATTATCTCATAATTTGAGAATTTCTATAATTCAAAAGGATATATAGAGTGGTGCCCAGAGGTGGGATCGAACCACCGACACAAGGATTTTCAGTCCTTTGCTCTACCAACTGAGCTATCTGGGCTTAAAATGAACTTTGGATTATAGGCAAGTTTACAACTGTTGTCATTAAGTCTAACTAGTTAAGCACGAACTCTTTCGTTGTTAGGGTCATAAAGAGATCCTTTGCCAACTATTTGAACAGTCATAGGATAGAGACCATCATCACCTTCATTAAAGTATTCGATTAATAGTGACTTTCCTTGGACAGCAATTTCTTTTGGAAGATAGCCCATAACTACAAATTTCTTTAGAGATGGGCAATAAGACATACCAGTTGTGTATGACCTTCTGCCTTTGCTATCTATTGGTACTTCACCTGTTGCAGGATCAATAATTGGTGATATGCCAACAGGGTATCTTGTTTTTCCAGACACATTGAGGTCATCTAATGTCATTGTGCATAGAATTGCACATGGATCTTCTTCTCTTTGAGAAAGGTGAGCTGCTTTACCATGGAAATCAGCTTCTTTTACAAGAGGTCTTTGAATGGCTGCTTCAATGGCTGTGTATTCTGTTTCCAGATCTGCACCTTGAAGTCTGAAACTTTTCTCAAGTCTTCTGCTATTAGCATATGTTTCAATTCCTACTGGAACAACACCAACTTCAAGCAACGAATCATATAGGGCTAAACCATCTTCTTTATTATTATTAAAGTATATTTCCCATCCGCTTTCGCCAACATATGAGATTCGAGCCGCCCAAACATCAACTTTCTTACCGCCTGATAAATTGAGAGTTAAGTTTTTTGCAGTTACAAATGGAAAATTACTAATATCAATTTCATTAGGATCTATAAAATTTCCCAAAGCACTAGCAGCTTTTGGTCCCCACAAACCTAAAGTTGCAATATCGTGAGTTCTGATATTTATGTCTGCATCTAATCCATTATCGTCTCTGTAATTTCTTAACGTAACCCAGTCACGATTTCCATCAGCACCACCTGTTACAACTCTGTAACTATCAGCACCTAATCGTGAAATAGTAAGATCTGCATGTACTCCACCATCTTCATCTAAGAAGTTTGTGTAAATAACTTTACCTTCAGGAGTATTACCACCAACCTTAGCTACTGATAAGTATTCCAGCATGCGTTCAGCATCTGGACCCTTTATATCCATTATTGGAAAATGAGATAAATTAATCATGCCAACAGAATCACTCATCGCAAGATGCTCAGCATTAGCAACATCATATGGAACATGTCGCGTGTCCCACTCATTTTCTCGTAAAGGTACTTCTTTAATATAATTATCAAGCTTTTCCCTATTGCTAATATAGGCTAAAGCTCTTTCCCAACCAGCTACTTCGTTTTCAAAGTGTCCACCTAATTCTTTTTCTCTCTCATAAAATGGACTTACAAACATTTCTCTTTGAGTAATGTAAGGCTCTCTAGGATGAACAGCAGGTGTATATATAGTTTGAGAGTTTTCAAACGCTCTTGTTTTAACAAACTCTTTTTCTTTTTGATGTGGGTAGAATCTTGAGATATCAAAAGAATGCATGTCTACTTGAGTTTTTCCATTAACCATGGCCTCTGCACAAAGTCTGGCGCAACCAGGACCATCTTTCACCCAAACAGCTTCACACAACCAAAAACCTCTTACCTCAGGACTTTCACCAATTAATGAACCTGCATCAGCAGTTACAGAAAGAAGACCGTTGAATGAGCTTTTTTCGTCCCAGCCTAATTCGCTAAGAATTGGTGTTGTTTCAAAAGCTTTTTCTAATGGCTCTGCGATCTCATCTAACTCTAAATATCTCATTGAATCAGATAACATGGTTTTATCAGGATTACCTATATCCTCAGGATCAACTAATCTAGGATTTTTGTCTTCATAAAAACCCCACTCGAGCATACCACCATGGAATTTTCCTGTATCTCTAACATAAGCTGAATTGCCTTGATCTCTTAGAAGGGGATAAACAAGCATTTCTTCAGTATCTTGTATTTCTTCGTATGGCCCGAAAAATAATAATGGATGTTCAACGGGCATCAGTGGAACACCAACACCAGCCATATCACCCATTAATGGTCCCCAAATTCCTGAAGCAATTACAACTTTGTCTGTCTTTATAGTTCCTTTATCAGTTTTCACTGCAACAATTTTTCCATTTTCTGTCTCAAATCCTGTTGCAGGAGTATTAGTAAATGTTTTTAATGCTCCTTTTTCTTTTGCAGTTTCAACAGCAAAGTTGACAACTTCTTGCGATCTTGGAACTACAAGACCTGCATCTGGATCCCACATAGCACCGATCATAGAATCTTCTTCAAGTAAGGGAAATTTTTCAACTGCCTCAGCAGCAGATATTAATCTAACATTTGTACCAAATGCTTTTCCTGATGCAACTTTTCGTTTTAGTTCTTCCCATCGCTCATCGTCACCTTTTCTGCAGATTTCAAGTCCACCTTTCTTCAAGAAGAAACCGTTATCCTCATAAAACTTTCTACTAAACGCGGTAGTCCAACAACCTAACTTATCGTGTGTTGTGTTATATACAAAATCAGAGGCATGAGCTGTTGATGCAATATCCGATGGAATTATGGTTGATTTTTCAAGCCCTACAATATTTTTTTGCCCAAGCTCAGCCAACCAATAAGCCAACATAGAACCAACGATACCTCCAACACCAACAATAACAATGTCAGCTTCAGATGGAAATTTTGAATGTGAATTTTCAGTCATAGAATTTTTCTCAAAGGCTATTATTTAAGAAAATTAAACTCTATTTTATTTACTTTGTAAATCAAAAAATTTTAAGATTTTTTAGCAAAAAGATTACTAGTCGAGCGCCTTAAATCCAGCAGCACTTTCGTAGTCTTCATTATTGAAAAATTTGTCCATCTGATCTTGAAGCCATATTCTATTTTCAGGATCTGACATATCTAAATGCTTTTCATTGATGAGCGTAGTTTGATGAGATTTCCACATTTCCCATGCTTCTTCAGAGATGGAATTCATTATTTCAATACCTTTTGGACCAGGCATTGGCGGAATAGTTAGAGCAGGTAATTCCTTATTAAGTTTTTTACAAAAAATTTTTTTAGACATATGTATCTATTATAGCCTTTATGGGCTTGGGCAAACCAAAATCATTAATTTGAGATTTGTTAATCCATTGATGCTCTAAATTTGTATCAATATTGAATGGTTTGTCATAGTCAAAAATTTTAACGGTAATTTCTAGATCAATATGAGATAAAGGATGAAAGAGATTTTGAGTCTTTGTTTTTCTTGGTTCTTTGAATATCCTATCGAAATCTTGGTATTGATTGTCATATGGTATCCATAAACTCTCCCAAAAGCTTTGTTCATTTTTTTTAAATAAGAGAAAAGATTGATTTGAATGTGCTAACGTAAAATTAATTCTCTTAGTTAATTTTTGTCTTTTATTTCTTTTATTAACATCAAATTCTTTAAAAGCACTTTCGCATGAAAGATTTAAAGGACACTCTGAGCACATCGGAGACCTTAGGTGACAAATTGTTGCGCCTAAATCCATGATGCCTTGTGTATACTCAAAGACATTTTCTGAAGGAGTGTAAATATCTGATAGCGACCAAAGTGATTTTATTGCGTCTTTTTGTTCAAGATTTATATTTTTATACCTAGATATAACTCTCTTAACATTTGCATCAAGTATTGGATATGGTTTGTTATATGCAATTGACATGATCGCACCAGCTGTAGACCGACCGATGCCAGGTAAAAGAATCAATTCCTCAAATTTTTTTGGAAATCTATTTTTGAACTCACTTTTAATAATTTCTTTTGTCTTGTATATATTCTTTGCTCTTCTGTAAAATCCTAAGCCTGACCAAAGCGCTAGAATTTCGTCTTCGGATGCTTTAGATATTGATTTTAGGTTTGGGAATTTTTTTATAAATTTATTGAAAAAAGGGATTACAGTTTTGACTTGTGTTTGTTGAAGCATGATTTCAGATATCCATATCCTGTATGGAGAAATCTTTTTTCTCCAAGGCAAACCATTTCTGCCCTGAGTTAAATACCATTGAGGTATTATTTGAGAAAAATTTTCGTTGTTTTGCTTCAAATTATTCAATTAGGTTTTTTTTAGTTAATACATCTCCTTGATCATTAAAAATATATTGAATAGGAGCTCCAGTTGGTATTTCTAATTTAACAATTTCGTCAGCTGACAATTTGTCCAGATGCTTTATCAATGACCTAAGAGAATTTCCATGAGCTGCAACTAAAACATTTTTGCCATCAAGGATAAGTGGATAAATTTCACTTAAGTAGTATGGCAAAACTCTCTCCCCAGTTTCCTTTAGTGATTCTCCTCCTGGTGGTCCCACATCATATGATCTTCTCCATATTTGAACTTGTTCTGCGCCCCATTTTTGTCTGCACTCGTCCTTATTAAGGCCTTGAAGGTCGCCATAAAATCTTTCATTTAGTGCTTTATTTTCGATTATATCTATATCTTTTTGATTTATATTTTCTAATATAATTGTTCCGGTAAGTTTTGCTCTATCTAATACAGAAGTAAATAAATGATCAAATTCAATATTAAGATTATTTATTAACATTCCTGCATTTTTTGCTTCATTAGCACCTTTTTCAGTAAGTCCAGGATTTTCCCAACCAGTAAAAAGATTTTTTTCATTCCATTCACTTTGACCATGTCGAACTAAAATTAAACTTATATTTTTCATTTATATTTTTTAATTAATCTTCACCATTTTAATAGATAATATACATATGGAACTAATTAATTTTTTAATAGAGCATTATTATTTTTCTGCGCCGCTTGTAATTGTTTTGATATTATTTTTGATTTCAAATTCTAAAAAAGGCGGTACAAAAATATCTTGCCAATCATTAATTAGTCTTTCCAACCAAGATCAGGCATTTATTATTGATCTTAGAAGCTCTGAAGATTTTAATTCTGGTCATATAACAGCTTCAACCAATATTCCTATGAACGATCTTTCGAGAAGATCAAACGAAATTATTAAGTCTACTAAGTCTGTTGTGCTTGTATGTGAAATGGGTAATTTATCTCCAAATGCAGGCGAAACTTTAAAAAAAGAGGGATTAAAAAATATTTTTATTTTAAGAGGTGGGATTAATCAGTGGAGAATGGATAATCTGCCATTAGTTTAAATACCATGTTCTTTCATTTTTTTTGATAGCGTGTTTCTGCCCCATCCTAAAATTTGGGCAGCATCATTTTTTTTACCGTTTGATCTTTCCAATGCAGTTTTAATTAACATTTTTTCAATTTTTGTTATTGCTATCTCAGACAAACCTGAATCTATATTCATTGAGACATTTTTAAGCCAATTCTGCATTCCGTCTTCCCATGAAGAGGTTGGGATATCTGTGACTTCAAATTCCTTAATTTCAGTCGGAAGGTCTTGCGACTTTACATTTTGTGATGGAGACATGAGAGTTAACCAGTAACAAACATTTTCTAACTGTCTTACATTTCCTGGCCAGTCATATCTATTCATTAAGTTCATTGCTTCATTAGAAATTACTCTTAAATCTTCATCTAGAGAGCTAGAATAATTCTTTAAAAAGTATTTAGAAAGATCACTAATATCTTCTTTTCTGTCTCTAAGTGGAGGCACTTCAATTTTTATCACATTAAGTCGGTAAAAAAGATCTTCTCTAAAATTTTTCTGAGAGACTAAATTATTTAGATTTTGATGAGTTGCTGCAATTATTCTAACGTCAACTTTTATAGGCTTATCACCGCCAACTCTATAGAATTCCTTATTAGATAAAACTCTTAAAAGCCTAGTTTGAGAATCTAAAGGCATATCGCCAATTTCATCAAGAAAAAGCGTTCCACCATTTGCTTGTTCAAACCTTCCAATTCTTTTCTCAACCGCACCAGTAAATGATCCTTTCTCATGTCCAAAGAGCTCTGATTCAACAAGTTCTTTTGGAATATCTGCCATGTTTAATGCTATGAATGGCATATCATGCCTTGGACTATTCTTATGAAGTGACTTTGCAATTAACTCTTTACCAGTTCCAGATTCGCCTTGAATCAAAACGGTTGCAATTGTATTTGAGAGCTTTCCAATAGCTCTAAAAACATTTTGCATTGCCTGAGATTCGCCAATAATATCCAGTTTAGTATCTTGTTTTAAGCCTTTAGTCTTTGGCTTTTCCTCTAAAGCTCTTTCAATTATCTTTATTGCATCCTCAAGATCAAAAGGCTTAGGAATATATTCAAAGGCTCCACCACCAAATGACTCAACAGCCGCTTGCATATCGGCAAAAGCGGTCATTACAATTACAGGAAGGTCTTCAAAATTATTATTAATATGTTTTAAAAGATCATAGCCAAGCATTCCAGGCATTTGAACATCAGTAATTATTAAATCTGGTTGAGAGTTCTCTAGATCAGAAACTAATGCTTCTCCACTTGAGAAACTTTTTGTTTTAAAGCCAGCGGATGAAAGACTTTCTTCTAGGACTAATCTAATAGCCTCATCGTCATCAGCAATCCAAATACTATGCAATTTTTGCCTCTTTATTTTCTATTCTGATAGGAATTTGAATTGCAAAAATCGTTTTTCCAGGATTTGATTTAAAAATAATTCCACCTCCATGAATTCTTATTATATCTTGAGCTATTGTTAAGCCTAAACCCGATCCATTTTCCTTTACAGAAACCATTGGAAAGAATACCTGGTCATGAAGTTCCTGGGGTATTCCAGGACCATTATCAATAATTTCAATATTACAAATTGTTTGGTGAACTACTCCATTAATTGGCTTACTGTATTCAATTCTTGATTTAATTTTGATAGCTGGATTTTGAATATTTTCTATTGCTTGTTGAGCATTTTTAACAATATTTAAAATAGCTTGAACAAATAAGTTTTCATCTCCATTTATTTCAGGAATGCTAGGGTCATAATCTCTTGTAAGAATAATTTCATTATCCTTGTCTGCTTCCGAAAGAGCATAAACTTTTTCAAGTGCGGAATGAATATTGAATAAACTGAAATTTGGCTTTGAGGGCGGCGTTAAAATTTTAGTTACAATAGAGTTCAATCTATCAGTCTCATCAATAATTATTTTTAGAAATTTTTCAGAGTAATCATCTGTTAGTTTTTTTCTTAAAATTTGTGCACTTCCCCTGATACCTGAAAGTGGGTTTTTAACTTCATGAGCAAGTGTTCTAGCTAAATTTGCAGCAATTTTTTGTGTTGAAAATGTTTTTGTAGAGTCAATTATTTTATTTAGATTATCTACACATAATATCTCAAGGATCAAACACTCATTTTCATTATTCCAAGATACGGTTAAGTCTATGACTCTTTTAGTATTTGCAACAGTAATTATCTCAAAGTCTCTTTTAGTTTTGGCGCCATCTTCGTTTACTGTCTTCTTCAAAAGATTTATCAGAGACCCATTTGTTTCTTCTGAAAATTGATCAGTTATTAGATTATGATTTTTTTTCGAATTTAAAACCCAACCTTTGTTAAGAGCGGAATCATTTAACCATATTACGAATAGATCTCTATCTAGAATAATAATTTCAGTTTCAAGTTGATTTAAAAAAGATAGTTTCTCAGAATTCATTTTTTTTAATAATCTGCTCTATTATAGAAATAGAGCAGATATAAATAACCAAAATTACTTTGTAAGAGTTCCTACTATATGAGATAAGATTTTATAGGGATCTGCATTTGATGCAGGTCTTCTATCTTCGAGGTAGCCATTCCAATTGTGTTCAACGGTGTATACAGGTATACGAATACTTGCGCCTCTGTCACTCACACCATATGAGAATTTATCAATACTTTGAGTTTCATGAAGACCAGTCAATCTCATATCGTTATCTGAACCATATGCAGCTATTCCTTCTTCATGAACCTCACCAAGTTTATCGCACATAGATGAAAATAATTCTTCAGATCCTGATGTTCTCATTTCTTCATTAGAAAAGTTACAGTGCATTCCTGATCCATTCCAGTCTCCAGTTTTTGGTTTTGGATGTATATTCACACCAACACCAAATTCTTCAGCAATTTTATATAAGAGATATCTTGAAACCCAAAGGTCGTCTGCAGCTTTTATGCCTTTACCAAAACATTGATACTCCCACTGTCCAATAGCAACTTCAGCATTAGTACCTGTAAGATTTATACCTGCATCAATACATGCTTGAAGATGCACTTCAGATACTTCTCTACCTGAAACATTTCCAGTACCAACTGCACAATAATATGGGCCTTGAGGACCAGGCTCACCATTCTCCCATCCTAGTGGTTCTCCTGTTTCAGGATCAGTAAAGAAGTATTCTTGTTCAAAACCAAACCACCATTCATCAGTTACAACTTCAGCAGCAGCAGATCTTGTATTAGAAGGATGTATTGTTTGATCAGCAGCCAAAACCTGACACATTACTAAGTGATCGGGTGTTGTTGGATTGTCATATATTTGAACAGGAATTAGTAAGCAGTCTGAACTATCTCCTTCTGCTTGTTGTGTTGATGATCCATCAAATGACCATTTTGGAGGCATATTATCATTATCCTCTCCTTTATCAGTTCCTCTTAGGTCGGTAGCCTTAATTTTGCTCCTCATTGAGGGCTCAGGCTTATAGCCATCTAACCAGATGTATTCGTATGTTTTAATATCAGTCATCATTTCTCCTAAAAATATTAATCAAAAAAATTAAATGCAATTATTTTGTGATGTAATTGCACATATATTGATATTATTATGCATTAATTTTGTGCAAAATAAAGTTTTTTGTTCAATTTTAGTTCAATTTATCAAATTTCTAGGAATTTGACGATTTTCTCTAACTTATCAGTAATTGACTCATATGAATGACTTCCACCAAATGTTATATCTATATTCGAACCTTGAAAGTATTTTGCAGTTTCAATGTAATTAAGAACCTCATCTCCAGACTCTAGTAAGATCAATGTATTATTTTGGTTATTAGATTTTTTAGCCACAAGAGTTCTTAGAAATTTTATATCATCCTTGGTAACAATAAATTTTTCTCCTGTAGAATAATTTTCATTTTCACCAAGATACTCCTCGAAACCCTTCAATGGGGGAATTGCTGGATTTATTAAAATTACTTTTGAGTTATAAATATTTCCATAAAAATTTGCATAGTATCCCCCAAGAGAACTACCCATAAATACAAAGTCTTTTTCATTTTCGTCAATAAGTTTCTGTATTTGACTATTTGCTTCTTTAAATTCGTTACTAAGATCTGGAGTAAATATTTTTATCTTTTTAGAAACTTTAGATATGTGCTTTTTAATAATTTTTGCTTTGTCTGAATCTGATGATGAGGCAAAGCCGTGAAAATATAAAATTGTTTTTACCATCAAATTTTAACTTCAGGGTTTATACCATTCGCAAAAATGGTCTCCAGCCATTCAGTTAAAAATCTATTTTGTTGAATTTTTTCATCTCTAGATTGTGTTTTAAGCACTTTCATAAAATAAGGCACTGCTCTTTCTCCTTGAAAAGATACGACTTCTGCTAATTTAGCATCTAAGGAAATTTGTATTCTGATAATAAGACTTTCTATCCTCTTAAGTTTAATTTTCTGCTTAGCCTCAATAATTAATGTATGGCATGTTCTATGTATTACATGAAAGGATATTGGATTAGATGAAGAGTCTGGATTTATCGTCTCAAACGAATACTTATTTTTTGAAAAATCGTTAAGGATTTTCTTTAATCTCAAAAAGTTTGCCTCGCAAACAGCAAGCTGATGACTGGTTTTTGGTAAAGACTTAATCATCTTTAAATTTTATATTCTTTATTAAAAGGTGTATATCTCTCACATGCTTTTAAATATCTATTAATTTCATCTTGCTCTTTTTCACAAAATTCTAGTATGGCTCCTCTAAAGTCTTTCTCTTTAATATAATGGAATGAACTAGTTCTTTTTGGTTCAAATCCTCTTCTTATTTTATGTTCACCTTGAACACCAGGATCAAAGAATTTAAGCTTATTTTTAATACAGAACTCAATTCCTTGATAAAAACAAGTTTCAAAATGAAGAGAGTCAATATTGTATGATGACCCCCAATGCCTTCCATAGAGAGTGTCATTGCCAGCGAAGCACAATGATCCAGCTATTTTTTTATTATCATGGAATGCAAAAAAAATAACAGGCCTTAAAGTTTCTCTGAATTTATGTATTTCTTTAAAAAAATCTATATTCAAATAGGGTCTTTGCAATCTTTCCTCATATGTATTTCTGTAAAATTTAAAAAAATCATCCCAATCTTTAGCCGTTAGAGAGTCACTTTCTTTTATTTGAAAAGTGATATTTAAGTCAGATATTTTTTTTCTTTCATTTTTTATATTTTTTCTTTGTCTTGATTTAAAAATACTAAGGTAATCGTCAAACTCTTCATATCCTTTATTCCTCCATATAAACTTATATCCAAAACGTTCTATAAGATTATTTTTTAGAAATAATTCTTTTAAATTTGAATCTGGGTAAAGGACATGCCAAGTTTCAATATTTTTCTCCTCCATAAGATCAACCACTTTTTCAATATATTCATCAGAATCAGATTCGGTGATTATTTTTCTTGTTTCACATGGAGTGAAGGGTATAGCTGTAAGTAATTTAGGATAGTAATTTCTTCCAGCTCTGTTTAATGCATATGACCATGAGTGGTCAAAAACAAACTCTCCATGACTATTATTTTTTATATATATTGGTAGAAAGCCACTCAAAATATTTTTGTTTGATTTAATCAGATGTTTTGGAGTCCAGCCAAAATCTCTTCCCACGCATCCTGAATTTTCAAGCGCCTTTAAAAAAGAATATTGAATAAAGGGAGCATCATCTTCATGAATTAATTTATTAAACTGAGATTCATCTATCGAATCAAAACTATCAATAAAATTTAAATTTTTATTCATTTAACTTAAGTAAATAATTTCGAACACGAAACTAACAAGGGCAACAATACCTATCCAATTGTTTATTTTGAATGCTTCAATATATTTCTTTTTCTTAATTATTTTTGCCTGATGAATAAAAAGATATACCAGCAAGAAAAAAAATATGTAAAAAAGGTTTGAAAAACTATTTATGATTCCAATGGTTAAAAGACATACATAAAAAAATATGTGGAGTATTTTTGAATATATTATTGAATTATTTCCCCATAAAATTGCTGTAGAATTTACTCCTATGCGTTCGTCATCATCTTTATCTTCTAAAGCGTAATAAGTATCGAAGCTTATTATCCAAGCGATTATTCCAGAATATAAAATCGCAAGTGACATTGTAAAAATATTAGACTCTAGTGTATACGCAATGATTGAACCAGATCCAAATGTGATTCCAAGAATGAACTGCGGGGCAACAAAGAATCTTTTTGTAAGCGGGTATAACATTATTAAAAAAGCAAAAAATATTGCTATTTTTATTGTCAGAGGGTTTGTTTGAAAGAGAAGCATAAGCGATGATATAGCCAGTAAAAGGAAAAATAACCATGCTTCGATTAGGGAGATTGAACCCAACGCAAGAGGTCTATTCAAAGTTCTTTTGACAAGCTTATCAATTTTATAATCACTGATATCATTAATAACGCAACCACAGGACCTAACTATGATTGAGCCAATGACTACAATCAAAAAGTTTTTTAACTTAAGCTCTGAATTTATTCCTGCCAAAACATAACCTAATAATGATGGCCATAATAGGAGATAGATCCCAATAGGTTTATCTAGTCTTGCAAGCTCTATAAAAGAACGAATTTTATCTATCATTGATCTATTAAAAAAATTTCCATTACTGAAAAGGGAAGATCTTTAACTAAGTATTTTGTTTTTCTTCCCCAAAATACATTCATTTCACTGGAAAAAGTAGAGTAAATGACATCAATTTTATCGAAGATATCCTTTTCGAATAATATGTCACCTAGAGGTTTTGTTTCAAGACTTCCTAGTTTTGAAAACCCTTTTTCAATTGTTTTAACTGGTATTAAAGACTTCGCGTAAACTTTTGGAACTTTATTACCAAACAGAATAACTTCTCTTACTTTAATCTCTCCAATATCATCACCTAAATATTTTTTATCTGCTTCATCGACTTCATCAATTTCGTCACGAATAAGATTCAACTCAAAATCTTCCTTAGCTGAAATTCGTTTAGTTATTGGCCCATTTTCGGTCAGCCAAGACTTTATAATCTCATCAGAGACCTGTTCTGCCATTTCTTTATAATTTATCCAAGAAGATTTTTGCTTTAGCTTCATTAATTTAATGGTTAAATCTGATATTATAGCCTCCTTGTTATAAACGAAATAACTTAATTTTTAGCACTTTATGAAATTTAAAAAATGGGAATGTATTGTCTGCGGACTAATATATGACGAAGAATTAGGTTGGCCTGATGATGGAATAGAGCCTGGAACTGCATGGGAAGATGTTCCCGAGGATTGGTTATGTCCTGAGTGCGGTGTCGGAAAAGAAGACTTTGATATGATAGAGATAACATGAGTCAATTAGATCCTCCAAAAAATCTTACTAGAAATGTTTTGGTGGGTATGTTCTCAGGTGTACTTTTAGCTTCTATTTTCTTTTATTTTCAAGACTCAATTTCACAATCGGTTTTTCTAGGCATAGAGAAATATCTTTTTAACTTAGGCGGACAAATTTTCAAGAACCTCCTCTTGTTAATAGTAGTTCCTCTGGTTTTCTTTTCTCTAGTTTCTGGCATTTCTTCTTTATCGAATATGGTTAAGCTTGGATCAATAGCTTCAAAAACAGTGCTGCTTTATTTATTAACTACCGCTTTTGCTGTTGTGATTGCAATATTTTTTGGATGGGTTTTCAACATTTCTGGATATGAGGGTGAAGTTACCTCATTTAATGCACCCTCAGGCGAAGCCAGTTTATATGATACTGTTTTAAAAGTTTTTCCTAATAATATTTTTGGGGCCTTTGTTGAAAACAATATGCTGGGAATTGTTTTCATAAGTATTTTGTTTGGCATCGCTCTAAATCTTACTGACAATCTTACTGATAATCTTTCTAAAAATTTTGAAAGATTAAATATAGTTTTTATGAAGATAGTTTTAATCATAATGAGTTTTGCGCCTATTGGAGTTTTTTGTTTGATGGGTAGTTATGTAATGGATAAAGGGTTAAATATTTTCGGAGATTTAATCCAATACGTCTTGATACTAATTTTTGTTTTACTGTTTCATTTATTTTTTACATATTCTTTAGTACTAAAAATATTTGCTAATTTAAATCCAATTATTTTCTTTAAAAAAATGAGAAATGTTGCTTTATTTGCTTTTACAACATCATCAAGTGCAGCAACTATTCCAGTAACTCTTAGGACAGTAACTGATGAGTTAGGCGTTAAAAAGGATGTTTCTTCATTTGTAATTCCTGTTGGAGCCACGATAAACATGGATGGCACTGCAATTATGCAGGGACTAGCAACTATGTTCATTGCAAGCACTGTTGGTGTAGACCTATCAATGATTGAATATATTCAAATAGTTCTTCTTGCAATGGTGGCTTCTATTGGTGCAGCTGCTGTTCCATCTGCTGGAACTATTACATTAGCTCTTATTTTGAGCTCATTAGGGCTTCCACTTGATGCAATAGGATTAATATTGGCGGTTGATAGAATTCTCGATATGATCAGAACATCAGTAAATGTTTCTGGTGATGCAGCGGTGGCATGCGTTGTTGCAAATTCAGAAGAACTTTTAGACAAAAACATATTCAATAAATAGAGAAAAAATACGCTTTTGTTTCGAATAATTTGCTAGAATGCTTTATTAAAATTAAGGGGTTTCATATGGATAATTTAATCATTCCACCAGCTCTTGGCATATTGGGTATGGTAATGGCATTTGTTGTTTACAAGCTTGTCATGAAATATCCCGATGGCGAAGATAATGTAAAAAAAATAGGCGACCAGATTCATGCTGGAGCTCTCGCTTTCATGAAAACAGAGTATAAATATTTATCCATATTTATTGCGGTAATAGTATTACTAGCATGGTATGCATTGGGACCTTACACAGCAATTTCTATTGTTGTTGGAGCAATATGCTCATCTGTTGCAGGTTTTATTGGTATGTATGCAGCCACAAAAGCAAATGTTAGGACTGCAACTGCAGCTCAAAAAGACGGTCCAGCAGCAGCTTTATCGGTTTCTTTTTATGGTGGTTCTATAATGGGTCTATGTGTTGCATCACTGGGTCTTATTGGTTTAGGTGGATTATATTATTTCTATATCCCAGCTGAAATTGACCCTCATAAGCTTGAAGGCTTTGCTATGGGAGCGTCTGTTGTAGCGCTTTTTTCCAGAGTAGGCGGAGGAATTTTTACAAAGAGTGCTGATGTAGGAGCTGATCTTGTTGGTAAGATTGAAGCTGGTATTCCTGAAGATGATCCAAGAAACCCAGGCGTTATTGCCGATAATGTTGGTGATAATGTTGGTGATGTTGCTGGAATGGGTTCAGATATATTTGAGTCATATTGCGGCTCTATGATTGCATCAATAGCTATAGCTTATACGCTTGGCAACCAAGATATGATGATGCTTCCACTTGCTTTAGCTGCGACTGGCCTAATAGCTTCAATAATTGGAATATTTATAGTTAAGCTTCAGTCTGCAAAAGCACCTGCAAGTGCATTGAGATCTGGAACTCTTTTAGCGCCAGTAATATTTGTGGCTATGGCCTATTTCATAATTAATTCGTTTGATGGAGTTGGAATGAATGTATGGTGGTGTGTTATTGCTGGAGCTGTTGGCGGTGTATTGATTGGGCTTATTACAGAATATTACACAGGTGGAGGCCCGGTTAAGAAAATTGCTGAATCAGGAGAAACTGGTTCTGCAACAGTAATGATCTCAGGTTTATCAGTAGGAATGCAATCAGTTGTAATACCTATTGTTATCCTAGCCGGCATCATCCTTACTTCAACTCAACTATCGGGCATTTATGGTGTAGGGATTGCTGCTGTTGGTATGCTTGCTACTGTTGGAATAACAATGGCAATAGATGCGTATGGACCGGTTGCTGACAATGCTGGCGGTATAGCTGAAATGTCAGGTATGGGTGAGGAAGTTAGAGAGATTACTGACTCTCTTGACGAATTAGGAAATACTACTGCTGCAATCGGAAAAGGTTTTGCAATTGGAGCTGCAGCGTTGGCTGCTTTAGCAATAATTTCAGCTTTTTCAGCTGTAGTAGGGGTAGCAAATCCTGAATTTTCATTGGCACTGACAGAGCCAATTGTTTTAGTTGGAATGTTTATTGGAGTTTGTATACCTTTTTTAGTTTCTTCAATAACAATGACGGCTGTTGGCGATGCTGCTTTTGAAATGATTAATGAAATAAGAAGACAATTTAGAGAGATATCTGGCTTAATGGAAGGCACTGCAGAACCTGATTCAGAAAAATGCGTTGAAATTGCCACCGAAGCAGCCTTAAAGAAAATGATGTTACCAGGGGTGATTGCAGTATCAATGCCAGCTATTATTGGTTTTGGTCTTGGTGCTCAAGCCTTAGGAGGCATGCTGGCTGGAGGATTACTTGGTTGTGTATCACTTGCACTTATGATGGCTAATGCTGGCGGCGCTTGGGATAATGCAAAGAAATATGTTGAAAAAGGCAACTTGGGAGGAAAGGGATCTGACACACATGCTGCTACTGTAGTAGGAGACACAGTTGGAGATCCATTTAAGGATACTTCTGGACCTTCGATGAATATACTTATAAATGTGATGGCTATAGTTAGTTTGGTTATTGCTCCTCTTTTAAGTATTTAATTAAGGAACTTATAATTAAAATCCAGGGTTGCAGCCCTGGATTTTTTTTGAGTTAATGTATGCATTGCATGAAAAAAAATATCCTATTTATAGGCTTTGGCGATATTGCTCAAAGAGTTTGTCATATAATCAATGAAGATGAATATCAGCCGCATGCAATTTCAAGAGGTAATAATAGGTCAGGTATAGAAAATTATGAAGAGTGGGACTGGCTTTCAAGTGAAATTCCAAAATTAGATATTACTGAATTTGATTCGATAATTTTTATACCAAAACCAAGCTCATTTGACGAAGACGGATATGATAAGGGCTTCATTTATTCATCTGCTAATGTTTTTAAATTATCTAGTGAATTATCTTATAAAAAATTTATTACCATCTCATCAACAAGAGTTTATGGAAAAAATAAAAGTGGTATTTTTAAAGAATCAGATCCTTTAAAGGAAGACGATTTTAGGAGTAAGGCGTTAATTAATTATGAAAAAAATCAAATAATGAATTATGGCAGTGATTTAATAATTTTAAGATTTGCTGGTTTATATGAATCAATATCTCAAAGAAATTTTGTAAATCACTTACATAGAAATAATGCCGCTAAAATTATTCAATTTTTTATAGAGAATGAGTTTAATTCAGATGAACATCAAATATTTAATTGCTCTGAAGACAGAAATGATCAACAAAGTAATATTTCTAACTCAAAATTAAAAAAGTTTGGTTTTATTTTTAATGAATACGACTAGAACTCAATCCCTATGCAAAATACAATATTTAAATGATTAGAAGCATGACTGGATTCGGCTTGTCTGAATCTTTTGATAAAACATCTAATATCTCAATTGAAATTAGAAGTGTAAATCATAGATTCCTTGAACTATCGATAAAATCAAGTGAATTAGGCAATGATATCGAAGATTTTATTAGAGAGGGGATATCTAAAAGTATTAATAGAGGCAAAATAGAGGTAAAAATAAAGGATAATTCATCATCAAAAACAAAATATGACATCAACAAAGAACTGCTCAAAATGCTTGAAAAGTCTCTTGAGTCAGCTTTAAAAGATAAAGTTAATTTAAATTTCTCAGATATAAAAGATGTCCCTGGAATTTTCAATATTGAAACATCCAAAAGCATTAATAGAAAACTTATAAAAAATTGCTTTAATAAAGCTTTAAGAGCATTTGTTGATTCAAGAAAAAAAGAAGGCAAAAGAATCGAAAACGTATTATTAAAAAAAACTAAGAGCATTGAATTTATAGCCTTAAGAATTCAAAAACTTGAGAAAAAAACTCTAAGTAAAAAAATAAAAAATTATAAAAATAAAATAAAAAAACTTATAGAAGATTTTGATGAAACAAGATTAGATCAAGAGGTTGCTATGCTGGCTTTGAAGCATGATATCTCAGAGGAATTAGACAGAATTTTTTTTCATACCAAGAGCATTAAAGAAGAGTTTAAAAAGAAAATGTCAAGTGGCAAAAAAATTGACTTCATACTTCAAGAACTCTTTAGAGAGTCAAATACTCTATCAGTAAAAATAGATGACTCAAAATTAAAAGATTTGGCACTTGATATGAAGTTACTAATTGAAGAAATGAGAGAACAAACTCAAAATGTTGAATGATTTAAAAAGAGGTGAGTTGATTGTTTTTGCTGCACCCTCTGGTGCAGGAAAGTCATCTCTCATAAAAGAAATTGTTAGTAATAATGAGAATATTGAATTATCAGTTTCTGCGACCACAAGAACCCCGAGAGAGGGAGAGACGCATGGCAAAGACTATTTTTTTATTTCTGATAAAGAATTTAATGATTTAAAGGAAAAAGAAGCATTTATTGAGAGCGCTAATGTTCATGGACATCAATACGGTACGTTAAAAACATTTGTTGAAGAGAAGCTAGAAAATAATATAAGTGTTGTTTTGGATATCGATGTTCAAGGCTTTAGTCAAATAAGTGAATCAATAAAAGATATCATTTCTATTTTTATCATTCCTCCATCATTAGATGAATTAAAAAAGAGATTAGTTTTAAGAGGTCTTGATACTGAAGAAGTAATTAATAAAAGATTGATAAATGCAAAAAAGGAATTAAAACATGCAGAATTTTTTGATCATATTGTTTTAAATGATGATTTTAATAGAGCTTTTAATCAAATAACTTCTATTATATTTGATAAGAATTATGAATATAATGATACAAATATAAAAAATATATTAGAAGATTTATTGGATTAATGGGGTAATTGGAATTAGAATACTCGTCCCAGGAGATTATTAAATGGCAAGAATTACTGTAGAAGATTGTTTAGAAAAAATTCCTAGTAGATTTGATCTAATTCTTATGGCATCAAAAAGGGCAAGACAGTTGTCAACAACAAGTCGAGATCCCCTTGTAGAGTGGGATAACGATAAGCCAACACTTGTAGCATTAAGAGAAATAGAAGAGGGGCTTCTTGATAGAGAAACTCTTGAACAAACTCTTGAGGAAGATGTTTTGTTAGACGAATTCTCTGCTCCAAGCAATAAAGAAGACGATAACATAGGATAGATGACTATAGGGGGGTTATCTTGAGCGAACATGTGCTCCCAAACACATTACTAAAAAATTTTAATGAAGCGAGCCTTTTGAGGTTGCCATCAAAATTTTATAAATCTTCAAAACAATATCTCAATAAAGACGAAATTAAGAAAATTCAGACAGCATATACTTTAGCTTTTTATGCTCATGATGGCCAAGACAGAATGGATGGCTCAAAATATATTACTCATCCTCTTGCGGTTGCAACAATATTACTTGATTTGAGAATGGATCCAGATTCTATATGTGCTGCTCTAATGCATGATGTCTTAGAAGATTGTGATGTTACTAAAAAAAATTTAGTTGATTTGTTTGGCAGTGATGTTGCAAACATAGTAGATGGAGTAAGCAAGTTGGGTAAGCTTGATATATCTACTAGTTCGGATAGAGATGCGAATAATCTTCAAAAAATGATGTTAGCTATATCAAAAGATGTAAGAGTAATTCTTGTAAAAATCTGTGATCGCCTGCATAACATGCGAACAATTGAACATTTACCAAGATCAAAACAAATAAGAAAATCTAGAGAAACAATTGAGTTATATGGCCCCTTAGCATTAAGAATAGGCATGCAAGAAATTAGATCTGAGTTAGAAGACCTAGCATTTAGATGTATTCATCCGTTAAGGGCTTCCATGCTTGAGAGTGCAATCAATAAATCAAGTGGTGGGAGAAAAAGAATAGTCTCAAAAATAAGAAAAGAGCTAAAACGTAAGCTTAAATCAAATGGAATTGAGCAAGTAGGAGTAAAAGGAAGGGAAAAAAACATTTACAGTATTTACAGAAAAATTAAATCTAAACACAAACCTTTCTCTGAAATATTAGACGTATATGGATTTAGAATATTAGTGGATTCTATTGATGAATGTTATAGAGCTTTGGGTATTATTCATAATTACTTTTCTCCAATAGAAAATAGGTTTAAGGACTATATCGCCATTCCTAAAAGTAATGGTTATCAAGCTCTTCACACCAGTCTCTTAGCACTTAATGCTTTTCCTATTGAAGTTCAAATTCAAACAAGAAATATGGCAGAAATTGCTAACTTTGGTATTGCGGCTCATTGGCAGTATAAAACTGAAGATAAAAAACAAGGTTCAGAGTTGAGAGCATCTAGATGGTTATTGGGTTTAGGTGATCTTCAAAAGAAAACTAAAGATCCCTCAGAATTTGCAAAGTCAATCAAAACAGACCTTAGCTCTGAAGAAGTCTTTTTATTCTCACCAAAAGGTGACATATATGCTTTAAGAAGGGGTTCAACTCCCATAGATTTCGCTTATGAGGTTCATACTGATCTGGGAGATACAATTATCGGATGTAAGGTCAATAGAAGTGAAGTACCTCTTAATATAGAGCTAGAATCCGGACAAACTGTTGAGATTATTACATCTAAAAAAGAATCTTATCTTGATCCATCTTGGTTAAATTATGTGGCAACAAGTAAGGCTAGAAGTGCAATTCGGTCTCGTTTAAGAAAACAAAAAGTTTCCGATGCACGAAAGGCTGGCAAAGTTATGCTTGAAACTGAGCTAAAAAGAGCTGGATCTAGTTTAGATGAATATAGAGGAAGTTCTCTTAAAAAAATTCTAGATTCAATCGGCGTTACTTCTCTTAACAAACTTCTTACCGATCTTGGATTAGGAAAACGAACTGGTAGCATCATTGCTGAAAGATTTTATTCTGGGCTTCAAATAAGGGAAGGAATAAAAGAACCTAAACCAGTATTAATTCTTGATAATAAAATTGAAAGTGTGACAGTAAGGTTTGCAAAATGTTGTTTCCCTGTTCACGGAGATGATGTTGTTGCTCATTCCGATACAGAAAGAGGTATGGTTATACACAATAAAAAATGTAAACAGGTGAAACCTTTCCTCAATAAAGATCCAAGATATATGCCAGCTATATGGGGAGAAAATAAAAAAGAGCACTCTTATAAAGTAAAAATCGATGTTAGTACTGAAGATAAAGTTGGAGTTTTATCTGACTTGGGCTCTGTATTTGCAAAATCAGGCATAAATATAGGGTCTGTTAATACTAAAACAATTGATAAAAAGTTTGCAGGTTTTGAGATACAAATCGAAGTAAAAAATAAAGATGAACTTAAAAGCATTCTTCAAAAAGTAAGATCATTAAAATTTACAACAAGCTGCAAAAGAAATATTAATGATAAGTAGTAAAATAGAGTATCTTTTTAAAGGAGAACATTAAAATGACAAAAGAAATTATTTCTACAAAAAATGCACCACAGGCGATTGGCCCTTATTCGCAAGCCGTAAAGGCAGGAAATTTGATGTTTATATCAGGCCAAATACCTCTTAATCCTGAAACAGGAGACTTGGTATCTGAATCAATAGAAGATCAGGCCAGACAAGTTTTAGATAATGTTAAAAGTATCTGTGAAGCTGCAGGAAAAAGTCTTGATGATGTTGTAAAGATTTCAATCTTTCTTACTGATTTGGGTAATTTTGCAACTGTAAATGATGTAATGAAAGAGTATTTCTCCGAACCATACCCAGCTAGAGCTACAGTAGAAGTTTCAGGCCTTCCGCTTGGTGTTAATGTTGAAATAGAGGCAATAGTGTTAATAAATGGCTAACAATCTTTTATCAATTAATGATCTTTCAAAAAAAGATATGCTTGATTTAATAGAATTTGCAAATAATTTTATTGACGATGAAGGGAACTTTAGGAAAGAAAATCTTTTTCCAGACAAAATTGTCGCAAATGTTTTTTGTGAGCCAAGTACCCGAACTAAATCATCTTTCGCAATAGCTGCAAAAAATCTGGGCTGTTCAGTAATAGACTTCAATATTGAAAGTTCTTCAATTCAAAAAGGAGAATCTATTTTTGAAACTGTAGATGCTTTAAATCTCATGGGAGTAGATTTATGTGTTCTTAGACACCCTGATTCTGTAATCAGAGAACTTGCTGAATGTTTGCCAAAAATGGTTTTCGTTAATGCAGGGGAAGGTTCAATTTCTCATCCAACACAAGCACTTTTAGATATAAAGACAATTATGGATCATAAAGAAACTTTAGAAGGACTAAATATTGTTATTGTTGGAGATCTTGATCACTCAAGAGTTACCTCGTCTTTCATTGAGGGAGTTTCTAATTTTGAGCTTGGATCAATGACTTTTTGCGGACATCCAGAAATGTGTACCAAATATCAAAATCCCAAAATTGGAAAATATGAGCCTAATTTAGTAAAAGCTCTTGAAAATGCAGATGTCGTGATGACTCTAAGAATTCAGTATGAAAGATTTGAGAAAGAGCTCAATCTAGACCTTGAAACATATAAGTCTGAATATCAACTATCATCTGAAAAGCTTGAATCCGCCAAAGGTGATGCAATAGTAATGCACCCAGGACCAGTAAATTATGTTGAAATAACTGAAGCTGTTTATGATTCAGAAAATTCAGTTATCAGACAGCAGGTAGCAAACGGTGTTGCAATAAGAATGGCTGTTTTATCTCGATTTTTGGGCAGCTAAAGTATTTTTTACCGTTTCAACAATAGCAATTGTATTTTGATCAATTTCAATATTTACAAAAGAACCTTTTTTTAAGTCATCTAGATTTGTGACAGAAAGGGTTTCAGGTATTAAATGTACAAAAAAGGAATCACGATTAACTTTACCAAGAGTTAAACTGCATCCATTTACACCGATATAACCTTTTTCAAAAATATATTGCTTATATTTTTTAGGAAATTTAATTTGAATATCCTTATTGGTATTTTTTGTTGAGATCTTTTCAACTTTTCCAGCAAAATGTATATGTCCTGACATTAAATGACCACCTATCTCTGTAGATGCTGTAATTGATCTCTCTAAATTTACTAAAGAGCCTTTTTTAGCTTTCCCAATATTTGTTTTTGATAGAGTCTCATTTATCACATCAAACTTTAATTTCTTTTTGCCATCATCAAGTGAGGTTAAGCAGATACCATTTACTGAAACACTTGCGCCTTTTTTGAGATTTTTACTGAAATTTTTTGGTGCAGATATCTCTAAAGTTATATGATTCTTTTTTGAAATTATCTTCGATACTTTTCCTGCCCCTTGAACAATTCCTGAAAACATTTATGCGCCCCAAGTTTCTCTATAGTTACTTAAACTTTCAAGATGACTCGAAAAGTTTGACTCATCTTCAACGTATGTAATCAATGAGTCAAGATTTACAATTGAAGTAACATTTAGATTGAATTCATCTTCTAGTTCTTTACTAGCTGACTTATCAGAAACTCCTTTCTCTTGTCTGTCGAGACCTACAATAAAACCTGAAGGAAAAGCTTTACTAGCAATTATCGAATTAATTGATTCTCTACCAGCAGTTCCTGCAGATAAAACATCATCAATAATCAGTACTTTTCCAGCTGGGTTAGCTCCAATAATATTTCCACCTTCGCCATGGCCTTTTTCTTCTTTTCTGTTAAATGAGATAGGATAATTTTTACCTTGTTCACTGAAGACTGTAGCAACAATAGATCCAAGAAAAATGCCTTTGTATGCTGGACCATATATACAGTCAAAATCTATACCGTTATCAGTTATAGCATCAACATAGCACTTAGCAAGTTGATATAAATTTGAACCTTTAAGCATATTGGCAGCATTAAAAAAATATGGGCTTTGTCGGCCTGACTTAAGAGTAAATTCTCCAAATTGAAGTGCCTGAGATTCTATTGCTAAATTTAAAAATGACTTCTGATAATCTTTCACTTATTCAATGCAAGCTTTTTGTTTTTCTATAATGTCAGCTATTGCTGCACTGCCCATAACAAGCATATCATCAAGCTCCTGCTTTGAAAAAGGAGCATCTTCTGCAGTTCCTTGAATTTCTATCAATTCATCTTTATCGTTCATAACAATATTTAGATCAGTATCTGCGGTGCTATCTTCATCATAATCTAAATCAAGTAAAACTTGACCATCTTTAATTCCCATTGATACAGCTGCAACAAATGATTTAATCGCTCTTTGATCATCATGATGATTTTTGATAGCTAGGAAAAGTGCAACACAACCACCAGTTATTGAAGCAGTTCTTGTTCCACCATCAGCCTGAATTACATCACAATCTACGTTGATAGTTTTTCCTTTAAGATATTTCAGATTAACAGCTTGTCTTAGGGATCTTCCAATGAGTCTTTGTATTTCTTGCGTTCTGCCACTTTGTTTTCCTCTTGCAGCTTCTCTACTCATTCTTTCATTAGTAGATCTTGGTAGCATTCCATACTCACCAGTTACCCAACCTTCATCTGAATTTTTCATCCATCTAGGAACATTATTTTCTATAGACGCATTACAAATAACCTTTGTATTGCCAAATGAAATTAGGACAGAGCCTTCGGCATGAATATTAATGTTTGGCTCAATAGTAATATCTCTTAGTTGATTATTACTACGATCTTGATTTCTTTTCATGCTTTATAAAAAATTATTAAGTAAGCTGATCCTTAACTATTTTACTGACTAGTCCCATATCTGCTGAGCCAGCCAATGCTGATTTTAAAATCCCCATTACCTTACCGATATCCTGCATTGATTCAGCACCACTTTCTTGAATTGCGCTTTTGACTTTTTCAGTAATTTCTTCTTCACTTAATTGTTCTGGTTTATATTTTGAAAGGATTTCTACTTCTTGTTGCTCTTTATCAGCTAAATCTTCTCTTCCACCTTCTTTAAACTGTGAAATAGAATCATTTCTTTGTTTAATCATTTTGTTAATGATTTGTAATGCCTTTGCGTCATCAACCTCTTCTTTGTTATCAATCTCAAATCTTTGGACTTCTGACAAAAGCATTCTGATGGTATCTCTTACCAAGTCGTTTTTATCAAGCATAGCTTGTTTAAGGTCGTTTTTGATATCTGATAAAAGAGCCAAAACTATCTAGATCTTTGTCTTGGGAATGAAAACTTTCTGTTGGTTTTTTTTGCTCTTTTAACTGCAGCAGCCATAAGACGTTTTCTTTTCTCAGTTGGCTTTTCATAAAATTCTCTTGCTCTTATTTCAGGAACAATAGCTGCTTTTTCACAAGCACGCTTGAATTTTCTCAAACCAATATCAAAATGTTCTGTATCTTTTATAATAATTGAAGGCATAATGTGACGCGTAGTTTAGGCTTTTATTAACATTTTTGCAAAACTTTTTATGAAAACTTTAGGAATTGAAACATCCTGCGATGAGACAGCAATAGCTATTTATGATTCTAAAGATGGAATTATTGGTGAGTCTATACATAGTCAAATGGAAATGCATGCTGAATATGGAGGAGTAGTCCCGGAGTTAGCTTCAAGAGACCATTGTTTAAAAATTGTAGATGTACTTGAAGATGCTTTAGGAAATATTTCTCTCGATAGCATTGATCAGATTGCTTATACATCTGGACCAGGTCTATTAGGCGCTCTTTTGATTGGTGAGAGTTTTGCTCAGGGACTTTCAACAGCTCTCAATATTCCCTTAATACCAATAAATCATTTGGAGGGACATTTGATGTCGCCTATGATGGAATTTCCTCAGATAAGCATGCCATTTATATGTTTACTTGTTTCAGGAGGTCACAGCATGATCGTTGATGTTAAAGATAAAGGACAATATGAAATTATTGGTCAATCTCAAGACGATGCAGTTGGAGAAGCTTTTGATAAAGTAGCTAAGTTGCTAGATTTACCTTATCCAGGCGGCCCTCATATTGAGAGACTAGCACTTGAAGGAAAATCAGATGCGTTTGATTTCCCAAGACCGATGAAAAATAGCGATAACTTAAATATGAGCTTGAGTGGTCTTAAGACATCAGTTTTATACACAGTTCAAAAAATATCTAACCTAACAAAAGAAGTAAAAGCAGATATAGCTGCATCATTCCAACAAGCAATTTCAGATGTTTTGGTTGCAAAGATTAAGAAATCGATTGAAATAACTGGAAGAAAAGAGGTTATTGTTGCTGGAGGTGTTGCTGCAAATAAGTTTTTAAGAGGTGAATTTAAAAAGCTTGAAGAATCACATAACATAACAGTGTATTATCCAGATATGAAATATTGTGGCGATAATGCTGCAATGATTGCATTTGTAGGATCTATGATGAAACCATCAGTTGAAAATGACAGATCCTCAAGCGCAAGAGCTCGGTGGCCGTTAGATGAGTTGAAAGAATGAAAGATATAATTTACATAAAAGACTTAAGAGTAAAAACAATTATTGGTATCTTTGACTGGGAAAGGAAAGTTAAACAAGAAGTTAGTATTGATATGGAATTTCCCTTTGATTGCAAAAGAGCTGCAAAGACTGATTCGATTGAAGATACTATTGATTACAAAACCATTTGCAAAGGAGTAATTAAGTTTGTTGAGGAGTCCTCCTTTCAACTCCAAGAATCACTTGCTGAGGGAATCGCGTCGCTAGTAAAAGATACATACGGAGTTGAATCGATCAAATTACGTGTATCTAAGCCTGGAGCACTTCGAGGCGCTAAAGATGTTGGGCTCATAATTCATAGATAATGAAATATTTCTTATCCCTAGGCAGCAACATTAATGCTGAGAAAAATTTAGAATTTGCTTTAGAAGAGCTAAAAAAAATACTTTCAAACATTCAGTCTTCATCAATTCATCAAACAAAAGCTGAAGGCTTTGAAGGTGATGATTTTCTAAACTCAGTAGTTTGTGGAAATTCTGAACTAGATTTTAAGAACCTTAATAAGAAGCTAAAGTTAATTGAAGACAATGCTGGAAGAAACAGAAATGTTCCAAAGTTTAGCGCTAGAACACTTGATATAGATATTGTGCTTCAAATTGATGATAACGATGAGATATTATTTGAAAGTGATGAAATTCAGAAATATAGTTTCGTATCTACACCTTTAAAAGAATTAATTTGATGAGAACAAAAAAATTTTTTAGAAACTTTCATAGATATTTGAGCATATTTGTATCAATACAACTATTGTTGTGGACAATATCAGGAATTTATTTTGCATATAACAAAATTGAATTAGTAAGAGGTGAGCAGTATCGTCTCCCAAAAGATGTAGAGTACAGAATTTTTGATAGGCTTGGTATATCAGTTATTGAAACCATTGAAGAGGGTAAAAAGACTTACAAAACTTATCCAGAAGGTGATGCCATTAAACCTCTTACTGAGGAAGAGGCTATTAAAATTACTGCCCAAAAAACTACTCTAAATCCAATAGATGTTAGTTTAGTTACAGAATTCTATCCTGGCGATGAATATCGAGGAGATTTGCCAGCATATAAAGTTATAACGGATACAAAAGATGGTATTAATGTTTATGTTGGATATATGACGGGTGATATAGGATCAATAAGATCAGACTCTTGGAGAATCTGGGATTTTTTATGGTCCCTGCATATCATGGATTATCGTGAACGAGATAATATTAATAATATTTTGCTTCAAATTTTATCAGTACTTGCTTTGGTGACGTCAATTTCAGGTATAACGCTGTTCTTCGTTAAAAGATAGAAGATTTATTTAAGAAAATTATCCTCAATTGTGGTCCATGCTGCTTGTGAAAGTGGGAAGACCATATTACCTCTTTCCTCAGCATGTTTTGATGCAGCTGTTCCATCCCTTACTCTTCCAAGTATTCCTTGTAAAATTCCAGCAATCTTAAACATATTAAAAGCCATATAAAACTCCCAATTTTTAGACAAATCTTTACCAGAATTTTCACAATACATTTCCATATATTCTTTTTCAGAGGGTATACCAAGTTCTTTGAGCTTAGCTTCGTCCCAAAAGGCTTCCTGAGTTCTCCATGACAAACAGTGATAGCTAAAGTCTGCAATGGGATGACCTAGAGTTGATAATTCCCAATCTAAAATACCAATTACTTCATTATTTTTTAATATCATATTATCTAATCTGTAATCACCATGAACGATGGTTGTCTCATCATCATCAGGTATATTTTTTGGCAACCATTCGATAAGGTTATTCATGGCCTCAATATTGTCTGTTTCTGATGCCCTATATTGTTTAGACCATCTCGATACTTGTCTAGCAACGTAATTACCTGGCTTACCATAATCTTCAAGGCCAATCTTTTTAAAATCGACGCTATGCAGTTTTGCTAAAGTTTTATTCTTATTTTTGTATATTTCTGTTCTATCTTTATTTGTCATTGAGGGAATCATTGGATCCCAAAAAAGATCTCCATCTAAGAAGTCCATTACAAAAAAAGCAGTGCCAGCGACATCATTATCCTCACAAA
>CACOWI010000008.1 GCA_902630885.1 uncultured SAR86 cluster bacterium | reverse complement strand
ACATGAAGATACGTTTTCAGATCCTATGGTTGACTGTAAGTCATGTGGAAAAAGGTTTAGAGCAGATCAGGTTCCAAAAGAATGTAAAGTTGAAGATCTTACAGAACCAAGACAATTTAATTTGATGTTTAAAACTAATGTAGGCCCCATTGAGGATGGATCTAGTTATGCATACTTAAGGCCCGAAACAGCTCAACAAATTTTTACTAACTTTAAAAACGTATTAGATTCTACCTCTAAACCTATTCCTTTTGGCATAGCCCAAATTGGTAAGGCATTTAGAAATGAAATAACACCAAGAAATTTTATATTTAGGGTTAGAGAGTTTGAGCAAATGGAATTAGAATATTTTGTTATGCCAGGTAATGATGAAGAATTTCATGATTCATGGGTACAAAAAAGACTTGAATGGTGGAAAAATCAAGGTGTACCCATGGAAAGTATTGAGATTTATGATGTACCCACTGAAGAATTAGCTCATTATTCTAAAAAGACAGTTGATCTAATGTATAAGTTCCCACACGGACTAGAAGAACTTGAAGGTATTGCAAACAGAACTGATTTCGATCTTGGTTCACACTCAAAAAAGCAAAAAGAATTAGCAATTAATTCGAATGTAAAAGAAAACAAGCATTCAAACAGCAAAATGGCAATTCAAGACTCTTCAGGAGAATGGATTGTGCCTTATGTTATTGAGCCATCTGCGGGTGTAGAAAGAGGTTTTTTAGCAATATTGAATGAAGCTTATTTGCATGAAGAGCTTGAGGAAGGCAAGACACGGGTTGTTTTAAAACTTAAGCCACACCTGTCTCCTGTAAAAGCTGCTGTAATACCGCTGAAAAAAAATAGTTCAGAATTAGTTGATTCTGCTAAACAAATTAAAAAAAACTTACAAAAACTTGGTTTAGGAAGAGTAATATTAGAAAATACTGGAAATATAGGCAAAAGCTATCGAAAACATGATGAAATAGGTACCCCAGTATGTATTACAGTTGATTTCGAAACACTTAATGACAAAACTGTAACTATAAGAGATAGAGATTCAATGGATCAAAAAAGAATTAGCATCGATGATCTAAGTAGCTATTTAACAGAATTAATAAATAATTAGTATTGATTTTTCTAAGAAATTTAATTTTTAACATTTTCTTTTACTTTAGCGTTATTGTTGCCTCTTTTATAATTATTATTTTATATCCATTTATAAGCACTCCTGCATTACAGAGCATTGCATCATATTGGGTAAAAACAAATCTATATATTCTTAAATTCTCATGTGGTGTATCTTGGAAAGTACATGGCATTCACAATTTAAAAAACACGCCATGCATACTTGTTTCTAATCATCAAGGTCAATGGGAGTCGTTTTATCTTCAAACACTCTTGAATCCTTCTTCGAGCATAATTAAAAAAGAATTGTTATATATTCCAATTTTTGGCTGGGCTTTAGCTTGTTTAAAGCCAATTCATCTTAGAAGAGCTAACAAGTATAGGAGTATGAAAAAAGTTATTAAAGATGGGTCAAAAAAGCTTAAAAAGGGCACATCTTTAATTATCTTTCCTGAGGGGACCAGAACAAATCCTAAAGATGGTTTAAAGAAGTTCTCAAATAGTTGTGGTTATTTATCTGTGAATAATAATGTTCCTATTATTCCTATTTGTCACAATTCTGGCTTATTTTGGAGAAATAAAAGATTCATAAAGCATAAAGGTGAAGTCAAGGTCTATATTGGTGAGCCCATTTACGGCAACGACCCCAAAATTGTTACTGAAGCTGCTTATGATTGGATAAAGTTAAAATTTAACGAAATACATTAAATATCAAGTTCTTTTACTGATAATGCGTTTGCATCTATAAATTCCCTTCTTGGCTCTACATCATCACCCATTAATATTTCAAAGGATTCATTAGCATCTTGAACATCTTTAATGTCTACTCTCATCATTCTTCTATTAGAGGGATCCATGGTTGTTGTCCAAAGCTGCTCTGGGTTCATTTCACCCAAACCTTTATATCTTTGAACCTCTAGGCCACGCGTGCCGTTTTTAGATAGCTTTTTAACAGCATTTTCTTTTTCTGATTCATCAGAAGCATAAACAAATTCCTTACCTTTTGTAATTTTGTATAAAGGTGGAAGGGCGATATATACATGTCCTTTTTCAACAATTTCATACATTTGCCTATAAAAGAAAGTTAATAGAAGAGTTCTTATATGGGAGCCATCGACATCAGCATCGGTCATAATTATTATTCTGTGGTATCTTAGGTTATCTATATCAAAATCTTCTTTTCCAATACCACATCCAAGTGCTTTTATTAGTGTTCCAACCTCTGCAGAACCTAAAACCTTATCAATTCTGGCCTTTTCAACATTAATAATTTTACCTTTTAAAGGAAGAATGGCTTGATTTTTTCTATTTCTTCCTTGTTTTGCAGAACCTCCAGCCGAGTCACCCTCAACAATGTATATTTCTGATAATGTTGGATCTTTTTCTTGGCAATCTGCAAGCTTTCCAGGTAAGCCAGCGATTTCTAAAACGCCTTTTCTTCTTGTCATTTCTCTTGCTTTTCTTGCTGCCTCTCTAGCCAAGGCTGCTTCAGACACTTTACCCACTATACTCATCGCATCTTTTGGATTTTCTAGTAAAAATTCATTAAAGTATTTACTGAAAATTGTACTTACTACCCCCTCCACCTCAGATGAGACTAATTTTTCTTTTGTTTGAGATGAAAATTTAGGATCTGGGACTTTTACCGATATTATTGCTATTAATCCTTCTCTTACATCTTCTCCAAGAAGATCAGTTGGTGTTTTCTTTGCATTTTCTTTCTTAATGAATGCTTTTAACACTCTTGTTAGACTACCTCTAAAACCAGCTAAATGTGTTCCACCGTCTTTTTGAGGAATATTGTTTGTATAACATAATACATTTTCACTATAGGAATCTGTCCATTGCATAGCAATTTCAACTCCCACATCATTATCTGTAGCCGAACATTCAAATATTTCTGAGACAGGCTGCTTCCTTCCTTTTAAATGTGTTACGTAACTTGAGAGGCCTCCGTTATTTTTAAATTTTTTTGATTTGCCAGTTTTCTTATCTTCTACATTAATTGATACACCTGCATTCAAAAATGATAATTCTTGAATTCTCTTATAAATTTTTTCAACCTCAAAATCTATTGATGTAAAAATTTTTTCTGACGGAAAAAATGTAATCTTTGTTCCTGTTTTTTTAGAGGTCTTAACTTTTTTTAATTTGGCTTTTGGTTTTCCATCAGCATATTCCTGAAAATATTCTCCACCATCTCTGTGAACTTCTAAGGTTAATTTTTTGGACAATGCATTAACTACAGAAACTCCAACACCATGAAGCCCACCCGAAACTTTATAAGAGTTGTCATCGAACTTACCACCAGAATGGAGTGTAGTCATAATTAATTGTGCGGCAGACACTCCCTCTTTTTTGTGAACATCAACTGGTATTCCTCTTCCATTATCCTCAACAGTGACTGACCCATTTTTATTAAGTATCACATGAATGTCTGAACAATAACCAGCCATCGCTTCATCAATACAATTATCTAAAACCTCAAAAACCATATGATGTAATCCAGACCCATCATCTGTATCACCTATATACATACCTGGTCTTTTTTTGACGGCCTCTAGACCTTTCAGAACTTGGATATTGCTTGAGTCGTATTTGGCTTCTTTAGATTTTTTTGCCATTTTTTTATCCTAATTGTTCCACGTGGAACTTTTTAAACTCATTAAAATTAGCTATTATTTTACTACTAAAACAATCATCTATACAGGAAAAGATTGCTTGCGTTTTTACATGTTTTAATAGCTCAACAAAAAGATCAAAAACCCTTTCATCCAACTCAGACTTTATATCATCTACGATTAATGTTGCATCAATTTTATATTGTTTTTTTAAAACTTCATGTTGAGCAAATGACCATAATATTGAAAAAAACTTCTGCTCGCCTCTGGATAATATTTGTCTTGCATCAATATTATTAATTAGAAATTTAATATCTGACTTGTGTGGTCCTTGTGTTGTAGATTTTCTTTTCAGATCTATATTTTTATTTTCTTGAAGAACATTATCTAGACTTTTATCCTCCTGCCATCCTTGAAAAAATTTAATTTCTATTACATCTAAAAAATCAAAAACAGCGTTTGGTTTTACCAAATCAGTTAAATAATTAAACTCTTCGATTGTTTTATTAAAAAAATTTCTCCTCATATTGTTCAGCTTATTGCCTCCATCAGATAGCTTGATATCCCATGTGTAAATATCTGATATGCTGTTATTTTTTAATAAGCTATTCCTTTGTTTTAAAGAACGATAATATGAAAACCAACATTCTGAAAAACCCTCCTCTGAAATGAAAATAGATCTATCTAATAACTTCCTTCTAAAGTCCGGCGGTGCGTCAGCAAATGAAAAAGTATTATTGTGAATTGGGGTACATGGAAATTCTTTTGTTAATCTGCTTGCTGTAATTTTTTTATTATTAAGAGCTACTGAGATTGGTTTATTTTTATTTTTTTCTATTTCAACTATATAGCCTTTTTTATTGTCGTACCCTTTTAAAAAAAATTTCTTATGCTCATAATTTATGAGCGAAGCAATATTAGAACTTTTGAAAGATTTTCCACTCGAGAAAATAAATACAGATTCGAGGATGCTGGTTTTACCAGAACCATTTTGCCCAAAGAAAAAATTTATGCCTGGTGAAAGTAATAAATCAACATTCTCAAAACACCTAAAATTATTAATAGAAATTTTTGATAAAGACACTTTTAGATAAGAAGTGGCATCACGACATATTTAAGATTTTTAGAGTTTGGATCTGTTATAAGGCAACTTTTTTCTGAGCCAAAAAAATTGATTTCTATTTTTTCGGAATCAATGGTTGATAAAATTTCTTGCAAATAATTAACATTGAAGGCTATGTCAATTTCATCGCCTTGGTACGAACATGAAAGATTTTCTTCACCCTGTTCCTTTTCTGGATTATTAGCTGAAATATTTAAAGAATCTTTTTTTGTAATGATCCTGACCCCTTTATATTTTTCGCTAGACAAAACACTAACTCTGCTGAGACTCTCTGAAAAATTTTTTCTATCTACCTCAAGAAGTGAACTTTCTCCTGAAGGAATCACTTGCTCATAATCAGGAAATTTTCCCTCGATCAATTTGCTAACAAATGTAGTTCCGGAGACATTGGCTGCAATTGAGGTATGTCCTAGCTGAAGCACAACATTCTCGGACTCATCTCCAACAAGCTTTCCAATTTCATTGATAGATTTTCTTGGAACAATTCCACTTGTGGATTCCGAGGCTGCCTCGTTCAATGATGAAGTTGCCATCGCAAGTCTGTGAGCGTCAGTTGCAACTGTTGTGATTGTCTTGTCATCTATCAACATGTATAGCCCATTTAGGTAATGCCGCCAATCTTGATTTCCCATTGCAAAGGATGTCTTCGAAATTAAATTTTTAAGATTTTGAGATGAAATATTAATTTGTGATTGAGTTTCTTCGGTTTCAAAAACTGGAAAGTCTTCGCTTGGTAAAGTTGATAGATTATATTTACCTGATTCGGTTTCAATCCTTAAATTATCTCCATCAAGAAAAAAATGTATTTCAGCTGAATCTGGCATTAGTCTGCATAAATCATTTAATTTTCTGGCAGGCGCTGTTGTTTTTCCACCGCTTTTAAAATTAGATATTATTGAAGTTGTTGATATTTCGCTCTCCAAGTCAGTAGCAGTAAGCTTCAGAGAGGATTCGTCGACCTCAAATAAAACATTAGATAAAATAGGCAACGTTTGTCTCTTTTCAACCACACCAAGAGTTTGGTTTAGTGATTTAGCAACCTCTTCTTTGGTTATGTAAAAATCCATTAGTTTGTTAAAGCTCTATTTAGATTTCTATAATCCTCCTCGTGAGAGGGGCTTTCTTTTCTTAATTCTTTAATTTTTTTACATGCGTGAAGAACGGTTGTATGGTCTCTGCCATTATATGCTTCTCCAATTTCTGGAAGGCTATGGTTTGTAAGTTCTTTTGTTAGCGCCATTGCCATTTGTCTTGGTCTGGTTATGGACCTACTTCTTCTTTTTGAAAGCAGGTCTGATAATTTAATATTGTAATATTCTGCTACAGTTTTTTGGATATTCTCTACGCTAATCATTTTCGCGGAAATAACAAAAAGATCTTTTAATGCATCTTTTACAAGCGCAAGATCAACATCCTGGTTTGTGAACCTGGCATTAGCAACAACCCTTTTCAGAGCGCCCTCAAGCTCCCTAATATTTGATCTTATTCTTTGGGCTATATATATTGCACAGTCATTTGGAAGAGAGATGCCCATTGAAGATGCTTTGCTAAGCAAAACTGCAGCTCTTGTTTCTAACTCTGGTGGGTCTATAACAACAGGCAGTCCCCAGCCGAGTCTCGATTTCAATCTTTCTTCCAAACCATCAATTTCTTTTGGGTACTTATCACAGGTTAATATCATTTGATTGTTTCGATCTAACAAAGCATTAAATGTATGAAAAAACTCTTCTTGAGATTGTTCCTTTCCAGCAAAAAACTGAATGTCGTCAATCAATAAAGCATCAGCATTTCTATAGAAAGATTTGAACTCATTCATTGCGCCGAGTTGCAGAGCCTTTACCATATCAGAAACAAACTTCTCTGAGTGAACATAAACAATTCTTTTTTTTGGTTCATTTTTAAGAATTTGATTTCCAACAGCATGCATTAGGTGTGTTTTTCCTAGACCAACACCACCGTAAATAAAAAGGGGGTTGTAATCACCCTTTGGGTTTGCAGCAACCTGTCTTGCCGCCGCCAAAGCCAGGTGGTTTGATTTTCCCTCAACAAAACTATCAAATGTATAGCCTTCAACTAATTTAATTTCAGTATTTTGATTGTTTTTATATTTATCAATAAATGTCTCTTTTGTATGAGTTTTAAAAACAAGGTTGATGTTTGATTTAGACTGAGTTTTAACTATTTTTTTAATTTCTTTGGAATAGTTTTTTTCTATGTAATCTAAAATAAAGTCGTTTGGTGCGACAAGCTCCAGAGTGTTTTTATCAATTTTGGCCTTTAATGGCCTGATCCAGGTGTTGAAATCTTCTTGAGAAAGTGTATTTTCAAGCTTTTCAGAACACTTATTCCACAGTTCCAATTATTATCTCCTATTTGACTGATAGTCTATTAAAAAATCCACAAGATATCTACAGAATAAATATAGGAATTTGTTGTGGATAACTTGTATATAAAAAACTTTAAGTTTTAAGGCTATTTTTGTGGCTTTAAAAACTTATTGCGCTATAATTCTCAACACTTTTTGCGATAGATATTATGAAGAGAACTTTTCAGCCAAGCAACCTCAAAAGAAAAAGAACCCATGGTTTTCGTGCACGAATGTCAACCAAGGCAGGAAGAGCTGTTTTATCCAACAGAAGAAAAAAGGGTAGAAAGGTCCTCAGCGCTTAATTTGTCTAACTATAATCAAAAATTCAGCTCTCTTGAGTGTATGTATTCTTGCAAATTTTTTAGAATTTTTTACAAACACCCAAACAAAGAAAATATTGAAATCTCAATCTCTAAAAAATTTTTTAAGCTTGCTGTGGAAAGAAATAAAATCAAAAGAAGAATAAAAGAAATTTTTAGAGAACTGTCACCGACAACACTTAATGGCACTATTGTTTTTTCTGTATTTCAGCCTTTTGGAGAGTTATCATATAAAGAAGCAGTAATAGAGATCTCAACAGCAATTAAATCTATTACAGATAACTTGGATAAATAATGAATATAAGAAGTTTGTATTTGGCTCTAATTGTTTTTCTTTCATTGGCGTTGTTGTATGAATGGAATTCAGAACAAAAATCAAAATCAATAAAAAACCATCTTGATTCTGTTGGTTCGTCTTTTTTTGAGAATGATGATGGGTTTGTTTCAATTGAAAATAATGAGCTTTCATTGGTTATATCTGTATCTAATGGTTCAATCGTTGAAGCAAGGCTGAAAGAGTATCCTGTTGAAAACGTGGATGGTTCTCAGGGTTTTAGAGTTTTTGGGTCGTCTGAATCCTCCTCATTTCAATATTATTTTAAAAGTGGTTTTACTGGGTTGTCTCCAAACTATCGAGTTTCAGAGCGTGGTGAGGATTTTGTGGTTTTGTTTGATCCAGAGCTGAATATATCAAAAACTGTTTCTTTTTCTGATGTTAGTTATGAGGTGAGTATTTATGACTCTGCGGCAAATGGCATTAAAGGAAAGTCTTTTGCTGGGCTGTATCGGTCTGAGGGAAGGGCTCTTGATTTAAAAAGGGGTGCTCTTGAGGGTGGAATGATGAATAACAGCTCGTATGAAGGTGTTGCAATTAGCACCGAGCTTGATCCATATTCAACATCTAGACTAAGGTCGGTCGATGAGCCTCTTGAGGTTCTGTCTAAATCTGGTTGGATAGCTTTTATTCAAAAATATTTTTTTGCAGCCATTATTGGATCGGACGAATATATTTATAACTATTATGTTCTACCTAAAGAGTCTGGATTCTTCAGAATGGGTTATACAGTGGAAGGCTCTTCAACAAGCAATTTGGTTTACGGTCATGAACACAGATTGTTTGTTGGTCCAAAAATTAGAAAAGACCTTATGACCAGGGCCGACAACTTAGAGCTTGCCATTGACATGGGTTGGTTTTGGTTTTTGGCTCAGCCTATGGTTTTTGTGATGGATTTTATTAATAGTTATGTAAACAGTTGGGGATTAACAATAATTATATTTACCATACTAATTAAATTGGCTTTTTGGCCTGTTACAGCCAAGAGTTTTAAGTCAATGGCTGCGTTAAGAAAAATAACACCCGAGCTAAATGAAATTAAGGAAAGATATAAAAACGATCGTCAGGCCGCAAGCACAGAAACAATGAAGGTGATGAAAAAACACGGAGCCAACCCTCTTGGTGGTTGTTTACCTTTGTTTATACAAATGCCTTTTTTTATTGGTTTCTTTTTTGCGCTAAGAGAAATGGTTGAGTTGAGATATAGCTCTTTGGGTTTTTGGGCGGATCTTTCGGCACCCGATCCCTTTTTTGTTTTACCCGCAGCTTTTGGAGTGTTGATGTTATTAACCCAAAGACTTAACCCACAGCCAGCTGGAATGGACCCAACACAAGCTCAGGTTATGAAATACATGCCTGTTATGTTTTCGGTTTTCTTTTTATTTTTTCCAGCCGCGCTTTGTTTATATACTGTTGTTAATACAGCAGTTCAGCTTGGGCAACAAAGCTACCTCTACAAACAACAAGGCGCTCTTAACACAAACTGATCATGCATCCTGTTTTTGCGCTAGCGACACCCCCTGCTAAGTCAGCCATATGTATATTTAGGGTTTCTGGTGATGGTTGTCACAAAGGGCTCTCAAAAATTATTAACAATGATAGTTTTGAGGTTGGGCGTTTCCACATCAAAGAGTTTTACAACAAAAAACAATTAGTGGATAAGGCTGGTTTGGTGGTTTTCAAAGGTCCTAATAGTTATACAGGTGAAGATTCTTTTGAGGTCTATGCACATGGAAGCCTTGCTGTTATGTCTTCATTTGCTGCTTTATTTAAGGGGGTTGGTTTTGATGAGGCGGTTGGGGGTGAGTTTACCAAACGCGCTTTCCTAAACAATAAAATAAGTTTGAACGAGGCAGAGGCTCTAGCAGACCTTATCGATACCACTGATGATAGGGGGGTTGTTTTGTCAGGAAATTCATTGTTTGGAGAGATGTCATCACAAATATCTGTTTTTGCTGATGAGGTTGATCAGATTAGGGTTCGTGTAGAAGCTGAAATAGACTTCTCTGACGAGGGAAATGAATATATGGACAAAAATATTGTTAATGATTTGGGTAATCTTAAAAATAGGTTTGAGTCTTTTGTTTCTGGTTGTGTTAACAAAAATCGTTTTTCTCAAAAAAATAATATTCTTTTGGTGGGGCCTGTGAACTCTGGTAAGTCTTCGGTTTTTAATAGGCTGTTAGGCTTTGAAAGGGCTATTGTTTCCGACCTTCCTGGCACTACAAGAGACATCATAAGCAGTGAACTTTTCTTTGAATCAAGTGTTTTTTCTATTCAAGACTCTGCAGGCATTAGAAAGACTGACGATAAAATTGAAGAGGTTGGCATTGGTCTGTCTTTGTCTGAAATCAAGAGCGTAGATTTGGTGGTTGGGGTTTTTGATGAGGTTGATAAGTATTTAATTAAAAATTTTAAAGATTTGTCACATAAAAAATGTTTTATATCTATTCAAAATAAAATTGATGTTAATGAAAAAGATAATAAGCTTTTTGATTGTTGTGTTTCTGCTAAAACTGGTGAGGGGTTTGATGAATTAAAAAAACTAATACTGTCCTCTTTTAAAAAAGACATTAAAAAAGATGATTATAAATTTTTAGTAAGGGACAGGCATAATAAAATATTCACAAGTGTTATTGAGAGTTTAAATTCAGCTAAAACAGGTCTAAAAGAGAACCTTTCCTTGGATTTGGTAGCCGAAGATCTTAGATTGGCAAGATCGTGCTTTGATGAGCTTGTTGGTGAAAAATTTTCAGATTCTTTGTTGGGGGATATATTTAATAGTTATTGTATTGGTAAATAGGTTGTTATTTATTTGTTAACAATTTTGTACCGATTTTTTTAATAACAGTTTGTTAAGTATTTTTTATCTGTTTTTTAACAGAGCTTGGTTGGTTTTATAAAGTTATAAACTCCAGTAAATACCTTGCTATGAATGAGTTTTCAACAGAAAAAAGTCAACATAATAGTAGTAACAAAAAGTATATAATATAGATATTATTATTTAATTATTTATGAATAAATATGATGTAATTGTTGTGGGAGGCGGCCATGCTGGGGTTGAAGCAGCGTTTGCTGTTCACAGGATGGGTTTGTCCTGTGCTCTTGTTACATTTAGTAAAAAAGCTATAGGTCAGATGTCTTGCAATCCTGCGATTGGGGGATTGGGCAAATCTCATATAGTCAGAGAGATCGATGCTATGGGAGGCTTAATGCCAATTGCTACTGACATGTCAGGTATTCAATATAGAACACTTAATACAAGAAAAGGGGATGCCGTCCAAGCTCTTAGGGTTCAGTGCGACAGAGATTTATACAAAGAAGCAGTTCAAAAAATATTAAACAAAACGGATATAGACATTTATGAGGAAGAGGTTAGAGATCTTCTAATCAAAAAAAATACAGTTATAGGAGTTATAACAAACAACCAAAATATTTTGGCCAAAAGAACTGTTTTAACCACAGGAACATTCTTAAACGGAAAAATGTATGTAGGTAAAGAGGTTACAAAAGGAGGCAGGATGGGTGACGGTAGTGCCATACCCTTATCAGAAAAACTCTATTCACTAAAATTACCCATGGGAAGACTAAAAACAGGAACCCCAGCAAGAATCAAGCTTTCAACTATTTCAACCTCAGAGATGGAAGAACAACCTGGAGAAAAGCCAACACCATGGATGTCGCTATATAACAAACCAAAAAGACACCAAAAACAATTGTCATGTTTTATTACAAGAACCAACAAAAAGACACACGAAATTATTAAAAAAAATACCCACCTTTCTGCAATGTATTCTGGAGAAATTGTAGGAATAGGCCCAAGGTATTGCCCATCAATTGAAGACAAAGTTAATAGATTTAGCGACAAAGATAGCCACCAAATTTTTGTTGAACCAGAAGGAATTAAAAAAGACTTGATATACCCCAATGGAATATCAACAAGTCTTCCCAAAAAAGCACAAGAAGAATTTATACACTCAATCAAGGGATTTGAAAAAGCATCAATAACTGAATTCGGCTACGCAGTAGAGTATGATTTTGTAGACCCAAGAAGCCTAAAAATATCACTAGAAACCAAGTTTTTTAACAACTTTTATCTAGCAGGACAAATCAACGGCACAACCGGCTATGAAGAAGCTGCTGCTCAAGGGCTAATAGCCGGAACCAACGCGGCTAGATCAATCCAAAAAAAACAACCCCTAGTTTTAGAAAGAAGCGAAGCATATATAGGTGTTTTAATTGATGACTTAACGACACACGGAATAACAGAGCCCTACAGAATGTTCACAAGCAGAGCAGAACACAGGCTAATGCTGTCCCAAAACAACGCAGAACAAAGACTTTTGATTAAGGCCTTTAAAACCGGCTTGGTAGATACAACAAGAAAAAAAGATTACCTAAGTAGAGAAAACGAATATAAAAAATTTATAAACATACTTAAAGAAACGAAAACCAAAAAGATTGCCAACAAAAAAAATAAACAAATAAACCTTGTTGAGAAAAAAAGCATTTTTGATCTTTTAAAAAGAACAGACATTGATACATCAAAACTTTTTAAGCCTAACCAAAAAGACAAAAACCTATATAGAAGAGCCACAACAGAGGCAAAGTATAAGGGCTATGTTGACAAACAAAAAAGAGAGATTAAAAAGGCTCAAAAACAGAACAACAAAATAATCCCACAGAATATTGGTTACAAAAACATTCCCGGACTTTCTAACGAAGTTAAAGAAAAACTCATAAAGCACAAACCACAAACCATAGGTCACGCTTCAAAAATTGAGGGTGTAACACCAGCGGCTGTAAACCTTATATTGATACAAATTAAGAAAAAAGAACTCCTACAAGAGCATGTCTAAAGTCTTTACAGGCGAGCAAGAGAGAAAAATAAAAGCATTTATAAATTTAGCCCTAGAATTTAACAAAACCCACAACATTTTTTCAAGAACGTCTTACAAAGAGGTGTATGAAAACGACATTTTAGATTGCAAACCCCTAGATAATCATATAGACGGAAACAAAAACATACTAGACCTTGGTTCTGGCGGGGGTTTTCCAGGGATACTTTTATCCATAACAAACCCATCTAACAACATCAGCCTGCTTGAGAGCAACAACAAAAAATGTTATTTCTTAAGAAAAATATCTCACGAACTAAACCTTAAAAACACAACCGTTATAAACAAGACAATATATGAGAACAACCAACTTGGAAGTTTTGATATTATCGTCTCAAGAGCCTTTGCAACCATTGAGAAAACAATAAACCTTACAAAAACAAACACCCATAAAAGTACAAAATATCTTTTGCTTAAAGGAAAAGAATCAGTCATAAAAAAGGAGTTAAAAGATATCGACAAAAACAAGTTCAGATATGAAATAATCAAACAAGAGGCTGGATTAAAAGAAAGGAATATAGTTTTGTTAAAAAACAATGAATAAAGTAATTGCAATTGCCAACCAGAAAGGGGGTGTTGGCAAAACAACCACAGCAGTTAACCTCGCTGCAAGCCTCGCAGCAACCAACAGAAGAGTATTATTGATTGATCTTGACCCCCAAGGAAACGCCACAACCGCCGCGGGCATTGAAGAAAAAAGCCCCACCAATCTTTACAATCACTACTTTGAGAATAGCCCAATTACAGATTGTATTTATGAAAGCAGAGAGGGTTATAAAATAATACCCGGGGGTGAGGAACTTATAGCTCTTGAAATAGCAATTAGAAATGACAATAAACAGGGATTCTTATCAAAAAACATGGAACCAATATCCAATAACTATGATTACACCATTATAGACACCCCACCAACCCTAAACCAACTCACAATCGAAGGATTATTTTGTGCTTCAGGAACATTAATTCCACTGCAATGCGAATATTATTCTTTAGAAGGCGTAACAGGACTGATGAATACAATACAAACCATATCAGACAAAAACATGTCCTCAAACAGGATTCTTGGAATAGTAAGAACTATGGTTGATATGAGAAACAACCTTGCCAAAGAGGTTTCTGATGAGCTTGAAAAACATTTCCAAAATCTTGTGTTCAATACACTCATTCCAAGAAATGTAAAGCTTGCAGAAGCCCCAAGCCATGGAATATCTGGTATAAAATATAAACCAGACTCATATGGCGCAAAAGCATATTTGGCTTTGGCGGGAGAGCTTATTAGAAAGGTGGAGTATGTCTGAAGAAAACAAAACACTTAACAAGGGTTTGGATGCTCTTTTAGGTCAATCTAATACCAACCAGAGGTCTATAAAAGAAATAGATATTTCAAAAATAAAACCAGGAAGATTTCAACCAAGATCAAATTTTGACAAAGAAAAATTAAACGAATTGACAGAATCAATTAGAAAACAAGGCGTGCTTTCACCCATCCTAGTCAGAGAGCTTGGCCTCAACGAGTATGAGGTTATTGCAGGAGAGAGAAGGCTAAGGTCATCAAAGATGGCTGGATTAGAAACAATCCCATGTTTGGTAGACCAAAAAAAAGACCAAGACGCTCTTGTATCAGCACTTATAGAAAATCTTCAAAGAGAAGACCTTAACCCTGTTGAAGAAGCAAGGGGCCTAGACAGATTAAAGAGAGAGTTCGGTCTTACGCAAGACGAAGTTGCTGCATCAACAGGCAAGGCCAGGAGCACAATTGCTAACTCGCTAAGAATATTATCTTTGCCCCCATCAGTTCTTGACTTGCTTTCAGAAGGAAAAATTGAGAAAGGTCACGCAAAGCTTCTGGCTTCAATGTCTTCCTCCGATGCAGAAAAAATAGCTAAACAAATAACCAAAGAAGGCCTAACTGTAAAAGACTTAACCAATATTTCATTAAAAAACAAACCAAAAAATCAGCCCAAATCAAAATCAAAAGATACTGACATTTTAAATATTGAACAAGAAATGTCTGAGGCTTTTGGTCATAAAATAGAACTAGAGACTAAGAATAAAAAATCTGGAAAAGTATCTATTTTTTATAAAAGCCTAGATGAGCTTGATAACATCATTGCTAAGATCAAAAAATAAGCAATAAACAACTTGTTTATAGATGATTATATTTTTATAATTCCCGCCAGAAAAATAAATAAATTTACGCCAAAGCTCAAATTTGAAAAATCTTAGTAAAAAAATTAAATTAATTTTATTGCTAAACATTGCTATTTTTATTTTTGGAACTTTAGCAAATACCTTTTTTGCAGTCATCGCTGCTAGTTATATTACAACAATGTTCATTATTTATTTTTTAGGAAGCAAAATTAAAGATTTTGTAATTAATGTGGGTTACATATGGATATCAAAATGGGCAGTTTTTATTATTTTTCTAGCCCTTACAGGTATTTATTTACCAGATGCTTTCTTGTATTCTTTACTAATGTTTGTAGTGTTCAACATAACCATTAATCCATTAGATATTATTAATGAAAAAAGGGCTCAATAATTATGGCATCTGAATTAACAACAGAATCATATATAAGCCACCATTTAACAAATTTAACGTGTGGAAAAACACCAGATGGTTGGACTTGTGATCCGTATAAAGTTGATCAAATGGGTTTTTGGGCTTTTCATGTAGACTCTTTGTTTTGGTCTATTGGTTTGGGTGCTTTGTTTGTTTTTGTTTTTAGAAAAGCTATTTCAAAGAATTCTGATGCTAGCGTTGCTCCAAGTGGTTTGCAAAATTTTGTTGAAATGAGCATTGAGTTTGTAGAGGACAATGTTCAATCACTTTTTGGATCAGTGAAAAACACTCTAATCGCCCCATTAGCACTAACTGTTTTTGTTTGGATTTTACTAATGAATTTAATGGATCTTGTACCAGTAGATTTTCTACCAGTGCTTGCAGGACACATTGCATACGCAATGGCTGGTGACGCAGTAGAGTGGATCAAAGGACCAGAATCTCTTTATTTTAAAGTTGTACCAACAACAGATCCAAATATAACGCTGGGGATGGCTTTTGGTATTTTTATTCTTACCATTTACTACAGCATAACAGTTAAAGGATTAAAAGCATTTATTGCTGAACTTACGTTGCACCCATTTGGTAAATATATGATTCCAATCAATTTTGTTTTGGAAATGGTCAATTTTATTGCAAAACCAATATCACTTGGTTTGAGACTTTTTGGAAACTTGTATGCCGGTGAGATGATTTTTATCTTGATTGCATTAATGTTATTTTTTAGTAGCATTCCAATTGGTGTTTTAGGATTCGGTTTACATCTAGTTTGGGCGCTCTTCCACATTTTAATTGTGGCATTGCAAGCATTTATTTTTATGGCGCTTACTATTGCATATTTAGCAATGGCGCATGAAACAGAGGAGCATTAATCCTCAACTTATAGGAGAAAAAAATGGAATATAGTATTTTAGCAGCCGGGATTACCATGGGACTTTCAGCAATTGGAGCTGGTATTGGTGTGGGAGTTTTGGGCAGTAAGTTTATTGAAGGAATAGCAAGGCAGCCCGAGTTGGCACCTTTTCTACAGGGAAGATTCTTTTTAATGATGGGGTTAACTGATGCAGTACCAATGATTGGAGTCGGCCTTGGAATGTACATGTTATTTGCAATATAAAAATATAAAAGTTAAAAAATGAATATAAACGCAACCTTAATTGCCCAAGCAGTTGTAATGATTGTATTTGTAGCAATCTGCTGGAGATATATCTACCCACCCATTCTCTCTGTTATGAAAGAAAGAGAAAAGAGGATAACTGATGGTCTAGAGGCTGCGAAAAAAGCCGACGATTCCCTGGAAGAGGCCAAACTTGCTTTTGATAAGGAACTTATTCAGGCAAAAGCCGAGGCAGCAGAAATTCTTGATAAAGCAAATGCAAGAGCATCTCAAATAGTTAGTGATGCTTCATCAAAAGCAGAGGCAGAAGCTGAAAAGATCCTAACCTCAGCATCAACAACTATCGAAAATGAAACCAATAAAGCTAAAGAAGAATTGAGACAACAAATGTCAGACATAATAATTGACACTACTCAAAAAATTCTTGGTGATGAGATCTCCAAAGAAAAACATGAAGAAATTCTTAAAAAAGCTGCTGAGGAACTATAAGTAATGATTGAGTTAACGCCATTAGCCAGACCTTATGCAAAAGCATTATTTTCATCTGCATTAGAGTCTAAAAAAATTGATGAGATGGCATCTGAGTTAAAAACCATGGCGCTAGCATCGAAAACCGATGGCGTAATTAACACAATTGAAAATCCGGCCTTATCCAGACAAGATGTAGTAAATGTTTTGGTTAATTTATTCGAAGAAAGTATTTCCGAAACATCAAAAAAACTTTTAGAAATATTAGCTGAAAATAAACGATTAAAACTTATCGAAACAATTTTCGTTATTTATCAAGAGCTTCTAGAAGAATATAAAGAACAAAAATCTGTTGAGGTATTTGTAGCGGTTGATCCAGGAAAAGAAGCCAAGCAAAACATTGAACAAAAATTAAAATCGACTTATGGCAAAGATGCCAATATTTATTTTTCTAAAGACCCATCAATGATGGGCGGCCTATCAATCAAGATAGGTGATGAGACACTAGACCTTTCAATTAAAGGAAAGGTCAAAAAACTTGTAAACCAATTAAATTTTTAAGGTGAAAATATGAGCCAACTAAATCCATCAGAAATTTCCAGCGTTTTAAAAGAAAAAATTGCTGGTCTTGATCTTTCTGCAGAAAGAAAAAATGAAGGCATTGTCGTCAGCGTATCTGACGGTATTGTAAGAATTCATGGCATGGGTGATGTCATGTACGGGGAGGTAATTGAATTTGAAAATGGTACAAAAGGTATGGCCCTTAATTTGGAGCAAGATTCTGTTGGTGCCGTTGTTCTTGGAGATTACCTTGAAATTATTGAAGGACAAAAAGCCGTATGTACAGGCAAGGTGTTAGAGGTTCCTGTTGGCGAAGCTATGCTTGGAAGAGTTGTAAATACTCTGGGAGCGCCAATAGACGGTAAAGGTGAAATTAATGCTGAACACTCCTCACCAGTTGAGGTTGTTGCACCAGGAGTAATTGCTCGTCAATCAGTTGATCAGCCTGTTCAAATTGGTTTGAAGGCTGTTGATGCAATGGTTCCAATTGGAAGAGGTCAAAGGGAATTAATTATCGGCGATAGACAGACCGGCAAAACCGCTGTTGCGATTGATGCAATCATCAACCAAAAAGGCACAGGAATAAAATGTATTTACGTTGCTATTGGTCAAAAGCAATCGACAGTTGCTAATGTTGTAAGAAAGCTTGAAGAATACGGAGCAATGGAACATACCATTGTTGTTTCTGCTACCGCAGCTGATCCGGCACCTATGCAATATTTGTCAGCTTATGCTGGATGTACCATGGGGGAATACTTTAGAGATAGAGGTGAAGACGCTTTAATAGTTTATGACGATCTTTCAAAACAAGCTGTTGCTTATAGACAAGTATCGTTACTTCTCAAAAGGCCTCCGGGAAGAGAGGCTTACCCAGGCGATGTATTCTATCTCCATTCAAGATTACTCGAAAGGGCAGCAAGGGTAAGTGCTGATTACGTTGAGCAAGTTACTGATGGAAAAGTTAAGGGCAAAACCGGATCGTTAACAGCTCTTCCAATTATTGAAACTTTGGCTGGAGATGTTTCAGCTTTTGTTCCAACAAATGTAATTTCAATTACAGATGGCCAAATATATCTAGAAACAGAACTATTTAATTCTGGCGTAAGGCCTGCAATTAATCCAGGTTTATCTGTGTCCAGGGTTGGTGGATCAGCACAGACAAAGATAATGAAAAAATTAGCAGGGGGAGTTAGAACCGCATTGGCTCAATATCGTGAACTAGCAGCTTTCTCTCAGTTTGCATCTGATTTAGATGATGCTACAAAACAACAACTCGCAAATGGTAAAGCTTTTACCGAACTTCTTAAACAAAAGCAGTATGCTCCAATGAGTGTAGCTCAACAAGCATTGAGTTTATTTGCAGCGGACAGAGGATATATGGCAGATGTTGAGGTTGAAAAGATTCTTGATTTTGAAGAGGCTTTACATGGATATTTAACTTCTGAAAAAGGCGATCTTGAAGAACAAATTAACTCAACTGGTGACTGGAACGATGACATCGAAGCACAATTTACTGCTTTGGTTGAAGATTTCAAAAAAACTCAAACTTTTTAGTTGATAAAAAAATGGCTAATACAAAAGAAGTAAGAAAACAAATCGCGAGTATTAAAAGCACTCAAAAGATTACTTCTGCTATGGAAATGGTAGCCGCTAGTAAAATGAAAAAAACTCAAGATACCATGCTTGAGGGCAGGCCTTATTCTTTAAAAATTAAAGACGTTATTTCCCACGTTGCACTTGCAAACTCAGAGTATCCGCATCCTTTTTATGAAGAAAGAAAAACAAAAAAATCATGTTTTATTGTAGTTGCATCTGATAAAGGACTTTGTGGTGGTTTAAACATTAACCTTTTTAAACAAGTAATAGCAAAATCTGCTGAGTTAAATCAAAAAGAAATAGATTCTTGTTTTGCCCTAATAGGAACAAAGGCTTCTAGCTTTTTTAAAAGTGTAGGAGGAGAAGTCGTTGCAGTAGCAGAAAAGCTTGGCGACAAACCAAATCCAGATGATTTAATCGGCTTAACAAAAGTTGTTTTAGACTTGCATAAGAATAATGACATTGATCAGGTGTACCTCTGTTCAAATATTTTTGTCAATACAATGACTCAACAACCAAACGTTGAGCAGCTAATCCCACTTGCACCAGAGGAACAAAACGAAGAAGCTCCTTCGCAATGGGATTACATTTATGAACCGGAGGCAAAAGAATTATTAGATGGATTATTAACAAGATACATCGAGTCACTAGTTTATCAAGCCGTTATTGAAAATAATGCATGTGAACAGGCTGCAAAAATGATTGCAATGAAAAATGCTACTGACAATGCAGGGGACTTAATTAAAGAATTAGAACTTTTATATAACAATGTAAGACAAGCGGCTATCACTCAAGAGCTCTCTGAGATAGTCGGAGGTGCGTCAGCAGTTTAAGGAGAAAAATATGAGCAACGGAACAGTTACACAAATTATTGGAGCGGTTATCGACGTAGAGTTTGATAAAGACAATATTCCAAAAGTATATGAAGCTCTTATGGTAGATGAGAGCGGAACAACTCTTGAAGTGCAGCAGCAACTTGGTGATGGCGTTGTTAGAACCATTGCTATGGGAGCAACTGAAGGCCTCAAAAGGGGATTAACCGCTTCTAGAACTAATGCACCAATATCAGTTCCAGTTGGACCTGAAACACTGGGAAGAATTGTAGATGTCTTAGGAAATCCCATTGATGAAAAAGGACCAATAGGCGAAAAAGCAAAAATGCCAATTCACAGAAAACCGCCTTCATATACAGATCAATCTGCATCCAATGAGGTTCTTGAAACAGGTATTAAGGTTATCGACCTTATGTGCCCTTTTGCTAAGGGAGGAAAAATTGGTTTATTTGGTGGAGCAGGTGTTGGTAAAACCGTAAATATGATGGAGTTAATTAATAATATTGCTTTACAACATTCTGGTCTTTCTGTTTTTGCTGGTGTTGGTGAGAGAACAAGAGAAGGAAATGATTTCTATTACGAGATGCAAGAATCTGGAGTCGTTAATATTGATAATCTAGGCGAATCAAAAGTTGCAATGGTTTATGGACAAATGAATGAGCCCCCAGGAAATAGACTTAGGGTTGCTTTAACTGGATTAACTATGGCTGAAAGCTTCAGAGACGAAGGGAAAGACGTGTTGTTATTTATTGATAATATTTATCGTTACACCCTAGCAGGTGTTGAGGTGTCTGCTCTTTTGGGAAGAATGCCATCTGCTGTTGGATATCAACCAACATTAGCTGAGGAAATGGGAGCTCTTCAAGAAAGGATTACATCAACCAAAACAGGTTCTATTACATCAATACAGGCTGTATATGTTCCAGCTGATGACTTAACAGACCCATCTCCAGCAACCACATTTGCTCACCTAGATGCTACTGTAGTGCTTTCAAGACAAATATCTGAATTAGGAATATATCCTGCTGTTGATCCGCTTGACTCAACTAGCAGGCAACTCGACCCATTTGTGGTCGGCGATGACCATTATGAGGTTGCTCAAGGAGTTCAAAAAATCTTGCAAAGATATAATGAACTTAAAGATATTATTGCTATTCTTGGAATGGATGAACTTTCTGAAGAAGATAAAGGATTAGTAGCAAGAGCAAGGAAAGCTCAAAGATTTTTGTCACAACCATTTTTTGTTGCAGAGATCTTTACAGGTACTCCTGGTAAATATGTTTCACTTGAAGACACTATTAAAGCATTTAAAGGTATTCTTAATGGTGACTATGACCATCTTCCTGAGCAAGCTTTTTACATGGTGGGAACTATTGAGGAGGCAGTAGAAAAAGCAAAAACTTTATAACATGAGTACTATTAAAATTAATATTGTTTCATCCAGTGAGGAAATTTATTCCGGTGAAGCGACCATGGTATTCGCTACTGGAACTTTAGGCGAACTTGGAATAGCACCTGGGCACACTCCTCTTTTAACTGGGCTAGCAGCTGGACCTGTAAGGGTTCAAAACGGATCAGATGAAGAAACATTCTTTTGCTCAGGTGGTTTTTTAGAAGTACAGCCAGATTTGGTTACTGTCTTATCTGATACAGCAGAAAGGGCAGAAAGCTTAGATGAATCAGAAGCGATTAAAGCAAAAGAGGTTGCTGAGCAGGAACTTGCAAATAAAGATACCTCAATTGATTATGCCAAAGCTTCAGCTCAGCTTGCAGAAGCTGTTGCAAGACTTAAGACTATTCAAAAATTGCGAAAAAAACAGTAAGGTATCTATTTAGCCTTATATTGTGAAAATTCATACTGTAATTCTAGCTGCTGGAGAGGGCTCTAGAATGCACTCAAAACAAGCAAAATCTCTTCAAATTGTTGGCGGACAGTCAATGCTAAAACGTATTCATAATACAGTTTCAAGTTTAACCGAAGAAACATCCTTTGTTGTTGGATATGAAAAAGATTCCGTTATAACTGAAGTGAAAAACTTTCCTGGAATAAATCATATTTGTGAGCAAAAAAAACCAATTGGTACAGCTGACGCTGTTAAATCTGCTTTAGATTCAATAAACGCAGACTCAAAAGTTTTGGTTTTATACGGAGATGTGCCTCTAATTAAAAGGGAGACTCTTAATAATTTAATTTCAATGACTGATGAGAGCCTCACAATATTGAGCACGGAACTAAAAAATCCAACTGGGTATGGAAGAGTTAAAAAAAATGAAAGTGGGGCTGCAATTTCAATAATAGAAGAAAAAGATGCATCAGAATATGAAAAAAAAATACAAGAAATTTTTACCGGGATACTTTGTTGTAATAAATCGCTGTTAGAAGAAGCAATTGGAGAAGTTAGCAACGATAATGCCGCTTCCGAATTCTATTTAACAGATATTGTTTCTATAATTAATAAAAAAGGGTTTAAAATCAGTACATGTATTGTTCCTAATGATGAAGTAAAGGGTGCTAATACTAAAAGAGAGCTATCAGAGTTAGAGGAAATATATAGAAAAATGAAAGCAAATGATCTCTTAGATATGGGTATAACGGTTCCAGACCCATCAAGGGTTGATGTCAGAGGAGAGGTTTCAGCTGGCTCAGACTGTTATATCGATGTAAATGTGATTTTGGAGGGAAACGTATCACTGGGCAACAACGTTTCTATAGGCCCGAATACAATTTTAAAAGATGTCGAGATAGGTGATAACTCTAATATAGAAGCTTTTTCGCATTTAGTTTCATCAAAAGTAGGGAAAAATTGTTCTATTGGACCATACGCAAGACTAAGAGAGGGAAGTCATATCGATGATTCAGCAAAAATTGGCAATTTTGTAGAAACAAAAAAAACAAAAGTTGGCAAAGATTCTAAAGCTAACCATTTTGCATATTTGGGAGATGCAGAAATTGGTGACGATTCCAATATTGGAGCTGGAACAATAACTTGCAACTATGATGGAAAGGGTAAGCATAAAACTAAGATAGGAGATAATAGCTTTATTGGTACAAACTCATCTTTGGTTGCTCCAGTTACGATTGGTTCAAATGCATACGTTGCCGCCGGATCAGTGATTACTAAGGATGTTCCTGATAATGCTCTTGGCGTAGGAAGAGCAAAACAAGATAATAAAGAAAACTGGTCTAAGAAAAAGGACTAATACTTATGTGTGGAATTATAGCTGCCGCTTCTAATCGCAACGTTGGAAAATTGCTTGTTCAAGGTCTTCATAAGATGGAATACCGCGGTTACGATTCTGCAGGAATTGCACTTCATCAGACTGACCAAATCACTCATTTAAGAACATTAGGCAAAGTAAAATTACTTGAAGAAAAAATGATTTCAGAAAAGCCTAAAAGCAAGCTTGGAATTGCACATACTAGATGGGCTACCCATGGAGAGCCTTCAGAAGAAAATGCGCATCCACATAAATCAAATGAAAGGGTTTATATTGTTCATAACGGCATAATTGAAAATTACCTAGACCTTAAAAAGTTTTTAAAAAAAGAAGGATATGCTTTTTCATCTCAAACAGACTCTGAATTAATTGCTCATCTTCTCGAATATTTTCTCAGCAAAGGAAAAGACATGCTCGATGCTATGTATCAAACAAAAGAGAAGCTCGAGGGCGCTTATGCAATAGCAGCCATAGACAAACAAGACGATAAAAATATTATTATTGCGAGAAGTAAATCACCATTATTAATTGGAATAGGCATGGATGAATTCTTGGCTGCCTCTGATCCACTGGCTATTGGTCAACTAACCAACGAGTTTGTTTTTTTAGAAGATGGTGATGTTGCAGAATTATCATCTGAGAGCTATACCATTTTTGATAAATCTAAGAAGCAAGTTGATAGAGAAATTTCTAAAATAGATATTTCAAGTCAATCAACCTCGAAAGGCGAATATCGTCATTTTATGGAAAAAGAAATATACGAGCAGCCTGAGGCAATCCTTAAAACTATTGACGGGCGAGTTGGTGGAGATGATGTTTTAGATAATATATTTGGTCTTGGCTCGTCTGAAATGTTTGAAAAAGTTAAAAGAATACAAATCGTAGCTTGTGGAACAAGTTTACATGCTGGCCGAGTTGCAGCTAACTGGTTCTCAGCAATTTCAGAGCTTCCAACTCAAATAGATTATGCATCCGAGTATAGATACAGAAATCCTCATGTAGATGATGATTCTCTTTTGGTCACAATTTCACAATCTGGAGAAACTGCTGACACTCTTGCAGCACTAAGATATGCAAAAGAAAAAGATTACTTATCCACGCTATGTATATGCAATGTTCCAACAAGTTCTCTTGCAAGAGAATCTGATTATTCAATATTTACAAATGCTGGTCCTGAAATTGGAGTTGCTTCAACAAAAGCTTTCACTACTCAGCTTGCAGCCTTGATGTTATTAGCATTATCTTTAGCAAAAAGTAGAGAAAGAAATCCAAACTTAAGAACTAGAGTAATAACGGCCCTTAGATCTTTATCAGAAACAGTAGAAGAAACTTTAAAATTAAAAGATACAATTTTAGAAATCGCTCCTGAAATAGCAAATAAAGATAATGCACTATTTTTAGGAAGAGGTATTTTCTATCCAATTGCAAAAGAGGGAGCACTTAAACTTAAAGAAATTTCTTATATCCATGCTGAAGCATATCCTGCTGGTGAATTAAAACACGGTCCGCTCGCCTTGATAGATGAGGAGATGCCAGTAATTGCTCTAGCACCAGAAAGTGAGATAGCTGAAAAACTAGTCTCCAATCTTGAGGAAGTAAAAGCTAGGGGCGGAACTTTGTATGTATTTTCTGATCCATCAATATCAATGGACTTAAAATCCGGCAGACTTATTAACATGCCAAAATGCGACTTTCTTTTAACACCAATTATTTATACGATACCTCTTCAAATTCTCTCTTATGAGGTTGCTCTTTTAAGAGGAACCGATATTGACCAGCCAAGGAATTTGGCTAAATCAGTAACAGTGGAGTAAGTTTAGTCGGTCTTTCCCCTTATTAATTCTCCATAAGTTCTCTATAAGTTCCCATAAACCAAAAAATATTTCCGTTGAAATTTCGGTGGATATTAAACTTTCCTTTCTAGGAGGATTATCAAGGTATCAAGAGAACTTAATAGAGGTTATTAAGGAGTTGAGGGAGTATTCATGGACATACAAAGATATATCGACTCATCTTATATCTAAAGGTTATCGATCTACTCGTGATAAGGAGTTATCTCCTCAATTAGTTGAAAGGATGTATAAGAAATATTTAAAGAAGACAGAACGAGAAAATAATATTGAGATCTATTTGGACAATACTTCTATCAAGTAATGTCATCCAAGTTAAACCTCAATTCTAATAAGATAAATATATGGTAAAGATAACTAAAAACTATTAAAAATATCCCAAAAAATAGGAAGTAGAGGTGTATAGAAGTGGTTAATGATTTGGAATATCAACAGGAGATAAGAGATTGGATTAAGGATATAGAACTGTCTAATCCTTTCGCCATTACTCTAACGACCTTTTCAAATACAAAGATAAGTCATTCACAGAACTTTAAACATTTCATGAATAGACTTAACCAATCTTATCTAAAGAATTCTTATAGAAGGTATAACCAAAAATTGACTGTTATACCTATTAGGGAGGGAACAAATCACATTCAAACACATATTCATTGTGTTATAGACAACCCATATCCAGAGAAAAACAGGGAATTCATCCGATTAGTTAAGGAATCATGGAGTAAATCAGTATTAGGAAGACCAATGATTGATATTCAACCAATGTATGACAAAGGTTGGATAGACTATATGACCAAATTAACATCCAAGAGTGATATTAAGGATTCTGTTGATTGGTCCAATGTCTATATCCCTTACCCTGTGGGGTAGGTTATTTTGATCGATTTCATATATACCTTCTCAAAAAATATTGTCTTGGATATTTCAAACACTTCTCTATGTCGTGTGTTTTCAAAAAATTCCTCACAAAATTTTCATGTTCAAAAGTCGTCCAGAACTTCTTTTAAGTTATGTCCCATTTCAAACAGTCTTCGTCATATAAATAACTCATATATACAAATACTTTACATACCTAATGTCGAAGATAAATCTCCATTAAATAAGGTATATCGATCAAGACTTTATCCTGTCTTGATTCCTAATATATTAATTAATGAAACGTAATAGAGAGGAGTAGTAATGAGTAAGACTTTAATTAACTTTAGATGTCCAGATGATGTAATTGATACCTTTGATGAGACTTGCCGGTTTAAAAATACGAATAGAACTCAGACCTTAATCGAATTAATGAGATCTCATGTTATTGAGAAACAGGAAGAGATTAAGAACTGGAATACCTTGTATGAAATGACAGGTAGAAGACCTAGAGTCGGTGTCTAAGGGATTTAAATAATCCATCTGATGAATCTATCCAATGGAAATTTTTAATGTGTATTTAATAAGGAGTTTATGAGTGTTAGGAAAATATGATACAAAAGTTGTTCTTCCAAAGACTAAGTCTGAATTGACTAGATCGATTAATAATCTTGGTCAGGTCGATATTCAGGTATTGGAACCTATTGATAAGACTAATATTGGATTCGTTAAATCTGAATTGGATAGATTCTTTGGAAATGGGAAGAATGAATTGTCGGTTGTTCTTATTAAGAAGAAATAAGACTAACCAATAAGATCAATTATTCCTCCATTTCTATATCTGACTCTCACTCTGGTCTTATAAACCTTATGGAGTTGATTCAATCGATAAGAAAGATAGGTTGGATTGGTGTCGGAGGTGGAACCACATTGAGTCCAAACACCTCCAGAAGATAGAAATTCAAATACTATCACCACCTAAAGTTGTTCTTATGAACAATAGACATACCCAACATTTTTAGAGAAGTATTAACAAAAGTTAATTTCAAATCCTCAACGTCGAGTTCCTTAATCTCTTTTTCACTTAGACCAACATCCTCTTTATTTTGTATTAACCATTTTGTGATCTCATCAGTTCCTGTCTCAAAGAACTCATCCACAAGGTCCGAAATAATCCAATCCACGTTCCACCTATAATCATTCAAATTGACTAAATTACTCACTTAAAGTTAGACCTTATGACCTTACTTCTCTTTTCGAGTTGTTTATCGAAATCTCCCATTTGGACAGATTCTCTGACAAGATTTAAAGACGATTGAACACTCTCGATAGAATCACAAATAATAGAGAACTTTCCTTTGGATAATTCCAATGGTTGTTTCCCATAATTGATAGACAAGTAATATTGTCCAGAGTCATCTAACCAGAACCAGGAAGGTATCTTTCGTCCAGAATGATGATCTCTGGCAAATTCGTTATCTGATATTAACGATTCACAAATAGATAATTGTTTATCTATTCCTTTGATAAGACTTTCACGTCTTTGGACTATCGGATTCCTTCCAACAGTCTTTTTAACAGGTGTTAAATTAAGTTCTTTCAATAGTTTCATAATAATTTCCTCACTTATAAGGAAACCTTCCTATGAATCTATTAAATGGACAACGGGATTAGTCTGGAAATACTCCTGACTTCACATTCTTTATTATTGTGTTCCCTCTTTGGATAGTTCTTCTCAGATTTCTTAACGTATTTAAGTTATCTTCTTGTTCTCTTAAGAACTCAGGAACACGTTTATTGACCTTTCTTCCTTTGAAAAACTTTCGACAATCATCTAATAACTCTTGTCCGACTTTTGAATGACCTTTCTTGACGTATACATCCCTATAAATGACTAAAGTATCTTGTAAAGTCTGATATTTGGGTTGTCCTTTAATTGGATATTTTTTGTGAGGTAATTTCATATTATTAGTCATCTCTTTTGGAGACAATTTATGTCCATATCTCTCAACGATCTCACTTTCAATAATATTCTTAACTTGAGAGACAGAAGTTGATAAAGGTTGAGTTAAAGGAATCTTTAAATTAATAGAATCTTCACTAAAGGAATATCCTTTTTCGACTTTAATATCTCCGAATAAATGACCTTTGGACTTCCACCAATCATCAAAGTTCTTATATGAAAGAACATCTCCCCAATCGAGATAAAACTCTTTCTCTTTCTTAGTAAATTTGGTCTTTGTTAATCCTAATTTAAGAAACTCAAACCACAATCTATAGAACTGTTTTAATGACTTCCTCTCACTCATACAAACAGGATAACACAACCATTTAGGACAGAACTTCTATCAAGTTATGTCATCCAGTTTAAATGGCAAATCTAAGATAATAGGAGTATGAAAAAATTAATAACAACCCAAATTTCTATGGAGGAAATAAATGAATAGTGTCTTATTAAGAGTAAATGAAACACAGATTAGTGAATCTGATCTTGAGTGTTTAAATCAAATAGTAAATAACGGAGAGGAAGAAGTTTCCTTATTCAGTTTTTATATGAATGAAAGAGGTATAGAGATGGATTCTAACAACGTCTGGAAGTTAATGACAGATGGATATTACAACCTCACTTTCCAAACAGTTAGTCGGATGAATCTAACTAATGGAATTAAAGGATTTCTTAGAAAGTATTTAATGGATAAAAGGATTCATGTCTATATCCATAGTCTAGAGAAAAAACAGTACTATCAAATGGTTCCAAAAGAGGATGAATTCCTTGAATTGGAATGTGGTTATAGTCGAAAACAAGATTTCTCAAGAGGAGATGTAAAGAATTTTACTGAACTGTTATTAACACACATTGATGATTCTCGAGAATGTCTCGAAAACTATGAAGATGAACTCTTTCCACCTCTTTATCAACAGAAGATTGAGAGAAAGGTATTCGTTGTAGATGAGTGGGTAACTTCTGAAGATTGGAATAGTGAACCAGTAAAATATCTTACAAAGATGGATCCTTCAGACCCAGAGTCTATGAAACCAAAAACCACACGAGAAACATATTTTGAGTATGAGGATTCAGTTAAAAAAGGAGATAAGACCCAATACTCATTCTTCATTAATACGTTCAATTACAAGGAATCATTATTAAAGGATTCAATCAGAATTCTTGATAGTTATTGGGATTGGAATATCAATCATGGGAGAAAACCTTTATTCAAGGAGGTCGAATAATGAGTGAGAGAAATCCTAAAGGAGTAAGAGTCGACAGTAATTATCAATTAATGAAAGACATAGAATTTCTCCAACATTGGTTAAGAGGACTAGATCGAAAGATAGAAGACATAGAGGAATACCTTTATGGACCCAAAGAAAAACCTCAATCAGAGAAAAGAGGACTAGAAAAGTTTGTGGACGAGTAGTCGTTGTCTAAAGGAGGTTATGAGGGGAAAGTAAGGTTATGAGTAAGGACAAACCAATATTACATATCTACACAAGAGTATCGACTGTTAATCAAGAGAATGACGGAACATCTCTTGACTCTCAATTAAAGTTAGGAAAAGAAAAAGCAAAGTCCTTAGGAATGGACTATGAACACCATAACGAGAAATCAGCAAGTTCATCAAAAGAGGATTTAGAGAATAGACCTGTAATTAAAGAACTATTGGCAAGAGTATCAGATGGAGAGATTAAGAATATCTATGTCTATTCAATCGATAGATTGTCTAGGAATACAACGACATCAACAATTATTAGAGAAACTCTTAGAAAGAGTAAATGTACTCTCTATACAAATACCAATGAAACAAATCTGGATTCATTAGAACAGAACTTGTTATATGGAATCATTTCAGAGATTTCTCAATACGAGAATATGTTGAGAAAAGAGAGGTTAAATCATGGGAAAAGAGTCAAAGCAAGACAGGGATATTGGATGGGAGGTTCAACACCTTTCGGATATAAAACAAATAAGAATAAGAAACTTGTACTAGACAAAGATCAATCTCCTTGGGTTGAGAGAATCTTCAAATGGTATTCACAAGGATTATCTCCTAAGAGAATTAAACACAAGTTAGATGGAAATGTATTAACAAATAGAGGAAAACCTATTTGGAGTTATGGAAGTGTCGAATGTATTTTAAGAAACACCCATCCCAACGGTTCATATGTTTATTATGAAAAAGAGATTCCATGTCCAAGAATTGTGGAACCAGTTATATGGGATAAAGTCCAAGAAAGACTAAAGAAATCTTCTAGACCTAAAGGACCAACACAAAAGAATCATGACTATCCCCTTAGAGAATTAATGTCATGTGGTCATTGTGATAGTGTCATATGGGGAGAATCTCGAAAGTTAAAGAACGATCAATTCAGACTTTCTTATAGGTGTTCGAAACATAATAAGAAATGGAAGTCTTCGTCAAAAGATGGAGATTGGATAAGAGGGAAACATTGTCCAAATAATGTCAGTATGGATTGTGAGAGAACAATTGAGGGAATTTGGGAAACTCTGGTCAATATATTAGAACTATCTCATCAAGAAAGAGAGATATTCAAAAAGTCTTTACTTAAACAAAAGAATAGATCAAAGATTTCCAAAGAGAATGAATTAACAAGACTATCCAAGAAGATTGATTCAATCAAAGAATCAATTAGTCGTCTCGAAGAGAGTATTGTTCAGAAAGAGATCGAGAAAATATCCTCGAGAGAGAAAGCGAAATCGATTCAGATGTTCATAGATAAACTACAAATCGAATTAAACAAGTTATCAACGACCCTAATAGAACTAGAGAATGAAAAAGTAGTCCTAGAGGAAGACAATTTATGGATAGATTGGATTTCTGACTATGAAAGTAATATCCACGAATTAAAGAACCTATCAGATGAACAAAAAATAGAGGTTATTAAGAAATACGTTAAGAAGATAAGAGTATTATTTGATTCAGAGACAAGGAAACATAGATTAGTTCTTAAATTAAGATTACCTATAATTGAAGATACTCTTAAATGGAAAGACAAATCCAAGAAGAAGAAAGGATATGTTATTGAAAAAGGAAAATATGAGAAAATGGTAAACTTAGATAATAACGTACGAAATATAAGGACTATGGTGTGAGGAATGAAAGACCGATTAAACTTAGTCCGTTACTGTTGAATAGAATTGTATGTACCGGTTAAATCAATACGTTGTGAGTAATTCTGGAAATTTTAAATGAAAAAAATCATTGTAAAGGGATACGACATTACAAAAACAATACGTCACGGATTAACTCCTGAACAATATATAGAATTGATGGAATATCAGAATTTTGAATGTCCATTAAGTGGAGTAAAGTTTGTTTATTCTCAAGAAAAACAAAAATTCTTAGACTTAAACAAAAAGTCTCCCCCAATCGATCATGACCACGAAACAGAGTTTATTAGAGGAATATTAAGTGAAAAAGTAAACTGGTTAGAAAGACAATGGGAATTGGGTTCATATGGGAAACTATCAAAACCACCAGAACTCACAGAGTATCAAAAAAGACCTCCGTCTTTTCAATGTATTGGAAGAATTAAATATAAATGAAGAATAAAACTAGTACATACAATTCAACTTCGTTACTGTTGAATGAATAATTTAATACAAATCATTAACTCGCCATTCTGGGCAGCAGGAATATTAACAGTTATTTTGTTAATAACAGGTGACTATAAATGGTGGTTATTTGGACTGTACGTTTTGTTTGCCTTTTTTGGAAAACTTTATTTTAAAAACAATGAAACAGGGTCGGGTTAATTCCACTCTGTTACTGTCGAGTAGTTTCGAACAATGATTTAAGATGAAAGAAATGTTACAGAATTATCTTAAGAAAAACGATTCTTTTGTCGGTGGAACACTAACCGGGTTCTTCGGTATCTTCACAATTGGCATTATTCCTAATTTTGTTGAAAATTATAATTTGATGATAACCCTAGAGGTTTTTATCTTTTCGATTTGGTTCGGCATTCTTTTCTACAGACATCAACTTTTAAAAAACAATGAATAAAAAATTTAATCACTTTTTTGTTAAAGTTAGTGACTGTAGAGTAGAACAAAACAGAGAATAACAATTATGAAATTTTTGAAAATTGTTACCAAAGTGCTTGATGCAATAATTGCTTTTTTGTTCATTTTAACTTTATTTGGAATTGTTTTATCTTCAAATGTAAGAAGTAATGTTTACTCACTTGGAGAAATTCTTTTGAGCAATGGACTAATTGGAATAATTATATTAATTTATTTTTTATGGATATTTAGAAAAATCCCAACGACAATTACAAAACTCTATAAAGCAAAAGGTTTTAATTCAAGATTTTGGAATGATTTATAATTTTAAAAATATTAAGTTTATAAATGATTAGAACAAAAAAGAGAACTATTTTTAACTAGGACAAAATATGTTTTATGCGTTAAGTGTTCTCCTAGTGTTTGTAATAATATTTGGACCATCTTTGTGGGTCAAGTTTGTCATGAGGCGCTATTCAACTGAAAGGCCTGAAATGCCAGGCACTGGAGGAGAGCTCGCAAAGCATTTGATTAAACGATTTTCTTTAAAAGATGTTGAGGTCGAAATTACTGAGCTAGGAGATCATTATGATCCAATTGAAAAAGAGGTCAGGCTTCTGCGAGAGCATTATGAATCTAAATCGTTAACCGCAATAGCTATTGCAGCACATGAGGTTGGTCATGCGATCCAGGATCAACAAGGTGATAAACGTTTAGCCGCAAGAACAAAGATGATTCCTGTAGTTAATAAGATGGCCCGTTTGAGCGCCATCATCATCTCTTTATCGCCAGTTATTGGTATTATTACGCGGCATCCAATGCCATTTTCTCTATTACTTCTTATAGGTCTTTCGGGCTTTATCGCTCGCATGATGATTCATGCGGTAACTTTGCCTATTGAATTTGATGCAAGTTTTTCTAAAGCACTTCCTATACTAAGGGAAGGAAAATATATATCGCAGTCAAACGAAAAAGCTGCTAGTCGTATTTTAAGGGCAGCATCTCTGACGTATGTTTCGGCTGCGTTGGCTGACATTTTAAATCTTGGCCGTTGGATCGTTATACTATCAAGGCGATAAATAAGGCAGAACTAACTATTTAATTGAATCTCTTATCATCGGAAATGCAGGTGGTGAGTCTTCAAATTGCACCCTTCCAATTTCTACAAAGCCATGTCTTTCATACAAAGCTTTATTTAATTCGTTAGATGCCTCTAAATATGCTCTGTCTCCCTTTTCATCGATCATTTTAAGAGCCTCTTTAAGTAAAAAAGAACCTATACCCTTTCTTTGTTGTGAAGGATCAACGGCAATAAATGGTAAATACCAAGCATCATCAGGATGATATTTTTCAAATTCTTCAAAAAACTTAACAACAACCTCTATTCGATCTGCTGGAATATATTCAAAAGTTGGTTCCAGGACTGAATTATCAAATTCAACTCCAGGAGGATGCCAAAGGGATGAACCAAAAAAATTTTCTTCTGAATAAACAATATTATTTTCAAAAGCAATTTTTGAAAATTCTTCCATCCAAACATCGAAGCATTTAAGGTAAGAAGATGGGTTAGGAAAGACCCATCGCAATAAAGCATCAGATGAAAAACCCAACGTAAGAACTGCCTTTACTCTTTCTAAATCTGCTAAAGAGGATTTAACTACTTTGGGTATATTCATAAGTATAATGTTTAGATATTAAGTTTAATAAAAGTAGTTAGTTTAATCTACTAAGTTACTCTAGAGCAGAAGGAGGCATAAAATTATGATAGAAAATTTCTTACAATATGGCCAATGGATAATTTTAATATTGAGCATTATGAGTCTATATCTAGTTAGTTCTGTAAAGCACGAAACTAGATTGAATGGCTATATTCTTACGGGTGTATCAAGATTTTCTGGAGCTGCAATCTTTATACTCGTAGATTTATTTGCTTTCGTGATTGCCAACTTAATACAGACTTATATAGCTTTCTTGGGATATTACAAAAATAAAAAAGCAGGTGAAAAATTAGACAATGGCAGTTAAAGATACTTTGATACATACCGGTCGAATACTATTAGCTTTGTACTTTTTAATTCCTGGAATAGGGAAATTTATTTCATGGGAAAGTCAGATAGTCCTTATGGAAACCCATAATATAATCTTAGCGCCTTTTTTATTAGCAATTGCTGGCATTACTCAAATTATCGGAAGCATTAGCTTAATTTTAAATAAATATGTAATAGTTTGTGCGTTGGGATTTGCTCTAATGACTTTATTAATTAATTTAAACTTGCATGATTTTTGGAATGAATATGAAGGCATAAATTCTTCCCACGAGCTACAAAATTTCTATAAAAATCTTGGAATTTTTTCGGGTCTTTTACTTCTTGCGGCTGTTTATATTGAAGACAAAAGTTAATATTTTCAAAATAAGGTATACTTTAAAAATGTGTGATTGTTGTGATTGTTGCGAGTGCACTTGCTGCGCCAAGTAAAGTCTTTTTATAATTTAATCCAATAGCTATGGTTGAAGGCGGCTGCTTTTGTGGTGAAATACGATATAGCTTTAATAGAGGCAAATATTATACATCTGATTGTCACTGTTCAATGTGTAGGCGTATCTCTGGAGCAGCGTTTGTCTCATGGATGGCCATACCCAATAATGACTTTGAATACACTAAAGGAAAACCAAAAGAATTAATATCGTCATCTTTCGGAAAAAGATACTTTTGTGGTGATTGTGGAACCCCTTTGGTTTGCTTACTAGACGAGGATCAAAAGAATACTTACATAACAATTTGTACCCTTGACCAACCCAATCAATACGTACCAAAAACAAGCATATTTAATGAAGATATGCTCGCGTGGATTAGGAGTAAAAATGCTTAATAATAAAATACCACCGCCCATTGTTACACTTTTGTTTGGCTTGATAATTTATTTTTCAAAAAATATATTTCCAGAGATTAATAATATGATATTTTATGCTCTAAGTTTATTCTTTATTGTAGCTGGACCACTTATTCTAATATCCGCAGCCAGATCATTTAGAGCACAACAAACTACAATTAATCCTATTGACATACACAAGACTAGTTCTTTAGTAGTAACAGGCATTTTTAAATATTCAAGAAACCCAATGTATTTAGGAATGGTTTTAATTCTTTTTGCGCTGAGCTTAAGATTTAATCTAATTGGCGGAATTATTTTTACTTATATGTTTATTATTTATATAACTAAATTTCAAATTATTCCTGAAGAAAAGGCAATGGAAAAAATATTTAGAGAAGAATTTCTTGAATATAAAAATTCAACCAGACGGTGGGTCTAACCAACCTTATAATGAAAGATTATTTTGGAAGTTGTCACTGTGGAGCAATTAAATTTAAATTTAAATCTGAAGATTCTGTAGAAGTTTGGAATTGTAACTGCTCAATATGCGACATGATTAGTTATCAGCATTTATTTGTAAAGCACGAATTATTTGAAATTATTTCTGGACGAGAACTAATATCAGAATATAACTTTGAAACTGGTACTGCTAAACATTACTTTTGTAAAAAATGTGGCGTTAAGTCTTTTTATCAGCCCAGATCACATCCAGAAATGTATAGCATAAACCATAAATGTGTAACTAATCCGCCTGCTATTAAGGAGGTTGTTTACTTTGATGGAAAAAATTTTGAAGATAGCATAAAAAAAATATGACTATCTATTTTATGCTTTTTACTGCTATATTTTTCGAGGTTTTTGGAACCATGCTCTTGCCAGCATCACAAAACTTTACAAAAATTTTACCAACAATAGTTTTATTAATTTCATACTCTATATCTTTTTACTTCTTGGCAATCGTCTCTCAAAAACTACCACTCTCAATTGTCTATGCTTCATGGTCAGGTGCAGGAATATTTACAGTAGCAATATTGAGTTATTTTTTTTACAAACAAAGTCTTAATTGGCAGACAATAGCTGGATTATTTTTAATAGTCGTAGGCGTAACTATAGTTAATATTTATAGGGCAAATTAATATTGAGCGCACTACGTGCATTCCCTTAAGTGAAATTTTTATTTTCACATACAATCTTTTATGACATGCTAAGGACTTGAGGAGATGAAACTATTAAGTTGGACTTTATTGGTCAAATGAAACTAAAAAGCTGAGGTATATTTTGAAAGACTTTTCACAAAAAGTAGCATTAATTTCTGGGGCAGGTTCTGGAATTGGAAGAGCATTGTCAATAGAGCTTGCAGATAAGGGATGTAATCTCGCACTTGTAGACTGGAACAAAGAATCACTTGAAGAAACAAAGCAGCTTTTGAGGAAAAAAAATGTTGCGGTATCGACACATGCTTTTGATATTAGCGATAAAGAAAAAGTTCAAGCTTTACCTGATGAAGTTATCGAATTTCATAAACAAATAGATCTAGTGTTTAATAATGCTGGATTGTCAATCGTTGGAACCGTGAATGAGGTAGACGAAGATGACTGGAATTGGGGATTAGATATTTTACTCAATTCTGTAATTCAAATGACTACAGTTTTTCTACCTCATCTTGAGAAGAGGCCTGAAGCAGCAATTGTCAATACTTCATCTATATTTGGTCTTTTTAGTGTCCCAAAACAGTCGATATACAATGTTGGTAAATTTGGAGTAAAAGCTTTTACAGAATCATTGTCTCTTGAATTAGAAATGGCTGAGTCAAAGGTAGAAGCTTATTGTGTTTTTCCTGGTCATATCGGAACAAATATTTATTCTTCCTCAAGATTTAAAAGTTTTGAAAAAGATGATGCTGGTGCCGCTATATTTGGAGCAAATGCCGATACAAAAGAGGAAGCAGGTATCCAATTTAAGCAAAATGCGCCATCATCACCAGAACATGCTGCAAAAGTAATTTTAAAAAATATTAAAAAGAAAAATAAACGCATATTAATTGGCATAGACGCTCATTTTTATGATCTGATGAGCAGACTTTTTCCAAAAAGTTTTTTAAAGATAATTTGGATTCTTCCATTCTTCCGAAATCTTTTTAAACCTAAGACATAACATAATGATATCTTCCATAGACCACCTAATAATAGCTGTAAAAGACATTAACGAAGCGGAAGAAAATTATAGAAAAATTTTTGGAAAAGAACCGGTTTGGAAAGGAGAGCATAAAGATCTTGGAACCACTAATGTAATTTTTAATTTTAAAAATACCTACTGTGAGCTCTTGTCAGCAAATGGTGATGGACTTGGCGCAGCATTAGTTAATAATGCAATTAAAGAGAATGGAGATGGTCTTATTGGATTAGTATTTGGCACAAATAATATAGAAAGAACATTTTTAAAATTAAAAAAGTTAGGTTATTTGATTGCAGAGCCAACTGAGGGCGAAGGAAGAGATGTTGAAACTAAAAAGATAAGAAAATGGAAAAATCTTTTTTTATCTCCTGAGCTATCAAGAGGAATTTTTTCTTTCTTCATTGAGCATACAGAAGGAGCACTGCCAAGTTTTGATAAATATCCCAAAGACACAATCAATAAACTTGATCATGTTGTCATAAATACTAACGATGCAGATGGTTTCATCGATATTTACAGAGATATTTTTAATATTCGACTGGCATTAGATAAGGTCATAGAGCATTGGAAAAGTAGAATGTTGTTCTTCAGATTTAATAAAACAACAATAGAAGTCATAGAAAGAAAAAACGAAGATACTTCGCAAGATAGCCTGTGGGGATTAGCATGGGAGGTAGAATCAATTGAGGAAACTCACAAAAGACTTACAAAGGAGGGCATCGACATCACTCCAATAAAAGATGGCATAAAAGAAAATACTCTAGTTGCTACCATAAAGTCTCATACTCATAACGTTCCAACATTACTAATAGAAAATACTTAATGAAATTTGTAGTAGGTTTCTTGCTTGCCTTTCTATCGATATTCATCGGATCTCCACTAATAGCGTTACTGATGGGCTCATTATTAGTAATAGTTTTTAAATTTCCAAATGACTATATTGAAAGATCGGTTGCAACAAATCTTCTGCAGGCTGGAATAATCCTAATTGGTCTCACAATATCTGCATCAACTGCACTAGAGGTAACTTTTAAATATTTTCCATACGTTTCTATTTTCGTTTTAATAATATTTTTCATGGGCTTATTATTAGCTGACTTATTTAAGATAGAAAAAAAACTAGGCATTTTACTTGCTTCAGGAACTGCTATTTGTGGCGCAACAGCTATGGTAGCTATCTCTCCATTAATTAAATCAAAGCCTAAAGATTTATTCGTTGCATTAGCGATAATTTTTATCTTTAACGCTTTTGCAATTGGCATACTGCCTTTAGTAGGAATTAAGCTTGGTATGAGTTCTGAGAGCTTTGGTGCTTGGTCCTCAATGGCTGTTCACGACACGAGTTCAGTAATTGGAACCGCAATAGCCTTTGGTGGAAGCGCTCTTGAAACAGCAACAACCCTCAAGCTCAGCAGGACAATTTGGTTAATACCTTTAATTATAATTCTTGGAACTTTTTACCCAAGCAAATCAAGAGCCAAGTTTCCGATTTTTATTTCATTATTCATTACAGCAATCGCCGTTGGATCTTTTTTAAATCTTAGCCAAGAAACAATAAATTTAATTGATGTAACTAGTAGAATTTTTTTAATCTCAGCTCTCTTTTGCATTGGAACACAGATAAGTTTTGACACTATGAAAGAAATCAATACAAAAACATTTATATTTGCATTAAGCTTGTGGTTAGTTGCGCTGATTTTTTCATTATTAATAATTAACTTATTTACTTAATTGGAGAAACTATGTTTAGTCATGTAATGGTAGGAACAAATGACATTGAAGAGTCACGAATTTTTTATGACAAAATTTTTGAAGTTCTTGGAGCGGGACCAGGAAAAATGTATCCGAATCTCACAGGACAAAAAAGATATTTTTATAATCTCAATGGAACAAGCTTTTGTATTTCTGAGCCAATTGACGGCAATCCTGCCACAGTATCAAATGGTGCAACCGTTGGATTTAATATTGAAAGTATTGAGCAGGGTGATGAATGGCATAAGGCAGGAGTTGAAAATGGAGGTATTTCAATTGAAGATGCTCCTGGTATAAGAGATTATGGTAAATTTAAAATGTACTTAGCGTATCTGAGAGACCCAACTGGAAATAAGTTATGCGCAGGCTTAACGATTAAGTAAAATATTCGCATATGAAAAGAATTTTAATTTTATTTTTAATATCGCATACAGCTCTTCAATCTGACGAAGGTGGCTATATATTTGGATGGAGTCATCTAGATGATCCAATGCTTAAAGCCCCAAGAGGGGGAACAACACTTGGTCCAGATGTAAAGCTAGATGAGAATTCAAGTCCATATTGGGAAAAGCTAAAAGATAATAATCTAACTAAATTTGAAAAAGATAGACTAGCAATACTTTCCATGCAGGGAGAATATAGAATATTTTTTGATTTTATGGAGACTATGGGTTTTGTTCCGGACTATGTTCCTCAGCAACCATACCAATCATGGGGAACAGAGTTTGTTGTTCTCGTTGAGGACAGAAAAGATTTTATAAGCTTGCAACACATCATGGTTATGTACTTTGAGCAAGACGATGGCAAGGTTTCTATGCCAATAGTTGTAAAACACTGGAGGCAAGACTGGAAATATCAGGACAATGAGATAAATGCTTATGTTGGAAACAATACATGGGAAAAAAAGAGACCTTTGTGGGCTGATAAAAAAGGAGCATGGTCACAGTCAGTCTATCAAGTGGATGACTCTCCCAGATATCAAGGATATGGAAAATGGGAGCATGCTGATAATTTCTCATCATGGACTTCAAACGAAACTTGGAGGCCTTTACCAAGACGAGAGGCTTCAATAAGAGATGACTATGACGTAATGATTGGTAGAAATATTCAAACAATTACTCCAGACGGATGGGTCCACGAACAAAACAATAAGAAGGTAGTTTTAGGCGACAATAAGAAAGTAATAGCTAAAGAAATAGGTCTTGCAAGATATCAAAGAGTAGATGATTTTGATTGGGGTGCAGGAAAAGAATTTTGGGAAACTACATACCCTTTTTGGGAAGAGGTTCGAAGCCAGTGGGACAAAAAATTAAATAAATCAAAGACATTTAAATTGAAAAAAGAGGTTAATGGCGCAAATCTTTTTGTGAGACTCTTTGAGCTATCAAATAAGTATCAAAAAGGGGACCTTGATTCAATTAATAAAATTGAGAAAATTGTAGAGGAGCATTCAGAAACTTCATAGAAAATTAAAAAGATTTTAATATTGTTTTAATGCCACTTATAACACTTGGGTTACCTTCAAAACATTTAATAGATTTGTCTGGCATATTCCAATTATGTGCTGATTTTGTAAAAAAATTTGAATCGATTGTTACCCAACTTGAGTCGTCTAAGGTACCAGCTTTAACATAAAAAATTCTAGAAATTTCTTTTGCATAACTCAAAATACCTGATCCACAATTTGGGCAGAAGCCTCTTCTGACGTGAGAGCCAGACGAGCCTTTGCTTTCAAAAAACTTCAGTTCACCATTAAGATCCACATATTTTTTTGCAATAAATAGTATTGTTGCTTTGCCACAGCCCGTTGTTCGTTGGCAATCTTTACAATGACAATGATGAGCAGAAATAACTTTTTCTCTATCAAGACTATATGTAATTTCCCCACACTGACAACTACCTGTCTGAATATTAGAACCATTTTTCATAATAAAAGGTGTATTCCTAGATCAACCATAAGATAAAAAGTTACAAAAAATCCCACTATATAAGGAATGCTTCTTGGACTCGGATTTTTTTCAGTCGCAATTCTGTAATATAAGATCATATGAATGATCCTTGCTATAGCATATATCCAAATAACAATTGATAGTTTTAAGGCTCCGTAACCAGAAAACATTGCTAGAAAAGCCATCCCTAAGACTGGAATTATATTTTCTAATGAATTATGAAATGTTCTATGAGATCTAAATACAATGGATAGCTGGCCTAGCTCAGGCTTTACTTTGCCTGGGCTATAACCGCCTTTTTGTCCTCGGTGTACTCTTATGGCCACTATTAGCTGTACCATAATTGTTGCAAGTATTAACCATAAACCTAAAATTGAGCTGTAATAATCTTCAAACATATACGACCTTATAAATTTGCTTCGTCTAACTAATTATAGACATAATATACGCGTGAAAGTTATTAAAGAAGAAATTGTTTTCAACATTGAAGCACCTTCATTGTGGGAGATATTATCAGATGTCACAAGATGTGATTGGGTTCCATCTGTGGAAGAAATTGAAATGATTGGAGACTGTAGAGTATTTCAAATGGATGGAATAGGCACTATTAAAGAAAAAATTTTATTAAATGATAATGAAAATATGATTTTAAAATATTCTGCTATTAAAACTGCAGCGCCGTTAAATCATCACCTCGCCACAATGGAAGTAATAGCTATGGAAAATAATTGCTGTAAATTAAATTGGAGAACAGAAATAGACCCTGAGATGTTTGCTGATGCTATACATAACGGAATGTTAATCTCAATAGAAGGAATAAAGAAAGTTTTAGAAAACAATTAAAAAATAGAGTAACCATAATGAGTTTTTTATATAAGGTCTTGAACAAAGAAGAATGGGATATTGCAAAATCAATTGGATATATTGAGACTGAACTGGACAAAAAGGATGGTTATGTCCATCTTTCATCCTCAAAACAACTTGCACTAACGCTACATTTGTACTTTAGGGAATTAAATGATCTAGTTTTGCTCGAAATTAATACAGAAAATATTAAGTCAAAATTGACTTTCGAAGAGGATATATCAGGCAAAAGATCAGGAAAATTTCCACATCTTTATGGTAAATTATTAACTACAGACATATCCAATGACTGGAATATAGAAAGAAAAGGGTTTAATTTACCTGAAAAAGTCTTATTTGAAGCGGAAGATTAGTTTAGATGACAGAATTAACAATAAATGAAGTTTACGCAATTGGAGCTCCAATCGTTCTCTTTTTGATACTTGTTGAAGTTTTATTTTCTAGTTTTTATAACAAAAGCCTTTATAAAAAGAATGACACTTTATGCACAATCGGGCTACTAACAGGAAATATCTTGATGGTCTTTGCATTAAAAGGCATTACCTTGGCTTTTCATTTTTATTTATTTCAATTTAAGCTTTTTGATATATCAACATTAATGCCAATTTGGGCTCTTTGGATTTTAACTTTTGTAATGATAGATTTGGTTTTTTATTTTTATCATAGAATATCTCATAGAGTAAATTTCTTATGGGCAATTCATATGAGTCATCACTCAAGTGAGGAAATGAACTTTGCTGTTTCTTTTAGGCAAGCTTGGTTTGGACCAATATCTAAATTACCTTTTTTTATGATTTTGCCTTTGATTGGGTTTGATCCAACCTTAATAGCAGTTGCAGGGGTAATAAGTACATTGTGGGGTATTGTTGGACATACTCAGATTATAGGAAAGCTTGGTCCATTGGAATGGATTTTTAACACTCCATCTCATCATAGAGTTCATCATGGCTCTAATAATCAATACATTGATAAAAACTATGGTAATTTATTAATAATATGGGACAGAATTTTTGGTACTTTTGAGCCAGAAGTCGAACCAGTAAAGTTTGGTTTGGTAAAAAATGTTAATACATTTAATCCAACAAAAATAACTTTTATGGGCTGGGCAGACATTTTTAAAAATATCAAAAATGCTACTAACATGAATGAAGCAATATATTTTCTTCTTGGCCCACCAAAAACTAAGAATTAACTATGAAAAATATACTTTTTTTTCTTTTTATCTCTCCAGTTGTATTTTCAGACCTATCAACTACTGATTGCGAGCAGGTTGAGCTTTTCTTTGTAACACCACAAGATGGTTTTATTTCAGCAAGTCAGAAGTTCAAAGTTGAATTCGGTAGTAAAAACATAAATGTCTCTCCAGCGGGTGTAATTATTGAGAAATCTACTGATTGCTCTGTGAGTGGACATCATCACCTCATTATCAACAATGCCTACGATGTAGAAAAATATAAAAATCAACCTATACCGTTTGATAACAATATTCTGCATTTTGGTGGGGGTCAAAAAGAAGCAGAGTTAACTCTACCACCTGGCAAATACTCACTTCAGCTTGTTATAGGTGATTACGAGCACAAACCAATTAATCAAATCGGATCGGATAAAAATTACAAACCAATAGTATCTAAACAAATTAATATTGAAATAGCCCCATAGGTAACTCTTTTCTTTGTTCTATCGAATATTTCTAATACAATAGAAATTACATATAGGGGAATAAATATTTTTTTAAATAATTTTAAAAAAAATATCTTGAATAGTTTATGCGTGCTATTTGCACTCATGCTATTTTCTGCTCATTTTAAGGCTAAAGAAATAATTATTGGCCCTGGTGAGAATGCTCAAGAGGACCTTCAAGAAGCACTTATTTTAATGTCAGAAGGTGACACGCTATTAATTAAGTCTGGCTATTATTTATTTGAGGATGGTTTGTCGTTGGATGTTGATGATGTGACGGTAATTGGCGAGGGAATGAATGAAACTGTGCTGGATTTTAAGAACCAACAATCAGGAGCACAAGGATTTTTAGTAACATCTAATGGAGTAACCTTGAAGGACTTTGCTATTTTAGATGCAAAAGGCGATGCGCTTAAAGTAATAGGATCAAAGGGCATCAATATGATTAATCTAAGAACAGAGTGGACAGGTGGCCCAAAAAGTACAAACGGCGCATATGGTTTTTATCCAGTTGAGTCTGAAGATGTCCTTATTGATGGTTGTGTTGCAATTGGAGCTTCCGATGCTGGAATCTATGTAGGACAATCCAAGAATATTATTGTTAGAAATAGCATTGCTCAATATAACGTTGCTGGAATTGAGATTGAAAACTCATATTACGCCGATGTATATAACAATTTAGCTTCGCACAATACGGGCGGCATTTTAATATTTGATTTACCAGACCTGCCTCAACAGGGCGGGCATCATATAAGAGTTTTTGATAATAAGTCAGTTGATAATGATACTGATAATTTTGCTCCTGAGGGAAATATCGTTGGTGAGGTGCCAAGAGGAACAGGCATCATAATTATGGCAAACTCAGATGTTGAAGTTTTTAATAATGTTATGAGTGGAAATGGAACAGTCAATCTCTCAATTGTTTCATACTCTGACGAAACAGATGATCCTAATTATTACCCTCATCCTAGAAGGATCCAAATTCATAATAATACTTATGGTCCTGGAGGTTTTGATCCAGATGTTGAAACAGGGGATTTAGCAAAAGCATTATTTGAAATTAGTGAGGGAAATATGCCAGATATTTTTTGGGATGGTGTTGTGCCAGTCTCTCAGATGATATTTGGGCAACCAAACGAAGACAAGTTAAAGGTGGACGAAAATAGTGATGTTAGTTTTCTAACAATTAGTCCAATAAAGTATATGTTAGGATTTTCGAATCCTGTTCGAACAGAGAAAAAAGAATTTAAAGGGGTCATTAATCCACTGGAACCGATTGTAATAGACGGTATATAGGGATAATGAAAAAGAAATTTCAGTTTTTGCTAGTGCTTATTCTGTGCACCAGGCTAAATGCGGTTAATGATAATCTTATTATTTCAGATTCATTTCCATCAAAACTATCAGAATTTGGTTTTTTTCTTGATGACTCAGCACAAGTGCCCCACGAGAATGTAATACCGTATGAACTTATATCAACTTTATTTTCTGATTATTCTTATAAACAGAGATGGGTATATGTTCCAGGTGGCAAACACGCTGAATATGAGGAGAATTGGGTATTTAATTTTCCTGTTGGCTCTGCTCTAATTAAGACATTTTATTATCCTGTTGATGAAAGAGATCCTGAACTTGGAATGAATCTTTTAGAGACAAGACTTTTGCTCAGGAAAGAGAATGGATGGGAGGCAGTATCTTATGCATGGAATGAAGAACAAAATGAGGCATATAAGAAAATTGCTGGGAAAACTATTAATGTTTCATGGACTGATTTTATGGGTAATGACAGGGACGTAAGATATCGTGTGCCAAATGTAAATCAGTGTAAGGAATGTCATGCCGCCAAAGACAAAATTACTCCTATTGGACCAAAGGCTAGAAACCTAAACAAAAAGTTTGATTTTAAAGAGGGAGAATTTAATCAACTAACATATTGGATGAATAGACAAATAATAGATGATTATCCCATGGAGCTAGTTTCACCAGTTGACTGGACAGACGAAAATGAGAGCATTAATGATAGAGTTCGATCTTATTTAGATGTAAATTGTGGACATTGTCATTCGCCGACAGGAAATGCTAATTCAACTGGGCTTTATCTTCATCTTGATGAAACTAGAAAGATACATCTGGGTTTATATAAAAAACCTGTTGCAACAGGAAGAGGTAGCGGGGGATTAAAATATTCAATTGTTCCAGGCAAGCCAGATGAATCAATTTTATTACATAGAATGATATCTCTTGATCCAGGGGTAATGATGCCAGAATCTGGAAGAGCCCTTTCACATACTGAAGCAGTAGAAATGGTGAGAGAGTGGATAATGGTGATGGAAGATTGACCATAAATCGATGTAATATTTTTGTTATAGCATCTGTAATTATTTTTCTATACTCATGTGAGATTGAAGAATCTAAAAATATTTATAAACCACCATTAGTAGAGACATACTCTAGAATGGATATATTTGAAAACACTGTTACTGAAAAGATTCTTATTAATATTAGTGAAGAGCTATCAAAAATATTTAATTCCGAAATAGATATCTTTTCAGAAAATACAATTCGTTTTGAGGGAGAAGAAATTACTAATTACATTGATTGCGGATTTATGAATAATGAAATTTATGTCAAATACATTGATAGAATATTTGGTTCGTATTTAGAAGCAGTAATCGCTTTTAAAATAACCAATCAAGACGATTTGTATCAAATCAGTAATGACGAAATCAAATACATTTTTTATTCAAAAGAAACAGGAACTAGATGGAGATTTAAATCCGATAATCCAAAGGAATTATTAGTAGGCAATCCTGTATACAGCGATAATCCATACAGAATATGTTTATCGAAAAACGTATTAGAGGCTAAAATTATAGATTTGTTGGATAGAGCATCAAATGCTTAAAAGAAATTTAAATAGAATTTATATTGTTTATTTCACAATACTTTTATCTTTAAATTTACACTCTGAAAGTAATCACTCAATGATTGGATATTGGCTGACTTCTCAATCCATTGTTTTGGTGAATGAGTGTGAAAAAGAATTATGCGCAACTATAGAACATATTTTTGTTGATGATGGAGTAGACCAAAAATTAATTCTTGATAAGAATAATAAGGAAAAATCCTTAAGAAACAGAAGTATCGTGGGTATCAATTTAATAAGCGGCTTTAAATATACTGATGGTGCAGAGAAACTATCAGGCGGTAAGATTTATGATCCCGGCAGAGGAAGAGTTTTTAAATCAAACATATATTTATTACAAAATGGAAATTTAAAAGTAGAAGGCTGTTTGCTAAGAATGTGTGGTCATGAAGAATGGAAACCTATAACAGTCGAATATAGCGACGATGGAACAAAGAAGATTGAACTAAAAGAAATACTCTAATGAAAAAAATTAATTTTAAAAATAAATTTCAAAAGTTCACGGATCAATGGTCACCTAAAGTTATAGCTGAGCTTAACGATTACCAATTTAAATTAGTCAAAATTCAAAATGATTTCATTTGGCACAAGCATGATGGCACAGATGAAGTATTTATTGTCATGGATGGTGAAATGTTTATTGAGTTTGAGACTGAAACAATTAAACTTGAAAAGGGTGAAATGATAGTTGTACCTAAAGGAATAAAGCATAGACCCTATGCAAATGATGAAGCAAGTATAATGTTAGTAGAGCCAAGAGGAATAGTTAACACTGGTGATGAGATTGACGAATTGACTGCTCCAAATGATCAATGGATATAGTTTAGGGAGATAAACCTATGAGTAAATTTTTTGTAGCAATATTAGCATTATTGATTCTGAGCTTGGCAATCTATAGCCCTAATATTGTTAGGCTCTATAAGTTAGCAAACTTATATAATGAAAAATCAATAGCTAAAAACTTTATCAGTATTGATGAAATTTTTGAAACATCTTCACCAATACCCGCATCAGAAAAGCCTTATATTTTTGAAAAAAAAGAATATGATTTACCCGAATCTTATGTCTTTGAAGGTGATGAATTAAATTTATTAGATGGATTAGATCACTTTCATACAGACGGCCTTATAATTTTACATAACGGTAAAATGCTTTTTGAAAATTACTGGAATGGCAACACTAAAGACAGTAAACATATTGCTTTTTCAGTTTCTAAATCATACTTATCAGCTCTTTTTGGCATAGCTGTTGATGAGGGCCTGATAGATAGTATTGACGATAAAGTTTCAAAATATCTTGATGATTTTGATGGAACTGGCTATGAAGATGTAAAGATTAAAAACCTTCTTCAAATGTCATCAGGAATAGAATTTAATGAGGATTATGCTGATCCAAATTCAGATATAAATAGATTTGCTAGAGCAACCGCTAGAGGGTCATCATTTAGGGATTTTGCTAAGACACTGAAAAATGGAAAAGAACAGGGAACATACAATCATTATGTAAGTATTGATACTCAGGTTTTAGGCATGATTCTTGAATCAGTTACTAATATGCCATTAAGAGAATATTTATATAAGAGAATATGGAGCAAATTAGGAACAGAAAGTGATGCTTACTACATTGCTGATAATACTGGTACTGATATGGCGCTTGGTGGCTTAAATGCAACCCTGCGTGATTTTGCTAAGTTTGGGCAATTATATTTAAACGAGGGCGCTTGGGAGGGCGAACAAATTGTTCCTAGAGACTGGATTTCAGAATCTCATACTCCAGATGCTCCTCATTTAATGCCAAATGCAGGAGAACTTTCCTCAAATGAATGGGGTTATGGTTATCAATGGTGGGTTCCCGGAGATCCAATAACTGATTTCACTGCTCACGGCATTTTTAACCAGTTTATTTATGTTAATCCAGTTTCAAATGTTGTTATAGCAAAGACTTCTTCAAATCATAGATTTAGGTCAGAGAGGGAGTACTCAAAAGCAGCACATGTTGCTATGTTTAGAAGTATTTCTAAACATATTGAGAGCACTGTTAATTAATTTATTTGAATTCAATCAATTTCTTTTTTAGAATAAATAATAATTATATATAGGGGAAAATATATGAATTTTAAGTTTGTAAGCTTAATAGCTTTTCTATTTGTTATAAATGTTTCAGCTGGTCATCATGAGCATGGAGATCACCATGCAAAAGATGGTAAATCAAAAGAATGGTTAATAAAAACCTTATCAACTGCTGCTCCTTCGTTTATTGGAGATTTTGCATCAGTTGCAACATATGATGGCAAGGTTATAAAAGAAGGTACTAATGGTTGGACTTGCTCTCCAGGAAGACCAATGCCAAAAGAAGGATATAAAGATGCCCAAGATACAAATGCATCATGTGCTGACATCGAAGGGTTTAAGTGGGTAGAGGCTTATGTAAACGGAACACAACCAAACATGAAGCGAGATGCATATATTTGGATGTTGCATGGAGATGTTGGAGAGGATAATAGAGTTTCGTCACTATATGGTGGAAATAAAGAGAATGCCATCAAAATGAATCATTTTATTGAATCAGGACCGCATTTAATGCTAATGCCAAAAGATACAAAAACTATTGAAAACTTTACTACTGATTTTACAACTGGAGAACCCTATCAAATGTTTAAAGGAACTCCATATGCGCATTTAATGATTCCATTTGAGGGCTATTACATGTTTCAACCTGAGGCAGCCCCTAAATAAATTATGGAAGAGAAAAAATATAAAAGTTTTAGTGAATTTTATCCTTACTATATTGAGGAGCACGATAATAAACATACAAAATTAATGCATTTTATTGGCACAAGTTTGAGCATATATTTTTTAATTAAATTTTTATTATCTTTTAACTTTCTATTCATATTGTATGCACTGTTATCAGGTTATGGTTTTGCATGGGTAGGACATTTTTTTATAGAAAAAAATAAGCCTGCAACATTTTCATATCCTTTTTATAGTTTTATCGGTGATTACAAGATGTACATGGAAATACTTCAAGGCAAGCATAAGATCCTTTAGTAATAGAAAATCATCTTTTTACTTTTAGCACCCAGACTATAGTAAAATTAGCATTATCGGGAGAGCAAATTTTGGTTGCTATATTTTCTTATGAACAAAGATATCTATAATAACGTAGTCAAAAAATCACAAACAGTTTCTTCAGAATGGATGAAATTACCAGCTCCTCAACGAGGTGAATATATTCGTCTCTTTGGAGAAGAGCTTAGAAAAGAAAAAGAAAACCTTGCCGAACTAATAACAAAAGAGGCAAGAAAAATTAAAACAGAATCACTTGGAGAGGTTCAAGAAGCAATTGATATGTGTGATTTTGCAGTTGGTTTAAGTAGACAACTATATGGACTAACAATGCCAAGTGAAAGGCCAAATCACAGACTTCAAGAATTATGGCATCCAATTGGAGTTGTTGGATGTATCACTGCTTTTAATTTTCCTATGGCTGTTTTTGCTTGGAATTTTTGTTTAGCAGCAGTATGTGGAAATAGCATTATTTGGAAACCAAGCCCCCATTCAAACGGATGTGCGATGGGCATAAAAAAAGCATGGGATTCAGTAAGCGGAGATCATGCTGACTTAGTCCAAATATTAGAGGGAGGAAAAAAAGAGGCGGTTGCTATTTGTGAAGATAATAGAATTAATCTAGTATCAGCCACAGGAAGTACTCAAATGGGTAAAGAAATTGCACCAATTGTTTCTGCCAGACTTGGAAAAATTCTTCTAGAATTAGGCGGCAATAATGCAGCAATTGTTTGTCCATCAGCAGATCTAGATTTAACAATTAAAGGAATTGCATTCTCAGCATGTGGTACGACCGGTCAAAGGTGCACTTCTTTGAGAAGACTATTTGTTCATAAAGACATTTATAAAGATTGTGTTCAACGTTTGGAAAAATGTTTTGACGATTTGATAATTGGATGTCCAGCAAAAGAAAAATCGCAGATTGGACCTCTTATATCAAAAGAAAGCTATGACTCGATGCAAGAAATATTGAAATCTCTAAGAGATAAAGGTGTTGCAGTTATAGGAGGTGAAAGATTAGAAATTGAGGATCCACATGAATATTATGTCAAACCTGCATTAGTGATGGTTGAGAAGATCGAGGATGAAATGATGCAAGAGACCTTTGCACCAATTCTTTATGTAAAAGATTATGAAGATATTAAAGACGCAATTCATATGCAAAATGATGTTAAACAAGGACTGAGTAGTTCAATTTTTACAAATGATATAAGAGAGTCTGAACTATTTCTCAGTGAATCGGGTAGTGACTGTGGAATAGCTAACGTTAACATAGGTACAAGTGGAGCTGAAATTGGTGGTGCTTTCGGAGGAGAGAAAGATACTGGTGGTGGAAGAGAATCTGGATCAGATGCCTGGAAAAATTATATGAGAAGAGTTACTGCCACAATCAATTATGGTGAAGAGCTCCCACTAGCTCAGGGAGTTGAATTTGATGAAAACTAAAATTGCAATCGTTGGAAGTGGCAATATTGGCTGGGCACTGAAGCAGCTTCTTAAAAAAGATTTTGTGATTAATCAGGGAGATATAGAGGATGGATTTGATGCATTAGATATCTCTCAGGTAAAAGATTTCTTAAAAGGAAATGATGCTGTTATTTCTGCTGGGCCTTTTAAAGTTAATAAAAATGTTGCAAAAATTGCAGCTGAGCAAGGCGTAGCATATTTCGATTTAACAGAAGATGTTGAAACAACAGATTTTATTAAAACTCTAGACTCAAAAAATATATTAATGCCTCAGTGTGGACTTGCTCCGGGAGCTATAAATATTTGTGCTGCATCTATGATGAAAGAATTTGATAGCGTAAATGAGGTTCTAATGAGAGTAGGCGCACTACCAAGATTTACGACTAATGAGATGAGTTATTATTTGAGTTGGTCAACTAATGGACTTATAAATGAATACTGCAATGAAGCAGATGCAATTTATGAGGGTAAAGCTGTAAAACTTATGCCTTTGGAGGGCATAGAAAAAATTGTAATAGAAGGTGAAAGTTTTGAGGCATTCAATACAAGTGGCGGATGTGCCACCATGTGCGAGACCTATGAAAATCAGGTTGAAAATCTTAGTTACAAGACAATTAGATATCCAGGTCATGTAAACCACATGAAGTTTTTATTTAATGATTTACACCTCAAAAAAAATAAAGAGATTCTTGAAAAGCTTTTTGATAAAGAAGTACCAAGAACAAAGAATGATGTGATTATATTTTTTGTGAAGGTTATAGGTATTATTGATGGAGTATTACAGGAAAAAACTTATTTAAGAAAAATTTATGGGAATGATAAATTGAGTGCAATCCAATTAACTACAGCTTCGGGAGTTTGTAGTGTTCTAAAAATGCATCTTGATGGAAAAATGAAAGGAAATGGATTTGTAAAACAAGAATCTTTATCTTGGCAAGATTTTCTAGATAATGATTTCGGCAAAGTTTACGCCTAATATTTATAATGACAGAATTCAGCTTATCAGACACCTCTCATATCATTTTTGCCATAGCTTGTATTGCTATGATTATTTATTTACCGAAATTTGTTTTGAATAAGAGTGATATGTGGAAAAAACTTGTAATAGTTGCAATATTCATTTTTATCTTAATAAACCAAGGCTTGGATTTTTACAGGGAGGGGTACACTCAACAAATAAAGCTAGGATTGCCACTTCACTTATGTGATTTTTCTTGTGCATCTATCATGCTTTATTTTATAACTCAAAGAAGAGAGTTTTTTTTATTTGCTTTTTTTGCTGGTATTTCAGGAGCAGGAATGGCTATATTAACTCCTGATGTTTTATATTCATTCCCACATATTGACTATGTCCGTCATATGATTGGTCACTCAATGATCTTATTAGGCGTAAGTTATGCCATGGTAGTTGATAATCAAAGACCTTATTTTAAAGATGTTCACAGAGTTCTATTAGTGTTAACTTTGTTTTTAATTTTGATGTATCCAATTAATTATTTATTAGGACCGCCAGCAAACTATTGGTATGTTATGGAAAAACCACCTGGTTTAAATGTAACAGGTTTTATGAGAGATGAGCCATATCATATGATTGATATTTATATTCTTGCTGTAATAGTTTGCTATTTAATATATTTACCATATCTTCTAAAAGATAAATCTAATAAGACTACTGTATAAGAATGAAAAGTGTTTCAAGTTCACAAATTCCAAAAAGTTTCCGAGCTTATAGACCAAAAGCACTTCAGTGGCTAGGTAGATTTGTTTTATCATCCTTAGGATGGAAAGTTCATGGAAAGATATCGGATGAGTTCAATGAAAAGAAGCTCGTTGTAATTGTTGCCCCTCACACCTCTAACTGGGACGGAATTTTGGGAGTTGCAGCAATAGCTGGTTTAGATGCAAGGATTACATTTATTGGGAAACATACCGCATTTAGGTATGGCTTAGGAGCTTTTTTAAGATACATGGGCGGGATACCGGTTGATAGAAATAAACCTGGTGGAATAATTCAGGATGCTATAAACCAGATCAAAGGTATAAATAGCTCTCTAATTGGAATGTCTCCAGAAGGAACCCGCTCAAAAGTAAATGAATGGAAAACGGGCTTTTTAAGAATTGCTAAAGAATTAAACACAAAAATAATTCCTGCATCTTTAGATTTTGCAAAAAAAGAAATAATTTTAGGTAAAGCTTTCACACCGTCAGGAGATAATAATAAAGATATCAAAGATCTAAAAGATTACTATAGTGTCTTTACTGCAAAACACCCTGAAAAATACTAGTTCAAGGCCTGATTGATCATATCATTAACCATTTCTTCCACTATAAATAGAGGTGGATTTCCGTGATCTAAAACGGCTGAGTGGAAGTCCTTGATATTAAATTTATCGCCAAGTTCATTCTTGGCTTTTTCTCTAAGCTCAAGAATTTTGATCATACCTACTTTATAACTTAGAGCCTGCCCTGGCCATACAATATATCTTTCTATCTCAACTCTTACTTCTGTATCTGACATTCCTGTTTTTGATTTCATGTACTTCATCGCTTCTTCACGAGTCCATCTTTTATAGTGCATGCCAGTATCAACAACCAATCTAACAGCTCTAAATAACTCACTTTGAAGTATTCCAAGCTCATCATATGGGTTTTCAGCCAAACCAGCTTCGAGAGCAAGTATTTCAGAATACAAAGCCCATCCTTCCGCAAAGGCCGATGTGTAATAACCAAATCTTCTGTATAAAGTTAACTCTTCGTTTTCTAACGAATGTGCTATTTGATGATGATGGCCTGGTGTTGCCTCATGATATGCCAATGTTCTCATGCTATAAGTAGGAGTTTGTTTTATATCATATAAATTTGCATAAAATACACCGGGTCTGCTTCCATCAAGAGCAGGTGATTGATAATATCCTCCAGCTGCATTTTGTTCTGAATATTCTGGAACAGCTTTAACAACCACTTCAGATTTAGGCATTGTATGAAAATAGTCAGTCATAACCTCAATAGCTTCATTCACCATGTCTGTATAGTCATTTAGCACAATTTCTTTTCTATCCGGAGTATCTGCATAAAGAAAGTCGGGGTCTTCATTTAATTCATTCATCAATTCGCCAACGCTTTTATTTTCGTCATAATCAAGTGATGTAAGAATCTCTCTCATTCTAGAAGAAATTCTTTTTACTTCATTTAAGCCCATCTGATGTATTTTTTCTGGTGAATAATCTGTGGTAGTAAAAGTTCTTATTTTTAATTTATAGTATTCATCTCCGCCTGGTTGAGACCATATTCCATGATTTTTGTTAGCATTCTTTTGAGAACTAGCCATAAAGTCTCTTAGAAGCTTAAAACCAGGCGTGACACTTTCATCTATAGATCTCCTTATTTCTTCTTCCAGATAATCAACCTTATCTTTATTCAAATCTAATTCTCCAACCTTCAGCATGAATTGTTTATATAGAGGATGTTCAATATTTGGAATATTTATAAATTCGTCAAGTTGGTTTATTACATGAACATAGACAAATTCCGGTGGGAAAACTCCATTACTAGCTTGTTTTTCTAAGTGATTTAAAACTCCCCCATAAACCTCTTTTATTAAGTCTGTTCGTTTTATAAAAGCCTTAGCCTCCGACTCTGATCTTATTGGATGTACACTATTCATAAATTCAATTGTATTAAGATGAATTCCACCAATTTGATTTAGAGGATAATCCAAATAAGGGAAATCCTTGAGCTCCTTTAATTGATTTTCGTAATCAAAGATCGCAATTTTTTTTGTGTTTTTTTGAATATTTGAAAGCCTTGAATCATCGTATTTATAAAGAGTCTTGATTATCTTTTCTGTCTGCTTGACCCCAATTTCAATGTCATTCTCCTGCGGTATTGATAATTTAGAATTATGATTGGTTATCCAATTAAACCTATCAAGAACACCAACATATGTAAGCTCTTCTGGAGATCCAGTTAAATCTAAAATCAGCTCCTTGCCTAAATAATGATCGATCGAGATAGGCTTCATGAAAAATAGATTTATTAAATATAAAGATGCTATGGCTACAGTCAATGCAATTAGCCTTCCGGTGTACTTAAGAATTTTTTTAATCATGTTAGAATTTCTATTTAAAATAATAAACATATTATGTCAGAAAAATTAGCAACCCTTAAGAAAGACGGAAATATATCAACAATTACACTTGATGATGGAAAAGCAAATGTGTTTTCTGTACAAATGTCACGAGCTGTTAATGAATGCTTAGATGAAGTACCAACTGAGGAAGGCTGTTTAATAATAACTGGCAGGGAAGGAATGTTTTCAGCTGGATTAGATTTAAAAACTATTCAAAGTGGTGACATCGAATTAATTCAAGACATGTCTCTCAATGCTTTTAAACTTTTAGCAAGAATTTTTTCTTTCCCTAGGCCTGTGATAGCTGCTTGCTCTGGACACGGAATTGCTTTAGGAACTTTTTTACTATGTTGCTGTGACTACAGAATTGGTGTTAAAGGAGACTTCATGGTAGGAGCTAATGAGATGAGAACAAATATGGTAATACCCGATCCTATATTAGAATTAATTAAATTCAGAGTATCTCAATCTCATAAATATAGAGCTGTTCTTGGTGCTGAAATGTATAGTCTTGACAAAGCTGTAGAGGCGGGACTGATGGATGAGATTGTTTCAGCAGAGAACTTAATAAATACTGCAAATGAAAAAGCTAAAGATTTAGCTACTATGGGACATCCAAGTTACTCAATGACAAAAGAATTATTTATTGCTGATCCTCTTAAGAAGATTAATGAAGCTATAGATGGGTTAAACACTAAGCAATAATTATATTAAATGATCCTAGATCCGAAATTCAAGGTTTCTGAATTCCCATCACATATGTCAAAAGGATTTCTTAAAGAAATATACAATCTTAACCAAGAGCATACTCCAGAGGTCGGCAGTTTATCTTCTATAGCATATCTTAAGGAGCTAATAAAACTTAGCTCAAACAATTTTTATATTTCATTTGAAAATAATATTATTGGATTTATGATTTGTTTTAGAGAGGGATCAGAATATAAATCAAAAAATTACAAATTTTTTACTCAAAACAAAGCTAAATTTTTATATATAGATCGAATAGCTGTTAAATCTGATTATAGGAGAAATGGAATTGGTAGAAGTCTTTATGCTTTAATAGGTTCTATAGCGATAGATAAAGAAATTCCTCTATGTTGCGAGGTAAATACCCAACCATTAAATCAAATTTCAATAGACTTTCATGAGAATCTAGGCTTCTGTAAAGTTGGTGAGTTCGCATTTAATGATCATGCAGTAGCATATTTCATTAAAGAGCATTCATAATATATATGTGTATTATAAAAAGAAATTTATATTTATAATCTCAATATGAAAAAGATATTATTTTGTGCTTTCTTGTTTTCATCTGTTAATTTGCCAGCTGACTTAACATCTAATATCAGTAAAGATTTAGAACCTTTGATGGAAAAAGTTATTGAGTGGAGACATGATATCCATCAATATCCAGAGCTGGGCAACAGGGAATTTAGAACTTCAAAAAAAATTGAAGATCACCTTAGATCTCTGGACATTAAAGTAGAAACAAAGATCGCATATACAGGATTAGTAGGAATTCTTGAAGGAGGCTTACCTGGACCAACAATTGCTCTACGAGCAGATATGGACGCTCTGCCAGTTGAAGAAAAAACTGGTCTTCCATTTGCCTCAAAAGTTAGAACTACATATCTTGGAAATGATGTAGGAGTCATGCACGCATGCGGACATGATGCTCATGTTGCTATATTGATGGGAGTTGCTGAATATTTAGCTAAAAATAAATCAAATATTCAGGGCACTATAATGTTTATTTTCCAGCCAGCTGAAGAAGGACCACCAGAAGATGAGGGCGGTGGAGCAAAGATGATGTTAGAGGAAGGTATATTTGATAAATATAACCCAGAGGTTATTTTTGGACTTCATGTGACAAATATTCCAAATGGAGTTTTATCTGTTAAATCTGGTCCAGCACTGGCAGCAGCCTCTGCATATAGAATAAAGATTAAAGGTGTTCAATCTCACGGCTCCACTCCATGGGCTGGAATAGACCCAATAATGGCAACAGCAGAGCTAATAGAATCCTTAAATACGATTGTCAGCAGACGAATAAACATTATTAATAATCCAGCTGTTATATCGGTTGGAATAGTAAAAGCTGGTACGAGAAATAATATTATTCCCGAAGATGCAGAGATCATGGGAACAATTAGAACATTCGATCCAGAGTTAAGAAAAGAAATATATTCAGAAATTGAACAAGTTGCAAAAGGTATTGCTTTGGGAACTGGCACAGACATAACTGTTGAATTTGATGTAGGAGGTTTTTACCCAGTAACCTTCAATCAACC
>CACOWI010000007.1 GCA_902630885.1 uncultured SAR86 cluster bacterium | reverse complement strand
ATCACTCTGATCAATGGCCTGATATCGATATTAATAGAGACGACCATGCAACAATTTATTATACTTCTGGATCAACAGGGAAGCCAAAAGGAGTCTTATCATCACAACGTGGAGTCATATCTTCAATGTTTAGTTGGGCTTTTATTTCAACTGTTTTAAGTCAAAGAGAAGCAAGACTTGGCAAAGACGCTACTCCATTGGCAAGTTCAGAATCTTCAATTCTACTATGTGTACCTTTATTTCATGCTACTGGTAGTCATGTTGCATTTTTAATGTCTATTTTAGTTGGGAGAAAGGTTGTTATGATGAAAAAATGGGATGCTGGTGATGCAATAAAACTAATTAGTGAAGAAAAAGTATCGGACATAACTGGAGTCCCCACACAAACTTGGGAGTTATTAAATCATCCGGATAGAGATAAATATGATCTCTCCTCTTTGAAAGTATTAGGTGGAGGAGGTGGTCCAAGACCAGCAGAGCATGTAAAACTTTTAGATGAAAATTTTAAAGGAAGGCCTGGCATTGGATACGGTTTAACTGAAACAAATGCATTAGGAACTCTTGCAAGCGGTGATGAATATATTCAAAATCCATCTTCTGCTGGCAGAGTTGTTCCACCGTTAACAGAAATAAAAATAATTGATTCCAATTGGAATGAATTACCTGAAGGTGAAATCGGTGAAGTTGCAATTAAATCACAATCAAATATGTTGGGATATTGGAAAAATGACGAAGCGACAAAAGAGTGCATGAATGCTCAGGGTTGGTTTAAATCAGGAGATATGGGTAAATTTGAGGGGCCTTTTTTATATATAGTAGACAGAATTAAAGACATGGTAATAAGAGGAGGAGAGAACATTGCCTGTCCTGAAGTTGAAAATGCAATTTATGATCATCCAGACGTTCTTGAAGCATCAGTATTCGGAATACCTGATGAAAGATTAGGTGAGATACTTTGTTCAGCAATTTTTTTAAGAGATGGTTCAGATTTAGATAAAGATTTACTTACAGAATTCTTATCTGATAAACTCGCTGCCTTTAAAATACCTGTAGTTGTAAAATTTTTAGATTCCAATTTACCTTTAGTAGCATCAGGAAAATTTGATAAACCTGCCCTACGAAAGATGTTTATAAAGGGTTAATTATTTATATTTTACTTTCCAAATTAAAAAAAAAGAGTAAAAATGACATTCCAGATATTATTTTATGAGTGTAAATATATTAGTTATCGAGGATGAGCCAGATATTCGAAGGAATTTGGAATACAACCTTGGCAGAGAAGGTTTTAATGCTTCCTCAGCAGGCGCTTTAAATGAAGCATACGAGGTATTAAAATCAAAAAAATTTGATCTTATTCTTTTGGATTTAATGTTACCAGATGGCTCTGGTTTAGATCTTTGTAAAAAAATAAAATCTAACTCAGAAACAGAAGCAATTCCAATTATTATTTTAACAGCTAAGGATAATGAGGTTGATAGGGTAGTTGGTTTTGAACTAGGCGCTGATGATTATGTTACAAAACCTTTTAGTGTTAGAGAGTTAATACTAAGAGTAAAAGCAATTCTTAAAAGATCTGATACAAAAACAAAAGAAGTTGTAGAAGTTGAAAGACAATTTGGTGATTTAAGAATTGATGTCGACTCGCATGAGGTTTTTGTTGATTCGAAGTTAATAGAATTAACAGCATTAGAGTTTCGTTTGCTTAAAGAGCTTGTTGATAAAAGAGGAAGGGTCCAGTCAAGGGATCAATTACTGTCTGAGGTATGGGGATACAATGCTGAGGTGACCACAAGAACAGTCGATACACATATAAAAAGATTAAGAGAAAAACTTGGTTCAATGGGTAAGTATGTTCAAACCATAAGAGGTGTTGGCTATAAATTCTCAAGAACTCCAGACTAAAAATGGGATTTAGATTCCGGATATTTTTAATTGTATTCTTATCAATGGGTGCTGGTGTTCTCCTGTCATATAGCTTGACTGCTAATAATGATATTTCATTAGTATTGATAGTATTTGCATTACTCATTATTGCAACATTAGCGTCTATGATTTTCGCAAATTTTTTATATAAGAGCATTTCTAATTTAGAAGCTTTAGCATCAAAAATTGCAAAAGGAAGAACAAAAAAAAGATATATCAAGGCCTTGAAAGAGGATTCAGGAGAATTTGGTAAAGTTGCCACAAGCATTTCGGAAATTTCAGAAAATTTAAAAGATAAGATAAATCAAATAGCAAAACAAAGAGACCAATTCGGATCTGTGCTTGATGATTTAGGAGAGGGAATAGTAGTTACAGATATAGAGGGGAATATTACATTTGAAAATGATCAATTTTCTCAAATTCTTAATCTGAAAAATGTTCATGGTCAAAATATTAGAGACTTAGGTATTAAATCTCTAGGATATCTATACAGAAGATCAAAAAAAAGAAAAAGAGCTGATATTGAATTTGAAATTGAGCTCAATGATAAATCTAATAGGTGGGTGCTCGCCACTATTAATCAGAGCAAAACTACAAAAGAATATATTTTGGTTGTCCATGATATTACGCAACTTCGAAGCTTAGATTCTATGCGAAGGGATTTTATATCAAATTTGTCCCATGAATTAAGGACTCCTGTAAGTGTAATCAGAGCAAACTCTGAAACTCTTATAGATAGTGCATTAGAGGATAAGAAACAAGCTAAAATTTTTGCAAAAGCAATTCTTCATAATGCTGAGAGATTGACAGACATGGTTTCATCTTTACTGGATTTATCGAGGATTGAGTATGGAGAACTCAAACTTAATTTTGAAGAAATAGATCTGAATGCTTTTTTTGAAAATTTTATTGAATCAATAATCAACTTATCAAAGAAAAAAGATATTGATATTAAGTATTTACCAAATCACAAAGGCTCTGCAAATGGTGATTTTCAAGCTATCGAAAGAATTATGAATAATCTAATTGATAATGCGATCAAATACTCAGAAGAAGGATCTCAAATAACAATATCAACATCAAATGATGGTGATGATTATATTCGTGTGACTGTTGAGGACACTGGTGAAGGGATATCACCTGAGGATCAAGATCATATTTTTAGTAGATTTTTTAGAACAGCATCTGCAAGAGCGACTGATAACCAAGGCAGTGGTCTTGGGCTTGCAATAGTAAAACATCTTGTAAATAATCTTAATGGAGAGGTTGGCATCGAATCTAAACCTAAAAAAGGCTCTATTTTTTGGTTTACTATCCCTATTTTTTAAAGCCTATAAAACTTTACTTTACCGCTTATATTATTTAAGATGTCACATAAATGTCACATTTATGTTTCATAAATGTAATTTTGGAGACAATAGTGGTAAAAACAATTTGGAATAAATTTCACATATTTATGAAGTCTGGAAGACTTAATAAAGTCATAAAAGCATCCGGAATTACTCAATAAATGTTATGAGTCTTAAAATGAGCTAAAATGTATGCTCATTTTAGCTTATGGACTTTATAAAAATTAAAAAATTCATCATTTTAGTGCTGGCTGTGCCTGCTCTGTATCTGTTTTTTATTAATATAAATTTAATGCTAAACAAACCAGAAATTAAAAAATTAAATGTTCCAAATATTTCAGATTTTGAATTTATATCAAATACAAATAATTCGCAAAATGAAACTGCAACAATTAAAGATATTCCATCTTTTGATTATAAAATTATTGGATATAGATCGGGAAAAAAAGACTCTTCAGTGATTTTAAGAAAAGGTAATAAAGAATTCGTTGTGGCTAAAGGTGAAAAACTTGAGGATGTTTATGAATTGATTGAGGTCACAAAAGATGAAGTAATATTTCGTAATCAAGAAAAATTATATAAAATTGAGAACCTTGTCGGAAACAACTTATGAAAAAATTTCACAAATATAAGCTTCTAGGATTATTTTTATTAGTATTCACCAATTTACAAGCTCAGGATTCCTTTATATTGAACTACGAAGATGTTGATATTAAGAAAGTTACTCAAGATATTGCACAGTTTTCAAAGAAAACAATAATTTTAGATCCAAGAGTCAAAGGTAAGGTAACAATTTATTCAAATGCTAATCTCAATAGAAAACAAGTCTGGGATGTATACCTCAGAACAATTCAAGTAAACGGATTTAGTGCAATTTCTGAGGATGGATTTCTTAGAGTGGTCCCTGAAAACGAAGCAACTAGAGACGAAACTCAAGATTTTTCTGGAGGTGGATTTGAAACTGTTGTTATTCCATTGATAAATAGATCTACAGAGGAGATATTACCGATGATTAAACCAATCACGGGAAGACAATCTCATTTATCAAGCATACCATCAGTAAATTCTATTCTTCTTGTTGATAGAGCTAGTAATGTTGAACGAATCAAAAATTTACTTATGGATTTAGATAAAAATAATACAGCTAAGATATCTATTATAAAACTTGATAATCTTTCATCAATAGAAGCTGTTAGGATCTTAGATAGATTAAAAACACAAAATAACCCAACTATAAATCAATTTGTTGCTATCCCATTTACGCCATCAAATTCTGTTATTTTATCTGCAAATGATTTAATAACTAATAATATTCTGTCCACACTTAATTCTCTCGATCGAGACGTAACCTCAAATGATTCAATGGATGTGATTTATTTGAAATATGCTCGAGCTGAGGATTTGTCTGCAATACTAAATTCTATCTCAGGAAGTTTCATAACTGATGCTGAAGGTAAAAAAACAGTTATTACGCATCATGAAAAAACTAATTCTCTTATAATTTCATCAGCTGAAGATAATTTAAATTCTATAAGAAACATCGTATCAAAATTAGATATAAGAAGGGCACAAGTTTTAGTAGAGGCTATAGTTGTTGATTTATCAGAAAAAGCTGCAACCAGGCTCGGTGTTGAAGCAATATATTCTGGAAATGACAAAGACAGTATTCCAGTTGGTATAACAAGATTTTCAGGCACCGGTGCAGATCTTCTTGCTATAGCAGGAGCTGCTGATGATGAAACTGACGTTACATTAACAACGACTGCAGTATCATCTCTATTAAATACTCAGGGATTAGTTGCAGGATTTGGTGATCTAACGAAAGGAGAAGATAATTTTGTTGGAATCTTGAATGCCATTGCGGATGATACAGACTCAAATATATTATCTACTCCATCTATTCTCGCAATGGATAATGAACCAGCAAGATTATTTATTGGTCAGGAAATACCAATTACTACTGGAGAGAGTTTAGGAACAAATAACTCTAATCCATTTAGAACAACATCCAGGCAAGAAGTTGGAATTGAACTAGAAATAACACCTCAAATTAATGAAGGAGCATCTGTAATACTTAATATAAAACAAGGCGTTTCTGGTGTTGCTGGAGTTGCTCAAAGTGGTTTGGATTTGATTACAAATAAAAGAGAAATTGAAACAACTGTTCTCGTTGATAACAATCAGATTATTGTATTAGGTGGATTAATTGACGAAGATACTCAAGAAGTTATATCTAAAGTACCTTTACTAGGTTCTATTCCAATACTTGGAAGAATTTTTCAATCTTCATCTACTAGCACAAGTACAAAAAATTTGATGGTTTTCTTAAAGCCAACTATTCTTACAAACTCTGATGTTGCTAATGAAATTTCATTAGAAAAATATAATTATTTCAAAGCAGAACAAGAATTAAAAAATAATAAATCTATTATTGATCTTACAAAATCTAAAGAGTAGGTAATGAGCGATCCTGGTCAAGAAAATATAATAACAGACCTCTTTCCATATGACTTTGTTAAAGAGAATGAAGTTATTGCAGTTAAAAATGGAAAAGGCATTGTAGTATCATCACCTAAACAAATCTCTCTAAATCTATATAAAGAAATACAAAGATACTTAGATTCAAACTTTACATTTGAACTATGCAAACCTGATGAATTTAATGAAATTCTAACTAGTTCATTTTCTGTGAGTGAACATCAAGATAATTTATCTGAAGAACTATCTGATGAGTTTGATCTTCAAGATTTCGCTGGCAGCATCAATGCAACTGAAGATCTTTTAAGCGGAAATAATGATGCTCCAATTATTAAATTAATTAATGGAGTAATAAGTCAAGCTATAAAGAGTAGAGCATCAGATATTCACTTTGAGCCATATGAAGATTTTATAATTATACGATTTCGAATTGATGGAATTTTAAAAGAAATATTAAGGCAAGACAGTAAAATTGCCTCTGTTCTTATTTCTAGGATTAAAATTATTTCAGGTTTAGATATATCTGAGAGAAGGTTGCCTCAAGATGGAAGGGTTTCCTTGTCTCTTGGAGATAAAAGTGTTGATGTAAGGGTATCAACTCTCCCATCATCATATGGTGAAAGAATTGTATTAAGAATTTTAGATAAACAAGCTGCCCAAATAAATATAGATGATTTAGGATTACCAAAAAAAATTCTTTCCAACTATAAGAGTTCTTTAAAAAACCCAGAAGGAATAATACTTTTTACAGGACCTACGGGATCAGGTAAAACAACCACTTTATATGCAGGTTTAAGGTATTTAAGTGATTCATCTCAAAATATTCTTACTGTTGAAGATCCAATTGAATATACCCTCAATGGAATTGGTCAAACACAAGTCAATACCAAAACAGGATATACATTTGCAAAAGGTTTAAGAGCAATTTTAAGGCAGGATCCTGATGTAGTTATGGTTGGTGAAATGAGAGATATTGAAACTGCACAAATTGGAATTCAATCAAGCCTTACAGGACATCTTGTATTATCTACAGTTCATACAAATAGTGCTGTAGCAGCAATTACAAGACTAAGAGACATGGGAATTGAATCATTTTTACTAGCCTCTAGCTTAAGAACAATAATTTCACAAAGGTTAGTAAGACGATTATGTTCACATTGTAAATCTGAGAATAAACCAACTAAAGAATCTATTGATATATTTGGATTGGATAAAACTAAATCAGTATGTTCTGCAGAGGGATGTGATTATTGTAATTTTACTGGCTATCAGGGAAGAATAGCTATAGCAGAATGCATTCAAGTAGATAAAACTTTAAAAGATATGATTCATAACAATGACTCTGAAAATGAAATAGCAGATCATGTATTTAAAGATAATCAATCTATTGACCAAGCATCAATTGACTTGATTATTGATGGAGTAACATCTTGTGAGGAAATAATAAGAGTTAATAATATTAAAGAAGATGCCAGCTTATAGTTATACAGCCATAAACGAAGCTGGAATAAAGAAAAAAGGTATCCTGAGCGCTGATTCAGAAAGAGAAGCAAGAAAGCTTGTAAAGGATCTTAAACTTACACCATTAAAAATATCTGAATCAAAGAATTTAGGTAAAACTCTAAGAATTAAAGATAAAGAGATTGTTTTAATGACAAGACAACTTTCAACGTTGCTCGAAGCTAGTACACCAATTGTTGATGCAATTGATATTACTTCAAAGCAACTACAGAACAAAAACCTTGTATATATATTGTTAAATTTAAAAGATGACCTTATTCAAGGTAAAAGACTTGGCAATTCAATGAAGAAATTTCCTGGAGTTTTTTCAGATACATACATATCCATGGTTTCGGCTGGAGATTCATCGGGAAATCTCGATATAGTATTTTCTAGATTAGCAGACTATTTAGAGGAGAGTTCATCAATTAGACAAAAAGTAATATCTGCTCTTACTTATCCGTTAATCTTAATTGGATTTTCTATAATTGTTATTATCTCATTATTAGCATTTGTGCTACCTCAGGTTGTAAACCAATTTATTAAAGCGGGCGCAGAATTGCCATTTATTACAAAGTTTTTAATTGGCATTTCAAATAATATTGTTCCAATATTATTAGTTTTTTTCATATTGTCAGTAGGCACATATTACCTTTACAAAAATTACGTGAAAAAAATTGAAAACAGATTATTAATTGATAAAAAAATACTAGGCATACCGCTTTTAGGAAACTTTATATTAAATTCTGAAATAGAACGATTTTCGAGTACTATGGAGTTACTTTTAGCATCAGGAACTAATCTTGATATCTCTTTGGAAGAATGTTCAAAAATTTTTAACAATCAGTTTCTAGCAACCATAGTTTTGAATGCAAAAAATGACGTTGTTGAAGGAAAAGATTTCATTTTTGCTTTAAAACAAGATGGAGTTTTTCCAGACATATTTATACAACTTATTTCAAGTGGTTATAGATCTGGAAATCTTGTAAAAATGTTTAATAAAGTTTCAAATTTCATGAAATCCGAAATTGAAAATAAAAGAGCTGTATTTTTATCACTTTTAGAGCCAATAGTAATAATTTTTATGGGCGGATTTATTATGATGATAGTTCTGGCTATACTAATACCGATAATGCAAATGAATACGTTAGCGATATGAAAAAAAATAACAATGAAAAAGGCTTTACTTTAATAGAATTAATGGCTGTTTTGGTTATCTTGGGTATTTTAGCTACAGTTGTTGTAGTAAGTGTAGATCCAGTATTTCAAAGAGCAAATCTTGAAAAAATTAGAGCTGATATGGCAAATACTAATAAAGCTCTAGAGTTATATAGATTCAATGAATTAACATATCCATCAACATCTCAAGGTTTAGAGGCGTTGGTAAATCCTCACTCAGAATTGAAAAATCCTTTTTTATATCCTGAGGGCGGTTATATTTCCTCAATTCCAAAAGACCCTTGGGGTAGAGAATATATCTATGAACATCCTTCAAGACGATCTTTAAAATATGACCTATACACTTTAGGTGCAGATGGTATTGAGGGAGGATCAGGTGAGGACGCTGATGTCGGAAATTGGATGCAACAATAAAGCATATAAGAAAGGATTTACCTTAATTGAAATTCTTGTTGTTTTAATTATTATTGGAGTTGCAACAACATTAATTACTCTCAACTTTAGCTCTATAGACTCTGTAAAGAAACAAACGAATTCTTTTCATAATACTATTAGATATCTAACAGAAGAGAGTATTGTTACGGGCAGTATAATAGGACTATATCTAAGTTCAGATTCTCAATATGCAGAATACCTTTCAAATCAAGAAAAGAATGAACTAAATACAAATTTGAAAAGCGCTTTTTGGACAGACATATCCTCATTACGGAAAACATTTAAGTTTGAAGATGGTTCTATTATAGAGCTTGTTGAGGAAAGATTTAATTATCCTACTTTAATTTTTTATCCTTCAGGCGAAAATTCAGGCGGCCGGCTAGAAATATATCACCCAAATTACATTCAAAGAATAATTGTAAATACTAATGGATTAATAAAAGATGAAATCATCAGTTATTAATCGAGGATTTAGTTTAATTGAGGTTGTAGTTGCTCTTTTTATTTTTAGTATTTCTGTAATAACAATTTATAATCTCATATTATCGACAGCAGCCTCAAGCTTTGATTTAGAACAAAGATATCTTGCAAAGGAAGTAGCTAATAATCGTATATCATTAATAAATACCATTGAAAAATCTTCAAGACCAATTGAAAGAAGTGGTGAAATGACTATGGGCGGCCAAAAATGGAAATGGGATGAGACTATTAATATTAGTTCAAATGACGAATTTTTTGAATATACAATTTCTGTGAAAAGTTTTGATAGTGATTCCTACATTTACTCAATAAATGGATATTATACAAAATGAGTAAGGGCTTTACTTTAATTGAAGTTTTAGTTTCATTAGTAATTCTTTCAATGATTGCAGTAATTTCATCCAACATCCTTCAATCATCCTTAGAAACTGAATTTAACTCATCTGAAAGACTACAGTCCGCAAGAAAATTAAATTTTTCATCAATAACTTTAAGAAGAGATATTAGGCAAATAATTAATGTGCCATTAAGAGATTTTTATGGAAATCAAATAAAAGGAACATTTATTGGAAATAATATTGATAATAAGATTGCTTTTAACACTAAAATTAAATCAATATCTAACGAAACATCTCCCATAAAGAGAGTCGAATATGTGCTTGAGGAAAATAACTTAGTAAGAAAACAGTTTTACTCTTCCAATCCATATGACGCTGATGAATTTATAAAATCAGTTTTAATTGAAGAAGTTTCTGAAATAGATATAAAATTCTGGCATGAGAAAATGTGGTATCAAGAATGGCCTGTCGATACGATCACACAAAGAAAAATTCCTGAATTAATAAAGCTAGAGTTTATAAAAAATGATAAAGAATATATATGGATCATAGAACCAAATTTTGATTATGTCTTCAAGCAATAAGGGAGTTGTACTCATTTCAATACTCCTGATGGTTTTACTATTATCATCAGTAGCAATATTATTTGGGAATAAATATTTTTTATCATTCAAGAGAGCTCAATACATAGAATTTCAGACTTTATCTTTAAATATTTTTAGGAATTTAGAATCTTTATCACAAGATAAGATAGAAACAGAATTGAGATTTAATTCAAATAAATTATCTAAAAATAATCCAATTTTAAAAGAACCATTTGTATTTAATTTAAATGGGGCAGAAGTCATTACAAAAATATCAGATGGAAGTAATTGTTTTAATATTAATTCAATAGTTATCTTAAATGATGGTAAATATGTAGAAAATAAAAATTCCTCAGCCGCATTAAGAAAAATACTATTTTTAGAGGAAATTGATAATAACTTAATTGAAGAAGTTATTGATCAAGTCATAGATTGGATAGATAAAGATTCAAATCCAAGGGCTTATGGATTAGAAGACTATTATTATTCTGGTCCATTACATAATCCAAGAGAATATACAGGCATGAGGTTAATGGTTTCTGTAGATGAATTAAAAAGCCTTCCTGCAGTAAAGAAAGTTAATTGGGAAATATTCAGTAAGCATTTTTGCGCAATGCCTGAAGCAAATAAAATCTCACTTAATGCGAATACTCTTGACTTCGAGGATATATATCTTTTAAGTTCTATTTTTCCAAATCTGCCTATCAAAGATGCTGAATACATTATTGAAAACATTCCTTTATCTGGTTTTGATGACATAAATAGTTTTATGAAGAGTTTTCCGAATATAAATTTTAATGATCCAAATGGCGAGCTTAAATTTTTATCAAATATTTTTGAAATCAATACAGAGATCATTTTTAATGAATTTACATCTTCTTCCTCAAGCAAAATAATTTATGAAAATAATAATAATGGTTTTATTATTTCAAGAATTTATAATGGAATCTAATGAAAACAATTATTGCATATCCAAATAATCTAGATTTTAGTAACGGAAATTATCATCAAAGTTCTGATAATTTTAAAAAAGCAAATAAATTTTTAGATTTTAATGAATTTCAATCTTTAACACATAAAGATACATTTATTTATTTAATTCCCTCATCAATTATTGGAAATTATGTTTTCGAAAGTAATAAAAATCTATCAAAGCAGAATAATTTAGCGAATTTCATATCTGAGATTGACACATACATAGTTAGTGATATTTCTAAAAATGAATTTTTTATTTCTGATCAAAATGGCTTTGTAATCGATAAATCACTTTACAAAAAAATTAACAATCTTTTAAATTCGTTAAATTGTAAGGTTATCGCAATACCCGATTATTTTCTAAATAATAAAACAGACAAAGATACCATCACTGAATTTAATGATAATTTTTTGTTTTCATTTAAAGATGGCACTGGTGGATCAATTGACCACGATTCTCTTAAACAGTATTTAGATACAGTAAAATCATCTCATCCAGATTTTAATCCAGATGTTTTCTCAGATAAAAATATAAAAGAATTACAAACTTTTAACATTAATAAGAATATTAAGGTACCTGAATTCTTAATAAATATGAAATCTGATTTGCCTAATTTATTTAAATTCAAATTTACAATTAAAAATATCTTCAATAAATTGAGTTTTTCTAAGACAGAGATGTACTTATGTATTTTGTTATTAGTATCCTGTTTATCTCTACCATATGTGTTTATTGCTCAAAATAACAAACAAATCAATATATATGAGTCAGAAACATTCAATATTTTTAAAACGATAGATAAGAATACAAAAAAGGTTGTGACACCGAAAATACAAATGGATCAATTAGTAGAACAAATATCAGTTTCGTCTTTGGTTCAAGCCAAAGATATAAAATCAAATTTCTCAAATTTTGGGTTTTTGGTATCAATAGGTGACGACTTTTTAAATAATGTTCAAATCGATTTTAATTCAAATGAGGCTACTTTATCTTTTATTAATTTACCGGAGTTACAGTATCGCTTATTAAAAAATTCAGCAACAAGCTTCAATATTGAGATCCTTAATGAGGACATATTAAATAATGAAAATAAAATAAATGGTCAAATCAAAATTGGATTTAATAATGAATAACTTTTTTGGTAATTTAAATACAAGAGAAAAAAATTTAATTTTAGCCGCATCATTTCTCATAGTTACTGTTATTGTTTTTTTAACAATTAATAATACGATGCAAAATTTAAGCTTTTCATCAAAAAGGCTAGAAAAAGCTAAGACTGATTATGAGTACGTTGCTATAAAAGCACAGCAACTTAGCAATGCATTGATTAATCAGTCAAATGATCCAACCGAGATAAAATCATTTTTAGATAATTCTATAGATTTAGATATAAAAAATCTTAAGGTAGCTAAAATTGAAAATTACCTAAAAATTTCTTTTGAAACCATGAATTTAAAAGAATCAATTTCTATTGCAGATGAGATAACATCAATGCTGAACAAAGATTTTAGTAAAGTAACTTATTCAAAAAACGAGAAGGGATCTTTTACAGAGCTTTTTATTATCAATCCTTAAAGAAAAATTTATAAACTATAAACGCTATAATTGATCCGATAATCTGTGCCAAACAAAAGGAGAAATCATTTTTCGTTATATATTGATATTTTTTTTGAATAAATTTCATGGAAAATTTTAACTGCAATAGAATCTGACACTCCCCATTTTGTTGATTGTATAGTTTTAATGTCTAATTTTTTAATAATTCTTTCATAGATTTTTAATGCAAAATCAATAACGTCAGCTCTGTCACTCGCAAACCCAAACTCATTAATTTTTTCCTCTATTTTAAGATTTCTTAGATGCTTATATTTTTTTAAAAAATCATCAGTTTTCATTTTTTTTGATTTATTTGCATTTAAAAAGGCTCTTATGTTACCTCCAACTCCTATAATTTCTTTTATATCACTAAATTGGCTTAACCATTTATCCATTCTTTGCCATTCATTTTTTTCATCTTTTTTAAGCATCAACCTAACACCGCCTAATTGAAATGATTGAACTGAATGAATTGAGTTGTCGTAAATATATATCTCAGTACTTCCACCACCAACATCAACATACATTTTGTTTTTTTCTTTTTGAGCTTTTGGATGAAAACTTATTAATTGAGCCTCTTCAAGACCTGAAATTATTCTAATTGGATGTTCAATTTTATTTTCTATATATCTTCTTGCATCTTCAGAATTTGAGGTATTTCTTAGAGCGCTAGTTGCCACTATTTCATATTGACCAATCCCGTCTTTTATAAATTTTTTTTGATATTTTTTTAAAGTATGGGTTAACTCTTTAAGTTTTTTTTCAGATAATTTCCCTTTTTTGAATACTTCTGCACCAAGTCGAATTGGTGAGCGAATTCCATCAATATACTTAATTGAGGTAGGTGTTGTTTTAAAAATCTTAGATTTAACTGCGTTAGTTCCTATATCAACTGATGCAATCTTCATGAATTATCACTGTACTTGCTGATAATCATGAATTGATCATATGAAAGATTATCGAATTGGACACCTTCTAAATTGGATGAATAATTGTTAAGGGATTTAGACCATTTAGTTGGCTTAAGTATCTTTTTGCCTTCATATTCTGTTTTAATCAAGAGGTATCTAAGTGATGTTAGTCTTGCAATCATCTTATTATTAGAATTGATAGAGACCCATGGACTATTATCGGTACTTGTTTGATTAAACATTTGCTCTTTGTATAAGGTGAATGCATTCCACTTAGTTATAATTTTTTCATCGTTTTTTGAAAGCTTCCAATATTTTAATTCTGAATTCTTTCTTGCCTTCATTCGTATCTCTTGTTGATCTTTAGATAAAGAAAAATAAAACTTTGTTAGTTCAATTCCATTATCCATTTGTTCATCTTCCCATTTATTAACTTTTTTCATAAAAGTTCTATATTGATTTTCAGAGCAATAACCCATAATCGGTTCTGTAATTGCACGTGTATACCAGGAACGGTCTAGGAACGAAATTTCTCCTCTGCGTGGTAATGCTTTTTTCCACCTTTGGAACCAATGCGAGGATTCCCATTTGGTTGGAATGCCAAGTTGAACATAGTTAAAGTGTTGAGGTCTTAAATATTCAGAAAAAAATCGAATAGCAGTACTCTTTCCTGCAGTGTCCCTTCCTTCAAAAATAATACATAACTTTCTATTATTTTTAATGACGTCTTCTTGAAGCTTTAGTAATTCAATTCTTAATCTTCTTTTTTCACGATCATACGCTTTAGCATCTAAACTTTTGTACTCACTTTGATCTAAAGAAATAAGACTCATAATTATTTTTGGTTATTTATTACTATATTTTACTATTCCTTAACAAAAACTTCGTAAATAAATTACAAAACTTTAATCATTTAGTAACACTTTTGTAACATTACTTAGGTTAAATAATTCTTGTAAATTAATTACAAAAAACATCATGGAAAATTTATTTTTAGACCCGACGATTATATTGTTAATTGCAGCTTTTGCTGGTTTCTTTATGGCTTTTGGTATTGGAGCAAATGATGTTGCTAATGCTATGGGAACTTCTGTAGGAAGTAAAGCTATTACATTTAGACAAGCAGTCTTTATAGCAGCTATTTTTGAGTTTCTTGGAGCTTATCTAGCAGGTGGTGAGGTCACCTCAACTATAAGAAAAGGAATAGTCTCACCAGATTTATATATTGGACAAGAAAATATTTTTATAATCGGTATGATGTCAGCATTATTTGCTGCTGCTACCTGGTTACTATTAGCTAGCTCAAAGGGTTGGCCAGTTTCAACAACACATTCAATTGTGGGTTCGATAGTAGGTTTTGTAATTATCTCTATGGGCTTTGCGTCAGTTTCTTGGGGTAAAGTTGGAACTATCGCTGCTAGTTGGGTTGTTTCTCCCGCTGTATCTGGAACTATGGCATTTTTAATTTTCTTAAGTGCTAAAAAATTAATTTTAGACAGAAGAGATCCAGAACAAGCAGCAGTATCTTTGATACCTTTTTATGGGTTTTTTGTAGCAGTAATTATAGGTTTAGTAACTGCAAGAAAAGGATTGAAGCATGTAGGCTTACCACTAACAGACAACGAAGTTGTTCTAGTTACTATAGGTTTTGGAGTAGTTGTAACAATCGTAACTGCAATTTTATTAAATTTAAATAAAGATAAAATTAAAGAATATGGTGTCGAATCAGCTTTTGCTATTCTAATGATAGTAACTGCTTCAGCAATGGCCTTTGCACACGGATCAAACGATGTTGCAAATGCTATTGGACCAATGTCAGCAATAATAAGTGTTGCCTCAGAAGGTGCAATAGGTGCTAAGGCAGCTGTCAGTCCATGGGTATTATTAATAGGTGGTATAGGTATTGTTTTTGGATTGGCAATGCTCGGTGGAAGAGTAATTAAGACAGTAGGCAGCAAGATTACTCATTTAACACCTAGTCTTGGTTTTTCTGCAGAAATGGCGGCAGCATCAACAGTTGTAGCTGCAACTTATATAGGATTTCCAATATCAACAACACATACATTAGTAGGTGCAGTAATAGGAGTTGGATTGGCAAAAGGTGTCTCTCATTTAGATCTTGGTTCTATTGGAAGAATTGTTCTTTCTTGGGTTGTAACAATACCAGCTGGAGCAAGTCTAACAATATTATTTTATTTTATATTAAAGACAGTTTTTGGGGTTTAAATCCAAATGAAAATATTTAAGCTTTTAAGTTCTACTCTAGCTGTTTTTTGTTTTTCTTCAGATCTACTTTCTGATATTACATTTTACGGAAAGATAAATACTAGTTATGAAAGCACTGATAAAGACTCTAAAACAGATACAGATTTTAAAAACAATGCATCAAGATTAGGTGTTAAAGGTAAGTTTGATATTAACGATGGTCTAAAAATTTCTTTTCAAATTGAAAATGAGATTGATCCAACTGATGGAAGGTTTAGAGCTGATGGAGAAAAAGTCTTCAAAGAAAGAAACACATTTTTAGCGCTAGAAGGAAATTTTGGAAGACTGTTTGCTGGAACGCATGATACTGCTTTTAAAGTTGCACAATTAAAAGTTGATTTATTTAATGACACTAGAGCAGATATTAAATATTTATTCCAAGGTGAAAATAGGATGAATAGTTTTGTTGCGTATACAACACCAGAACTAATTGATGGCCTAAAAGTAACTATAAACTCTATTAGCCAATCAACAGGAACCTTTGAATCCTATTCAGTTAATTACTCAACCGGATCTGTAAAATTGGCGTTTGCTTTAGATTCAAACGGAAAGGGGTATGACAGTACAAGATTTACAACAATGTTTCCAATAGAATCAATTGGTATTGATGTTGGTTTGATGTATCAATCATCTGAAAAAACCTCTACTGGAGTATCTGAAAATGGTCATCTTTTAAGTCTTAAAAAGAAAGTATCAGATAAGGGCAGTTTCTATCTTCAGACAGCTAGCTCAGATATAAAGTTAGAATCTGGTAAGCAAAACTCAATCGGATACGATTATAAAATATCTAAAATTGCTAAGATCTTTTTTCACTATTCAGATTTAGAGAGTGATAAAACATCTAAGAATGCAGAATATGTATCTGCAGGTTTTGAATATAAGTTTTAATTTGTAAAAGGGGTTTATAGCCCCTTTTTACATCAATCTGATTTACTTTTCTCAACATTTGTCCATAATAAATTTATGGATCAAGCCCCTAAACAGGAAAGAAGTAGAAAAAGAATTGAAGTCATATTAACTACTGCTGAAAATATTCTGTTAGAGAATGGTATTGATTCAGTCACAATTGCAAATATATCAAAAGTTTCAGGTTTAAAAAGAACTTCAACGTATAAATTTTTTCAAACACCTGAAGCTATTAAAGCTGCATTAGCAACTAAATATTTTATTGAATTATCAAAAGATTTTTCTAAAAGATCATCGGATATAAATACAGCTGAACTGTCAGTAATCGTCTTGAGAACTGTTGAAATTATTTATGATTATTTTTCATCTTCAATTGCTGCACAACAATTAGTTTTATCAAATACAACATCACTACCAGTTACTAAAGAGCCTTTTCATGAACTGTCATCCAGTGTTCAAGAATTTATAGAAAGAAATATAGAACTTCCAGTGTTCTTTAATAACGATGGAGTTTTTAGAGTATTTACACAAATAATTATTTCAATTTTCTCTCTTAACACAAGAGAAAGCGGTATCTTAAACGAAGTTGGTAAAATTGAGGCCAATAGAGCAGCGTATGCATATATTCTAAATTGGGTTAATCAATCAAAATAATTGAATGTTGATTAAAAAATTAAATCTACTGTTAATAATTTTCGTATTTATTATTAATGTTAATGTTTATGCCGCAAAGGAATTTTCGGTTTCTGCTTTATTTGAAACACCCCAAGTTAAGATAAATGGAAACGCAGATGATCCAGCAATTTGGTTCAATGAGGCAAATCCAGGCTTATCAATAATATTTGGGACTGATAAATATAATGGTATTTATTCATACAACTTAAAAGGGGAAATTATTGGCTTTTCTGAGTCTGGAAGCATAAACAATATTGATTTAAGGACTTTCAAAGACAGAACATATATAGTTGGAACTGATACATCAACAAATAAAATATATTTATGGAAATATAAGAACTCTTATTTGCATAAAAAATCAAAAGAAGGCAGTTTTAGTGTGGATGAAACGCCTCACTATTCTGATGAGGTTAACTTTCTTGCGTACGGAGTATGCGCAGGCTTGATTGATGGTCAATTTATTTCATTTGTTACAGAGGCAAAAGGGCCTAGGGTAAGGCTATGGAAGTTTTCTGAAAACAATCTTAACTTCGTAAACACTTTTAATAATAACAATGCTTCAGAATCAGAAGGTTGCGCCATAGATGATGAAAATAAAAAACTTTTTATTTCTGAAGAAAACCAAAGAGGTGTATTAAGATCCTATTCTCTTACAAAAGACTTGGAGCTTAGTAATGAGATTAGAATTGATGATAGAAGTGGGAATATTGTTGGAGATCCTGAAGGATTAGCAATATTAAAAACATCGCAAACTAACGGTTACCTCATTGCATCTTCACAAGGTAATAATACATTTAATATATATGATAGAACTGAACCACATGCATATGTTGGATCTTTCCAAATAAAAGAAAACAATTCTATTGATGGGGTTTCAGATACCGATGGTTTAGAAATTGTTAACTCTTTTTTAAATAGCGATTTTGCAGAGGGCTTATTGGTTGTGCAAGACGGAAAAAATACTGGTGAAAATACCATACCTAAAGAGAATTTTAAATTATTATCTCTTTCAGAAATTAAACAATATTTAACTTTTTAATAAAATCAATAATATCTGCCGAAAGTGACTCAGGTTGCTCTAAGGCTGCAAAATGTCCACCTTTGTGAGTATTCCATTGAACTACATTATAGATTTCTTCAGCCCATGCTCTTGGAGGTGCAATCAAGTCTCTTTCAAAAACTGCGCCTGCCATAGGTTGCTTTATGTTCTCAAAAGAAAATCCTAAGTCTCCATTTTCTTTATACAACCTTGTTGATGAAGTTATTGATTCACTAAACCAATATAAAGAAACTATTGCCAAAACTTCATCATCTGAAACAACTAGTTTATTCTCTTCACCATCAAACCAGCCATAAAACTTCTCTACAATCCAGGCAGCCAGTCCAATAGGAGAGTCATTTAAGCCATAACCAAGTGTTTGTGGTTTTGTTTTTTGTATCTCATAGTATCCAACTCCTTGTTCTTTATATTTTTCATAATTTGCCATTAATTTTTGTTCTTCTTGTGAGGTATTTTCTAATGGATCTTTATCAGCAGGTGGCCAAGCAATAATCATATTAAGGTGAATGCCAATACAATGATTTGGATAAAGTTCAGCCATCCATTTGCTTATGGTAGCTCCCCAGTCACCACCTTGAACAATATATTTATCATATCCAAGAGCTATTAAGAGCTCATGCTGCAAAATAGCAATCTGTTTGGAATCCATACCAACTTCTTTTGGTTTATCGGAAAATCCAAATCCTGGCAGAGAAGGGCAAATAATATCAATTGGTATATCAGAGTTTTTTTGAATTATTGGTATTATTTTTAAAAATTCCTGGATGCTTCCAGGCCATCCATGAGTCATTACTAGTGGAATAGCATTGTCTTTTTTTGACTTTGAATGAAGAAAATGAAGTTTAAGTCCCGACTTAGTTGTATATCTGTAGCTACCAATGTCATTAATCTTCTTTTCATGATCTCGCCAATTAAATTCATTTCGCCAATAGTTTGTTAGTTCTTTTAAGAAATTAAGATCCGTTCCATGAGACCATCTATGATTTATTTCATCAGGCCATCTTGTTAGATCTATCTTTTTATTTAGTAAATCAATATCTTTTTCAGATACTTTAACTTCAAATTCTTCTATATTTTTCATAAGCAATTAATTAGTTTAATTTATATCACACCTTAAATATATTGAAGTAAAATATCTTTTTTAATTACATATGTTTGAGAATATAGAGTCTTTTCTTAGTAACAATAATGAATTAGCTTGGATTGCTATTTTCATGTTTGCTTTTATGGAATCATTCATTTTATCTGGAATTATTGTTTCAAGTGCTATCTTATTTTCGGTTTGCATTTTTGTTTTCAATATGGAGTTATTACCTTTATATTCAATAGTGATGGTGGCAATGCTTGGTGCTCACTTAGGAGATGTTTCAGGTTTCTTTTTTGGGAAAACGGTTGGACCTAGCTTATTAGCAACTAAATTTATCTCTAAAAGAGAAAAGACAATAAAAAGAGCTCAAAAATTTTTGGATAAAACAGGACAATATACTGTAATTTTGGGAAGGTTTGTTCCTGCCATAAGACCAATTGTTCCTTTTTTGCTTGGTATTTCTGATCTAAAAGCTGTAAGATTTTACATTGCTGATGTCGTTGCATGCTCGTGTTGGGGAATTGCTCTTGCATTACTGGTAAGCGGTGTTGGATCTTTAATAGGATAAAAATATGTTAAGTATGTTTATATTGGTAGTAAGCTCAATAGCGATCTTATATCTGTTATATCAATTGATCAAAGCTAGTAGGCAAGGAAGGTTTTTACAAACCTTGAGAGATTTATTAATCATATTTTTGGCTATATTAATGACTGCAGCTATTTTTTATATTGGATTTAGATTCTTTAGAACCTTCATTTAAAATGTCGTTAACCTTATTTGAAAAAATTATAAATAAAGAAATACCTGCTGAAATTATTTATGAAGATGATATTTCTATTGTAATTGAGGATATTAATCCCCAAGCACCCACTCATTTATTGATTATTCCAAAAAAAGTAATTCCTAAATTGTCTGATGCATCAACTGAAGATCAGGACATATTAGGCCATTTAATGTTAGTTGCTGGCAAAATAGCCAAACAGCTTGAATTAGATGAAACCTTTAGATTGGTAATAAATAATGGAGCCAAGGCAGGACAAAGTGTTTTTCACCTTCATCTTCACCTTCTATCAGGAAGGTCTCTTAATTGGCCGCCAGGTTAAAAATAAATATAAGCGCCTAGGCCAAGTAAAAATATCACTATTCCGATCCCTATTGCGAAGTAGGAACCATACTTTAAAGTAAGTGCATCGTCCATTATGTATCCCCTTAAAAAAAATATATCAAAAATTAATACTTTTTCAAATGATTTTTTAAGATAAAATGTTTAAAAGTTCATAACTATTTAATCTTGAGTAATTCAAAACTATCTAAAGAAATTAAAGCTTGGATATCTTATGATTTGGGAAATTCAGCTTTTGCAACTACTGTTTTAGCGGCATTCTTTCCTATTTTTTACAATCAATATTGGGCATCTAATATAGATTCTACCTTATCTGCAGAATATTTAAGCTGGACCCTTGTAATTTCAAATTTAACTTTGTTATTTACAGCACCTTTAATTGGCGCTATTACAGATATAAGTAAATCTACTAAATTAATGTTTATATCAATGGTTTCAATATCCATTATTTGTGTTGGACTGCTTTTTTTTCTTCAAGTCGGAGCTTGGCTCTATGCATTGGTTTTTTTTGGTATAGCTAATTATTTTTTTTCTGCATCAAATGTTCTATACGACAAAATTCTAGTTCAGATAGCATCACCTGATTTATTTTCCAAGATTTCTGGCTATGGTTATGCATGGGGATATTTTGGTGGAGGGTTACTTTTCTTAGTAAATGCTTTGATGAGTCTTTATCCTGAAATGTTTGGATTAGAGTCTCAAGCCGATGCTATAAGATGGTCATTTATAACTGTATCTGTTTGGTGGACAATATTTTTATTGCCTTTATCAATAACTTATAAAGAAAGAGTAATTAATTCATCACAAAATGTTCTCAAAGATTCTTTTAAAAATTTTATAAACACTCTTAGATCCGTTTCAGAGTATAGGAATGCATTTATATTCTTGATAGCTTTTTTTCTATTCATCGATGGTGTTCATACTGTAATTGCACTTGCATCAACATTTGCACTGAATTTAGGTCTTGATACAAGCTCAATAATTATTGCTCTTATCCTTGTTCAATTTGTGGCGTTTCCATCAACATTAATGTGGGCATTTGTTGCTGAAAAATATGGGGATAAAATTGTAATAAATATAACAATTATTATTTATATTATATTAATTTTATATTCATTTAATTTATCTGATGGAGTTGAATTTTACATTCTTGCAGGATTGATAGGATTTATTCAGGGCGGTATTCAAGGAAGCTCTCGTAGTTTATTTGCCAAATTGATACCATCAGATAAAGCGGGAGCATTTTTTGGAATATTTAATACTTTTGGAAAGGCTGCAGCATTTATTGGACCTGCACTTATAGGAATTTTCTTAGCAATATTTAAAGATACTACTTTAATGTTACTACCACTGTTAATTCTATTTATACTGGGTATTATTGTTTTATATTTTGTTGATACTGATGAAACTATTTAGCGCAAAGTCTATTATTTTTTATAGTATTTTAGGAGCTATAACAGCATTTGTGATAGCGCCTTTTATAAGAAGCATGCTTGATTATTCAAATACCATAGAATTATTAATTACAACTGCAATAATTATTCCTATGTATGCTGTTATTACCAGATTTATAAAAAAATATCTTTAAGATTTTTTGAGTGTTTCAAATAGAAGCTTTGGCCTATCAGTTATTATTCCATCAACTTCAAGATCGATTAAATATTTGAACGTTTTAACATCATTAATTGTCCAAACCATAATTTTAAGTTCTTTTGATTTGAGGTAGTTAACAAACCTCTTTGTAACAATCCGAACACCATAATACGATATAGGAATTTGAAGACAGTCACCGGGCACAGTTCCTCTATATATACCAAAACTTGATAGCAGTATTTTTGCAACCTCTTTTGGACCCATTGATATGCACAAATTTGGATGAGTTGATCTTACATTATTTAATCTATCGCTATTGAAGCTTGCTACACAGACTCTTTCTGAAGCATTTGATTTTGAAATTACTTCTAATGCAGGATTTACAACCTCATCTGTTTTAAAGTCTATTTGGAATGAAGTTGAGGGGAATGAATATAAAGCATCGATTAATTTAGGAATCTTATAATCACCAAATATTCTTAAATTATCAATTTCTTTACTGGATAGGCTATCAAATTTGGCAGATATATCGCAGATCCTTTTAAGATCATTATCGTGAAAAATATATGGAACTCCATCAGATGATACTTGCACATCGGTTTCAATGAATTTGCAACCTAAAGATATTGAGTATTCAAATGATTCAAGAGTATTTTCTGCTGCTTCTTCAGCTCCTCCTCTGTGGGCCAATACTTCAAGACCATCATATTCTAGATAAGTTTTCATTGATCGATATTGTATACGTTAATATTGTAAAATATATCTCTTAAATAAGAAGTTAAATATTTCTGTGAAAAAATTTGATTCCATAAGGCCATATCATGATGATGAAGTTCATCAAGTTTTGATAAATCTATCCAATAATAGAAGATTTTTAAAAATGTTATTTTCTACAGGTAGATTCAATAAAATCAGGTATTTACCTTTTTCTAGAAAGATTCTTAGCTTAGTTATTAAGTCTAGAATAAAAAACATAAAAAGTGTAAATGAGTATCAAAATGCTTTTGAAGCAGTTGTCTCTGAAGTGATTAACAATTCAATCAAAAAATTTTCAGTATCAGGCATCGAAAACCTAGACTCAAAAAAAGGATATCTTTTTATAGCAAATCATAGAGATATAACTCTGGATTCTGCATTGCTTAATTTAGCCTTACATCAAAATAAATATAAGACGACTTATAACGCAGTTGGAAATAATCTATTAAGCGAGAAGTGGGCCTCTGATCTAATGCGGTTAAATAAAAGTTTTATTATTGATAGAAGCGATAAATCAAAAAGAGATATTTATAAAAGCTTAAATTTAGCATCAGAGTTTATATTCAATTCGATAATCAATAAAAATGAGTCTATTTGGATTGCGCAAAAACAAGGAAGATCTAAAGACGGTAACGATTATACAGATCCATCCGTTATTAAAATGATACATTTAAATGCAAGAAAGAAATTACCTATTAATGATTACCTTAATAGTTTAAATGTGATTCCAGTCTCAATATCTTATGAAAAAGATCCTAACGATCTTCTTAAAGCAAAAGAGATGTACTTAACAGATCTCAACCAAAAATATATAAAGGAAAGAAAAGAGGATATGGAAAGTATATTTCAAGGAATAAATGGATATAAAGGAAATGTAAATTTAAACATTGGTGAGGTTATGCACTTCAACAATAATTCATATGAAGAATGTTCTGATCAAATTACTCATGCTATAAAACAATCATATACTTTGCATCCTACCAATCATGCAGCTGCAGTAATACAAGGAAAACTAAATCATGGAGCTGAATACCCACCTGAAGAAATTAATGAAGCAATAGATTACCTTCAAGGAAGAATGAATCTAATACCAGAAGATATGAGACCTTATTTACTGAATCAATATTCTAATTCTGTTTTATAGGCTGTAACCATGCTCATTATGTTCATTAATATCTAATCCTTCTTCTTCTGCCTCATTAGACACCCTAATTGTTGTAAACATATTTATAGATCTAAGAATGATATAGGTTGCGATAATAGTCCAAAGTCCTATAACAAATATTCCTTCTAACTGAAGGAGTAATTGAGCAAATGCACCATCTTCAGATATACCCGCAGCTCCAGAACCTAAAAATCCGTCAGGATTTCCTACTATTGCAAGCATAACTATACCAAGCATACCTCCAACACCATGAACAGGGAATACATCTAGAGAGTCATCAATCTCATAATATGATTTGACCATTTGCGTTGCATAGAAACATACAGATCCTGCCAATAACCCAATCAATAAAGCTCCAGCAGGACCTACTGTTCCTGAGGCAGGCGTGATAGTTGCTAACCCAGCAACCATACCAGTTGAAATACCTACGATAGTGGCTTTACCTGACTTTATCCATTCAATTCCCATCCATGTTAAGGCTCCTACAGCAGCACTGATGTGAGTAACAAGCATAGCCATGCCAGCTGATCCATCTGCTGCAACAGCACTTCCTGCATTAAATCCAAACCATCCAACCCATAGCATTGAGGCACCTATCATTACCATTGTTCTGTTATGAGGAGGAAGAGGGGAAACATTAAATCCTTTTCTTTTTCCTAAGTAGATTGCTGCAACTAATGCTCCAAGTCCACAAGTAGCGTGAACTACAAGACCACCTGCAAAGTCAATTACTCCTTTATTGCCTAAATAACCACCTCCCCAAACCATATGGCAAGCTGGAAGATAAACAAGGGTGAACCATACAACTGAAAAAATACACATTGCAGAAAATTTCATTCTTTCTGCAAATGCTCCAACCACAAGTGCTGGTGTGATAATTGCAAAAGTCATTTGAAATGTAACAAATACAGATTCAGGCAAAGATCCACTCATAGAATCTCTTTCAACTCCATTTAAGAAAATGGCACTTAAATTACCAATAAAGGCTCCATCACCTTTAAATGCCAAGCTATATCCGTAAACGACCCAACAAACTGATATCAAACATGCAATAGAAAAACACTGCATTAGCACAGAAAGAACATTTTTTGATCTTACTAAGCCACCATAGAAAAGTGCCAATCCAGGCAATGTCATAAACAAAACTAGAGCCGTTGAGGTTAATATCCAGGATGTGTCACCCGAATTTAAATTGTCAGCAGATAAATTAAATGAAAAAAATGCAAATGATAGTGATAACAAAAAAGGTCTCATAAATGCTCCCAAAATATATATAAATACATGCAATATCTATGCCAATATAAAAATAGTTATTTGCACGATATTTGTGCAAAAAAAAGAGAAGAGCTACTTTTGTAACCCTTCTCTAAAAATTTAATGTTATGACTTAGTTATTGGGGGAGCACTATGAACGTCATTACAATTAAATTATTTAAACTCTGGATAAGCTTCTATGCCTATCTCTGTAACATCTAGACCTAGATCTTGTTCTTCATCAGTTGCTCTAATTGGCATAATCCTATCAATTAACTTAACTACACCGTAGCTAGCAACATATGTAAATGCAGCAATCATAACAACACCAGTAAGTTGGCCAAGGAAATCAGCTCCACCAGTTAAACTTACTACAAGAACACCATAAATACCCACAACACCGTGAGCAGATATAGCGCCTACAGGGTCATCGATTCCTCTTTTCTCTAAAAATAAAATAGAGAAGTAAACTATTATTCCTCCAATCGCTCCGACGATAACGGATGTTCCGCCACTTGGACTTAGAGGATCAGCAGTAATTGAAACTAAACCTGCAATAGCGCCATTGATAGCCATAGTTACATCCATTTTGCCAGTTAAACCAAGACTTAGTAACAAAGCTGCTACAACACCTCCAGCTGCAGCCATATTTGTATTTAAAAATACTTGGCTTACTGCAGTAGCACTACTAACTTCAGAAACTTTTAATTCTGAACCACCATTAAATCCGAACCAACCCAACCATAAGATCCATGCACCAAGTGCAGCCATCGGTATGTTTGATCCAGGCATTGGGTTAACAGAACCATCATAATTGTATTTACCTTTTCTAGGTCCTAAGACGGTTACTACAGCTAAAGCAGCTGCGGCACCACATAAGTGTACAGTACCTGAACCAGCATAGTCGGAATATGAAATACCCATTCCTTCAAATCCACCACCCCAGTTCCAAAAACCTTGAGTAGGATAAATAAAACCAGTTAATACAACAGCAAATAAAAAGAAAGGCAGTAATCTCATTCTTCCAGCAACTGCTCCTGAAACAATTGACATCGCAGTAGCAACAAAAACTACTTGGAAAAAGAAGTCAGCTTGATGAGAATAGTAACCAACAAAATCACCATCTGATATTGAGCCTTCTGCTCCATACATAATAGGATCTGCTTCAGTAGAAGTTGATAGACCCCATGAGGTATCAATGCCAGGAAATAGTCCAAAAAACGAACTGCTACCTGAATACATAAGGGCAAACCCGCAAATCAAGTACATAATACATGCTATTGAATATAACCCTAGGTTTTTAGTAACAATTTCAGATACATCTTTCTTTTGAACTAGACCAGCTTCAAGCATAGTAAATCCTGCCGCCATCCACATAACTAATGCACCTGCAATAACGGCATAAAATGTATCTAATGCAAATTTAATTTCTTCCATATTTTCTCCTTATTTAGATAGCATCAGAACCTGTTTCACCAGTTCTGATTCTTATTACATCTTCGATATTTGATATGAAGATTTTTCCATCACCAATTTTTCCTGTATTTGCAGTTTTTGTAATTACATCAACAACATTGCTCATGTTTTCATCCTCTACAAGAATATCTAGCTTAATTTTTGGTAATGTATCAACAGAATATTCTGCACCTCTGTACATTTCTGTATGTCCTTTTTGTCTTCCATAACCTTTAACTTCTGTAATTGTTAGTCCTTCTATACCTGCATTAACTAAGGCTTCTCTAACTTCCTGAAGCTTAAAAGGTTTGATTATTGCACTTACAAGTTTCATAAATCTTATAAGCTCGCAGATACTGAGAATACAAATGCATCTTCATCTGCACCGTATCCATCATCTGAAAAATCTGAGTAAGCAAATGCACAATCATAAGATCCACATGAAAATCCATAAGATATCGCGTAGTTATCTCCATAGTCATCATATTGACCATAAGAAACACCTACTGGTCCTATACCATATGAAACTTCGGTGTAATCTGGAGCACCATCGACACCTGATGCATACGTAAGGCCAAGGTCACCCATACTCAAACCAACATAGATTTCTTCAAAATCTAGATCGGTATCATTTTCAGGATATCTGTACTGAATGTAACCTATGTCTATACCAACACCACCAATTTCAAATCCATATCCAAAATAAAGATCTAGCTCTGAACCAGCACCGTCGTTAAAGTTAACATTTGATCCCCATAGTCCTGCATAGAAACCACCATCAGAAGCATAATCAAATCCACCTTGAACAGCAGGTCCATCGGATTGTGTCATTCCTCTCCAAATATAATCGCTTGCAAAGCTAACATTTGCACTAACAGAAGCAAATGATGGCAATGAAACCATTGTCATTAAAAGTATTAATTTTTTCATTTAAATCTCCTTTTAAATATACTTACTAATACTTATGCAATTTATGTGCCAATAATAGAATTATTATTTTTTATAAAAAAAAAGTTATAATTTTGATGTAATTTTAGGAGAACACATGGATCTTAATAATAAAGTAGCGTTAGTAACAGGTGGGGCATCTGGATTGGGTCAAGCAACCGTTGAGGCTTATGTAGACAAAGGTGCAAAAGCAGTAATATTAGATATAAATGAAGAAAAGGCCTCAGAGATAATAAAAACTTTAGGTGAGGATAAAGTTATGTTTATCTCCACTGATATCATGAAAGAAGATCCTGTAGTTGAGGCAGTAAATAAAATAAAAGAAAATTTTGGAGGTCTTCATATTGCCGTTAATTGTGCTGGTACTGGATACCCTGGAAGAATACTAGGAAAAGAGGCGCCACATCCCTTGGACGCTTTCCAATTTATAGTTAATTTAAATCTTGTTGGTACTTTTAATGTAATGAGAATAGCCGCAGAATTAATGGATAAAAATGATCCAGATGATAAGGGTGAAAAGGGCGTAATCATTAATACAGCATCTATTGCTGGTATAGAGGGTCAAATTGGACAATCAGCATACAGTGCATCAAAAGCTGGTGTAATTGGATTAACTATAACTGCTGCAAGAGACTTGGCAAGACACTCTATTAGAGTGTGTACTATTGCGCCAGGAATTTTTGATACACCTCTTATGCAATTGGCTCCCGATAAAGTGAGAGATCCACTATTAGAATCCACTCAATTTCCTCACAGATTTGGGCAACCTAATGAATTTGCAGATTTAGCAGTTCATATTGTTGAAAATACCTACCTTAATGGTGAGACAATTAGATTGGACTCAGGTATGAGGATGAAGCCAAGATAGTTTATTGAGCTGCCACCCAATAAGTCACTGCAATAACAGCAACAATAATAAGAAAGAAAATAACCTTAGCATCGCTTTTACTATCTAGATTTGCTTCTTCTGACTCATAAAAGTCTTCGTAATCATCTTTCATATTTAATCTCCATGTTTTATAACCACTCTGCCAATTTGATCACCTTTGAGAATTTTATCAATCTCTTTCCCAACTTCAGAAATTTTAACAATCTTTGTTTGATTTGAAAGATCTAAAGACCATTTGTTCGATAATAACTCCCATAATTCTTTTTTTAGTTCTAAAGACGATTCTGCCGAATCAATTCCACATAACTGAATTCCTCTCAATATAAAAGGAAATACAGATGAAGAGAATTTTGGTCCAGCAACATTTCCACAGCATGAAACAACACCATGGTTTGCAATCATAGTTAGCATTTTAGATAAAACATCACCACCAACAGTATCTACCGCTGCAGAGTATTGAGCTTTATCCATGGGCTTAATAGGATCTGACATATATTCATTTCTATCTAATATTTCATTAGCTCCCATCATTTTAAGAGTATCAACTTGTGAGGATTTTCCCGAAATTGCATGAACTTCATATCCAATTTTTGCAAGAATACCTACCGCTATAGATCCAACACCACCAGTCGAACCAGATACAAGAGCTGGAAGTTTATTTGAACAACCACCATCAACAATTTTTTTTATACAAGCTGCTGCTGTGATACCAGCAGTTCCATAAGACATTGATTTTATATAATCTAAATTTGATGGCATTTTAATTACCCATTCGCTTGGAAGATGAACAATTTCTCCAAAACCTCCAAATTCTGACATTCCAATTTTATATCCAGTTGCAATAACTTTGTCGCCATTAGAAAAATCTGAAGTAGATGATTCAATTATTTCTCCAGCAATATCTATCCCAGGTACAAACGGATACGATGATGCTACACCTTTTGCTCCTGACGCAGCCAGCGCATCTTTATAATTCAAAGATGAATAATGTACCTTAATTAATACTCGTCCTTCTTCAAGTTTTGGCGAATCAATATCTTCTATTGAACCACTAAAAACTCCATCTTTTTCTCTAACAAGATAGCCTTTAAATTTCATATTATGATTCAGATAAATATTTTTCAGCATCTAGAGCTGCCATACATCCAAAACCTGCTGAAGTAACTGCTTGTCTGTATATTTGATCTGATACATCTCCAGCAGCAAAAACACCTTCTACAGAAGAGCTAGTCACAGAGCCATTTAATCCAGATTTAATAATGATATACCCATTATCCATTTCTAACTGTTTCTCAAATATTTCAGTATTTGGCTTATGCCCAATTGCAATAAAGACACCCATAACATCTTTTGTGATCTCATTACCTTTATTATCGAGTTTAATTGATGTTACTCCCATATCATCACCACAAACCTCAGCTAGTTGTGTGTCCCATAAAATTTCTATTTTTCCTTCTTTTTCTTGTTTGAAGATTCTATCTTGAAGAATTTTTTCTGCTCGAAGCTCATCTCTTCTATGAACTAAGTAAACTTTTGAACATATATTTGAGAGATATAATGCCTCTTCAGCTGCGGTATTACCTCCACCAATCACCGCAACGTCTTGATCTTTGTAAAAAAAACCATCACATGTTGCACATGCAGAAACACCTTTACCAAGATATTTTTTTTCTGACGGAAGACCCAAATACATAGCACTAGCACCAGTTGCAATAATTAGAGAGTCACAACTATATTCATTAACACCTTTTAAAATAAATGGTTTTTCAGTTAATGAAACCTCATTTATGTGATCATTAATTATTTCAACATCAAACTCTTGTGCATGTTTTTTCATGCGTTCCATTAATTCTGGACCTTGAAGACCGTCACTGTCGCCTGGCCAATTTTCTACATCAGTTGTTGTAGTTAATTGACCTCCTTCTTGCATACCAGCAATAATTATTGGATTTAATCCTGCTCGAGCAGCATAAATGCTAGCAGCATAACCAGCAGGACCAGATCCTAAAATTATTAATTTGTTATGATTCTCAGACATCTCATGAATTATAATTGAATATAAAGAAATTGTTATGGTTTATGCCTATAATTAGACTAATAATTAGATACACTTAAATGCCTCCATATATAAAAAATACTCTTTCAAATTTTTTAAGCTTTTTTCTGATTGCATTTTCATTATATATATTTATTTCACTTGTCTCTTATGACATTTCTGACTCTGGATTTTTTAATAAAAATTCAAATGAAACAATAAATAATTTGGGTGGTCCACTTGGAGCTAAAATATCAGATTTTTTATTCGTAATATTTGGTTTCGGTGGATATTTAGTTCTTCTTATTGGTAGTGTTTGGGCTATTGAAATATTATTTTATGAGGACCCATACTCTTCTTTTAACAAATCCATAGTAAGACTGCTTAGCTCAATACTTTTATTAATTTGTTTTTGTTCAATTGGATATTTTTATTTTCTTGATAGCTTTGGAGGTTTAATTGGTAAAGAAATAATTACCACATTGTCCTCCTCGATAGGTGACATAGGATCATTGATTTTTCTTGTTATATTGTTAATACCTGCAACCTCATTAGCTTTTAATTTTTCTTGGTTAAAAACTCTTGATAAGACAGGAGAGCTATTAATCATCTCTGGTAAATTTAGCCTTCAACTTTCATTAAAATTTACACAAAGTCTAAAAAATTTAGCAACTCTTTTTTTTGTAAAAGTAAAAAAAATTGTTACCACAATGCAAATTGGAAATGATAATAAAGTTAAGCCCTCATCAAAGCCTAAAATTTCAAAAGAACCCCAAATAAAAGAAAAACATACTGAGGATACTAAACAAGATCTTAAACAAGGTGATTTGCCCATTAACAATGAATCACCATTAAAAGAAGTACCAAAAGTAAATATAGATAACGATAAAGAAGATACAAAAGAAAAAGCTATTATGCCAAGCACTGAACTGCTTGACAGAGCTCTAGATGACGGCAGCTCCTTAACCGAGAGCGAATTAAATCAAATTGCAGAACTTCTTGAGGCTAAACTTGAAGAATTTGGTATTGAAGCCACCGTTGAATCAGTTTTACCTGGTCCAGTAGTAACTCGATTCGAAATTCAACCAGCTCCAGGAACAAAAGCAAGCAAAATTACAAATATAGCTCAAGATATCGCAAGATCACTATCCGTTAGTAGCGTCAGAGTTGTTGAGGTCATTGAGGGTAAATCATACGTTGGTATCGAGATTCCAAATAATAATAGAAAGATGGTAAGGCTTACCGAAATACTTTCTTCTAAGGCTTTCAAATCCTCTCCCTCAAATCTTAGTGTTGCACTTGGTCAGGATATTTCTGGTAATCCAATTGTTGTAGATTTAGCGAAAATGCCACATTTGTTAGTTGCAGGGACAACAGGATCAGGAAAGTCGGTTGGACTTAATGCTATGTTATTGAGTTTATTATTTAAATCTGATCCTGATGAAGTGAGATTAATATTAGTTGATCCAAAAATGTTGGAATTAGCTGTATACGACGGCATACCTCACCTCCTTACACCAGTAATAACTGATATGACAGATGCATCGAATGGCCTTAGATGGTGTGTAGCTGAAATGGATAGAAGATATAAATTAATGTCAATGATGGGAGTAAGAAATTTAGCAGGATATAACAAAAAAATTCAAGATGCTGAGAAAAATGGAAAACAAATCCTTAATCCTTTAAAGGAAGATGAAGATGAATATCTTGAAGTACTTCCATCTATAGTTGTTGTTGTTGACGAATTTGCAGATATGATGATGTTGGTAGGCAAAAAAGTTGAACATTTAATTGCAAGAATTGCTCAAAAAGCAAGAGCAGCAGGAATTCACCTTATATTAGCAACTCAGAGACCATCGGTAGATGTCATAACAGGACTTATTAAAGCTAACATACCCACAAGAATTGGTTTTCAAGTTTCTACAAAAATTGATTCTAGAACAATTTTAGATCAAGGCGGAGCAGAACAATTGCTTGGATATGGAGATATGCTTTATTTACCTCCAGGCGTTGGTGTACCCGTAAGAGTTCATGGAGCCTTCGTTGGAGATGATGAAGTTCATAGAGTTGTTAATGACTGGAAATCAAGGGCAGAACCAAATTATGTAGATGAAATAACTTCATCTAGTCAAGATACAGGACCAATACCAGGATGGACCGGTACCGATATAGGTAACTCAGAGGATCAAGATGAGTTATATGATGAGGCTGTAAGTTTTGTTATAGAATCAAGAAGAGCATCAATATCTGCTGTTCAAAGAAAATTAAGAATTGGCTATAACAGAGCAGCAAGACTCATTGAGACTATGGAGGAGGCAGGACTTGTGTCAGAAATGAGTTCAAATGGCTCAAGAGAAGTTTTAGTCCCTAAAAGAGATTAAATTGAAATTTATATATATACATTTCCTATTACTAGTAAGTTTTACTATTTCGGCAAATCCAACAGATCTCTTAAATGGATTCTTTAAAAATAATTTAGAATTCACTCAAACAAGTTTTAATAGTGCAAATAATAGTTTTGATAAATCTTATGGAACTTTTTATAGAGATCTAAACAATAACATAAAGATAGAGATTACATCTCCATTCAAAGAAATTTATTTAATAAATAAAAATGGAGTTGAAATTCATGACTTAGAATTTAATCAAAAAAGATTTATCGAAAATAAAGACATTTCAAACAATCTATTAAATTTTATTAAAAACGGATTTGACAAAGAGCTATTGAATTTGGAACAAATTAACAGTAAAAATTTAAAACTAATTGATGATGATAAAACTTACTATTTTGAATTTCTGAATAATGATGAATTACAAATAAAATATAAAGATAATTTGAATGTAGATAATTTAATAAATTTTTCTAAGCAAAATGATAAGTAAAATTTTTTTTGTTGGATTTGGCGGGGCGCTTGGAGCAGTATCAAGATTCGGTATTAATGAGTTACTTGAAAGGTATTTAAATAACTCCGCATCATACTCTGTTCTTTTGGTAAACATTGTAGGATGTTTTCTAATTGGCTTAATAATTGGAACATCAATGCCAGAAAAAAATACAACATATTACTTCTTTATCATTGGTTTTTTAGGATCTTTTACAACTATGTCCGCTCTTACATATCAGACCATTATGATAGCTAATACAAATTTAATTCATGCGCTTTCATATATAATGTTTACTGTAGTAATCACTATTGCTGCTACATATATTGGGACAACAATAGCTAGATAATGATAGACATTAAAAAATTAAGAGATAATTTAGAAGACATAAAAATTGCGTTAAAAAAGCGAGGATATGATCTAGATGAATCTTCTTTTAAATCTTTAGATGATTCAAGGAAAGAGCTTCAAGTTGATGTAGAAGGTCTTCAAGCTGAAAGAAAACAACTCTCGTCAGAATTTGGAAAGCTAAAAGCTTCAGGTAAAGATACTTCAGATTTAAAAAAGATTATAGATGAAAAAAATTCTGATTTAGAGAACAAAGATGCTGACCTTCAAGAAGTCTTAAGCAAGTTAAATAGTTTGTTGTTAGATATGCCAAACATTCCAGATGATTCTGTTCCAATAGGATCATCTGAAGAAGATAATAAAGTTATAAGTCAACATGGTGAAATTAAAACTAATAACACTCAAGATCATTTAGAGATTACAAAAAAAATAGATACCGAATTAGCTGCAAAATTATCTGGATCAAGATTTGCTGTTTTGAAAGGAGATTTAGCTAAACTGCAGCGCTCGTTAATATCCTTCATGATCGATTGCGCCATCAATAATGGCTATAAAGAATATTATGTTCCGTTTATGGCAAACGAAGAATCATTAACTGGAACCGGCCAATTACCTAAATTTGAAGAAGATCTATTTAAGGCCTCAGACAAACTATACCTTATTCCTACTGCTGAAGTTCCCTTGACTAATTTATTTAGAGATGAATTTCTTAATGAAAAAGACTTACCTGTAAAGGTTACATCTCATACTCCATGCTTTAGATCAGAGGCAGGCAGTTATGGAAAAGATACAAGAGGTCTTATAAGACAACATCAGTTTGAAAAAATTGAACTTGTACAAATTACACATCCAAGTGATTCAATGAATTGTCTTGAAACTCTTCTTAACAATGCTTGTGAAATTCTTAATAAATTAGAACTTCCTTATCAAATAGTTGAACTTTGTTCTGGTGATCTAGGTTTTTCCTCTGCAAAAACATTCGATATTGAAGTTTGGATGCCAAGTCAAAATAAGTATAGAGAGATTTCATCTTGTTCAAATTTTACAGACTTCCAAGCTAGGAGATCGAATATTAAATATAAATCCAAGGATGGAAATAATTTTGTCCATACAATTAATGGATCAGGACTTGCAGTCGGCAGATGCTTAATTGCCTTAATAGAAAATAATTTTGATGGTAAAGATACTATCAATATTCCAAGTTGTCTCGAGCAATATTTTGGATCAAATGAAATAAAAGTAAATTGAAAAAAAATTTTTTAAGCTTTTTTTTATTTTTAGTCCTTAGTGCGAACGTTATTCATGCAGAATCAATAAAGATTGGTCTCGGATCATGCCTTGATCAAGATTATCCTCAGCCCATATGGCAATCTATCCAAAAGGAAGACTTAAATTATTTTATTTTTTTAGGTGATAACGTTTACGGAGATACTCCTAGTGGATCACTGAGAAAAATGAAAAATGCTTATGATAAACAAAAAAAAGTTTTGCCAGATTTTTTAAGTGATATCTACATTTTTTCGATTTGGGATGATCATGACTTTGGAAAAAATGATGGCGGTGCCGATTATAGATTTAAGAGACAAGCTCAAAAACTCTATTTAGATTTTTGGGAAATATCAAAAGATGATGATAGATCAAAACGTGATGGAATATATTTCTCAAAAAATGAAGTTTTTTTCGATAAAAAATTTAAATTTATCTTTCTTGATACAAGATTTTTTAGATCAAAATTAAAGGGTGCAAAAAGTAACTATATTGAAAACATTGAACCTGATGCAACGATTTTAGGTAATGATCAATGGATTTGGTTTGAGAATGAGCTTAATGATGATTTTGATTTTTTATTTATTTTTAGTTCTATACAAATTATTGCTGAAGATCATCGATTTGAGAAATGGAGTAACTTTCCAAATGAAAGATATAAACTTCTTAATCTTATTGATAAATTTAGTGATAAAACAATTCTATTTTCAGGTGATAGGCATCGTGCGGGGATATATAGGAAAAACGGAATATTAGAAGTAACATCTTCCTCAATGAATAAACCAGGATCATCCTTTGATGAGATTGATAAGTACCTAATTGGTGAAACATATCCACAAGAAAACTATAGTGTTTTAGAAATTTTTGAAAATATCATTCAAATAAAAATAAAAGATATCAATGGCGCTAACCTTAATTCGATATCTTACAAATATTGAAATTAGGTATTAATTTAAACTTCACAAAAAATTTACAAAAATCTAATAGTCCTTATTGGAATTTTGATATATATTATCTGTATAACTTAATTATCACATATAGGGGTGTGTTTTATTATGATACGGAATTTTTTAAAAATCTCTCTATTCTCAATTTTTCTCTTACCAAACCTTAACTCACAAGAACTCACATCGGATATAACCGGATCAGTTTCTTCTGCAGATGGTTCTGTTAGTGGAGCTCAAGTTGAGATTACTTACGAACCTACCAATACAGTTGTAACCAGAACAACTGATTCATCTGGTAAATATTTTGCAGGTGGTTTGAGGCCTGGTGGACCATATACAATTAAGGTATCTGCTGCTGGTCTTCTATCTGATGAAGTTACTACAAGTCTAGTTGTTGGTGAAACATCAAGACTATCCTTTGTCTTAAATTCAGCAGAATCTGTTGACGATGTTGTTGTTACTGCTCAACGAGTAACTGCAGATGATGGTCTTGGATTCTCATCGACTATAGATGCACAAACTATCCAAGATACACCATCGATAACAAGAGACATCAAAGATTTAATTAAATTAAATCCATTAGTTTCGCTGGATGACACTGAAGAAGAATATGCAAGTATTTCAATTGGTGGAGCACACCCAAGAAGTAATGATATTAAAGTTGACGGTGTTTCTTTTAACGACGATTTTGGTTTAAATGATAATGGATATCCATCTCAAAGAAGCCCAATCAACTTAGATTCAATTGAACAAATGTCAGTGAAAGTTGCTCCTGCATCTGTTGAATACTCAAATTTCAGAGGGGGAATCATTGAGTTTGTAACAAAAGGTGGTACGAACGAATTTGAAGGAAGTGTTGGTTTTTATGATCGTGGCGATCAATTTTATGGAGATAAAATTGAAGGTAAAAAATACACTTTTGATAAAGAAGATACAGCTGAAAGTTTTACCTTTGGTGGTCCAATTATCAAAGATAAAGCATTCTTCTATTTTACATATGAAGAATCAACAGTAACCAATCCTGTCCTTTATGGTCCTGCTGGATCCGGAGCAGCAAATGAACAAGCAATTACATTGCAACAGGTTGATTACATAAGAAACCTCACTAAAACAAAATATGGATGGGATCCGTTGGGTGTGGCAACTACAACAGAGTCACAGCAAGAAAATACATCATTAAGAATCGATTGGATAATTAATGATAGTCATAGGGTTACTTATAACTACAAAAACACTGAAGGGGATCGTTTAAGAGCTGAAGGAAGTAATTCAAGTTTCTATTTTGAGTCAGCATCTTATTTTAAAGGGGAGGAAACTGATACTTCAAGTATATTATTAGTGTCAGATTGGTCTGATAACTTAATCTCTGAGATTTATTATTCAACAAAAAGTACTGATACTAGTCAAAACTCACCTGCAGGCCAAAATGTTCCTAATTTTTATATTGATGATGCTTATGGTATGAGAGTTTATCTTGGTGCTGATATATACAGAAGTGCAAATGCATTGGCCACAGAAACAGACTACTTTAAAGGTAAGCTTACATACTATACAGGTGATCACAAGATTACAGCCGGATTTGAAAATACAACCTATGATATTTATAACGTATTTATTGTTGCTCAAGATGGTGAATGGGAGTTTGACTCATTAGCAGATTATGAAGCAGGAGTTGCAAGTTCATTTAGTGCAAATAATGCTAAATCGGGAAATGTTGATGATGCTGCAGCAATTTTTGATTATGGTTTAACTTCAATGTATGTCATGGATGAATATACTTTATCAGATAGATTAACTTTAACAGCTGGTATTAGATATGATGAATATGATTCTGATGATGATCCATCATTAAATGCAGATTTTAAATCTACATACGGATTTGCAAATGGCGGTATTGATGGAGCAAGTCTAACAAATATAAGATTTGGTGTTGATTATGTTATCGATGACGTAAGTGATATTAATGTTACTTATGGAACATATTCATCAAAATTACCCACTGTATGGATATCTAATGCTTATACAAATGATGGTGTTAGAGTATCTGCTTATAACAGCAGCTATGCGCCAGCTGGATGCAATCCATTAACCTCAGCTGGTTCTGGCTTGCCAGCTTGCGTTCAACAAGCTATAACTGATGCTCCGTTAACTAGCTCAAAGATTGATTTTATTGCGCCAAGTTTCGAGTGGCCAGATTCAGAAATTTTAAATATTACATATGAGAGAGATTTGCCATATGACATGGATTTAAGTGTTACATATTTAAAATCTGAACAAGAAGAAGCTTTGTATAAAGTTATAGACACTGGATATCCGCTTAACGGCGATATTCCAACAGTTCCAACAGAAGTTGCTCCTGATGGAAGACCAATATACAACATGACTGGGAGAAGGACATACAAAGCTGGTTTATATAATGATTGCTGTGGTGAAAGGGAGGTTATTTCAGCAACCTTAAATAAGGCATTCAGAGATGGTGATACTGTTCTATCATTAAGTTATACAGGTCAAGATAATACTGAACTTAACGGTATGACATCATCAACATCTAATTCAAACTACGGTAAGACTGGAGCAATTGATTTTAATAATAGAAGAGCTATGACATCAATATATGAAACTGAACATAGACTTCTTGCAACATTAAGATCTAAACACTATTTCTTCGGTGCAGATAAACCAACTACATTTACTTTAATATTTGAGAGAAAATCAGGCTTACCTGCTTATCCAACTTTTGATACTTTCACAGGTAGAACAAGTGACTATAAAGCAAGAGCGTTTGGTTATGACTATAATTTAAATGATGATAGTTCATCTCTTTTATATATACCTACAAGAAATGATCCATTAGTTTGTTACTCATCAAGCTGCAGAGATGAAGGATCTGCTGATGCTTTGGCTAGAGAAGAAGCAGTATTAAATCTTTTATACAATGTTTTTGGTCTTGAAGGTAAGGCTGGACAAATTGCTGATAGAGGGTCTATGAGATTCCCATGGCAATCATCTTTAGACTTCAAGGTAACTCAAATCTTGCCAGGTTTTAGAGGTGATGATGAGTTTGTTATAACACTTGGTATAGAAAATTTACTCAATTTAATTGATGACGATAAGGGTGTAATTAGATATGGATATTACTCTGGCAGGATTCCGGTGATTGATTTAAAAATCATTGATGGATCTAGATATGACTATAGTAGAAATGCATTCAGATATAGTTTCGATAATCCATATAACATGAGTCTTTCTGCAACACAGAGTGTTTGGAGAGCTCAACTTGGAATTAAGTATAATTTCTAATAATACTTATATATAATTTAAAGGCGGTTTTAGACCGCCTTTTTATTATGAGTAGCTTAATACCAGAATTGTCCTTCAAAGAAATTGAAAAAGGCGACTTTATATCAATTAATCTTCTAAAAGAAGCTTTATCAGACCATGGATTTTTTTCAATTACTGAGCACGGCTTATCGAAGAATCTTGTAGATAGATGTTACAAATCATCTAAAGCATTTTTTGATTTGAATTATGAAATTAAAAATACATATAGTTCAGTTGGATCAAAAGGTGCAAGAGGATATACACCAAAAGGAATAGAAACAGCAGTTGGAGAAAAGATAGCAGACCAAAAAGAATTTTGGCATCATGGACCAGTTGTTGATGATTCATTTGATAAAAAAATACCTAAAAATCTTATAATCGAACAGTTACCTGAATTTAACAAAAATTTTGATGAACTTTATTGCGAATTACACAAAATAGGTTCAAGGGTTTTATCAGTGATTGCTTTATCTCTTGGTCTTGATAATAACTTTTTTACTCCTTGGGTCGAAAAAGGTAATTCACTACTAAGATCTATTCATTATCCACCAGTTGAATCTTTGTCAAATCCACACAGAGCTAGGGCTCACGAAGACATAAACTTAATAACTCTCTTAATAGGTGCTGAAGAGGGTGGCCTCGAAGTTCTTAATAAAGAGGGTGAATGGATTAAAGTTGCACCAAGTTCTGAGGCGATTGTTTGTAATATTGGTGACATGATGCAACTTATTACTGATAAGAAATTAAAAAGTACTACACATAGAGTCATACAAGATGAAGATGCAGAACCAAAATCTAGATATAGTATTCCATTTTTTCTCCATCCAGCTCCATCGATTAACTTGAAATCAATTTTTAGGGACAATGATGAGGGTATTCTTGCAGACGATTTTTTAGATCAAAGACTTAAAGAAATAAAACTTTATTAATATGGATTTTTATACTCTTTTACAAATACTTATTGGTTTTATTGGTTTAGTTTTTATAGCTGTCCCCCTGTCAGATAATTATAAGATTATAAATTACAAATATGTCTTTTATGGCATTTTGTCTCAGGTATTACTAGCAGCTATTTTATTAAAAGTACCTTTTGTTATAAGCGCATTTGAAGTTCTTGGAAATGGAGTTGTTATTCTTCAAGAAGCAACTATTGAAGGAGCAAATTTTGTTTTTGGTTATCCACCGTCTGATGATGAAAGCCCATATAGATCTCTACTAGAAACATTTGCATTTGGAGTTCTTCCATACATTATTGTGATGGCATGTATATCTGCAATTTTATGGTATTGGGGAATCTTGCCTTTTATTGTCAACTTAATATCTAAAGCATGTCAAAAACTTTTTAACATCGGAGGACCAGTTGGTCTAGGAGCTGCTGCTAATATATTTGTCGGTCAAGTCGAAGCACCGTTATTAGTCAGACCTTACGTTGGAAAATTATCAAATAAAGAACTACTAATTCTTATGACAGCTGGCATGGCTACTGTTGCTGGTTCAGTAATGGTGGCACTTATTAGTATTCTAGAAAATGCTTTTATTAATGAGAACTTAATCCAACATTTTATTACTGCTTCAGTTCTATCAGTTCCTGCAGCAATTATGTATGCAAATATTATGATTCCATCTAATTCAATTACTGATTTTAACGAAAATAAAGTTCCAAAAGTTTATAAAAGCACAATGGATGCCGTTACGAGAGGTACTTCCGATGGAGCAAGTATTGCAGTAAGTGTTGGCACTATTCTTATTGCTGTAATTGCATTGGTTTATATTGTTAATTCTATTTTGGGCTCTATTTCTTATCAGCTAGGTTTTGATTTATCAATAGAAATAATTTTAGGTTATATTTTTGCTCCAATAGCTTGGTTAATGGGTATACCTTGGGATGAAGCAGTAATTGCAGGAGAGTTGCTTGGAATTAAAACAACATTAAATGAATTTGTTGCATATCCTGCATTAGCCGCCTTAGAAAGTGGTGAACTTTCGGATAGATCAAAATTAATTACATTTTATAGTTTGTGCGGTTTTGCAAATTTATCATCAGTAGGTATATTGATTTCAGGTATAACTGCAATGGCTCCTGAGCGAAAAGATGACTTAATTAGTGTTTCATTCAAAGCCCTTGTAGGAGCTACACTTGCATCATGTATGACCGGCCTCATAGTGGGAATTTTTATCTAATTATTAACAACAATGAATAGATTTAAGTAAGACGCAAAACATAACCAAAGAACATAAGGCACGTATAAGAAAGTTGATATTTTATCTATCTTTAAAAGAGTAAGCGTTATTTTAGTATTTAAAAATATAAGTAAGCATATATCAATAAGAGCAATTACAGGTAAATTAAATGCAAAAAATAACCAAGACCATATTGTATTAAAGAAAAGCTGAACATAAAAAATTTTGTATATTGAATTAAACGCTCTATAAGCAGAAATTGACATAAATACATAAAGAATTGGCCAAACGATTCCAAATACATAACCAGGCGGATTTAATAATGACTTCGTTAGTTCCTGATACCATATATCTTCGGCAGTATTTGATGATGATAACCCACCTAAAATAAGAGCCAGAAAGGTAAATATGAAAACACTTAACTTCTTATTAAACAATCTATCTTTTTCTAAAAAATCTTCCAATAGTATCGGAAATATTCCCAAATAAGTTTGAGCCTTTTGGCCTTGCTTCTATATAAATATAAAAACCAACAAAAACTAAAGAGATAAGAAAAACCCAAACTGCATCGTATTCACCCATGCTCGAATTATAAATGTTTTATTATTTTAAATATATTTTAATTATGTTTTTTCTACAATTATTGAACAAACTGAATAACCTGCTCCAAAAGAACATATCAAACCTTTCTCACCTGATTTGAGATCATTGTGAAGATTGAATGCAAACATCGATCCTGCACTTGCTAAATTTCCGAATTTTTCTATTGGAAGTGGGGCAAGCGAAGTATCAAAATTGTCTGACCCTATTACCTTAGAAACTATTAGATTCACCATTCTCGCATTGGCCTGATGTAACCAAAACTTTTTAATATCATCAGACTTAAGATTATTTTCTTCTAATTGGTTGTTAATAAACTTTGCAACCATTGGACAAACCTCTTTAAATACACTATTTCCATTTTGATAAAATAGCAAATCTTCATAGGATTTTTCATCACTAGCAGCTCTTGCTAGGTAACTCCAATCACTTCTTATATTATTAGAAAACTTTGTAATTAATTTTCTATCTATAACTTTAAAACTATTATTTGAAGTATTATTTTTTGAAACGATTGTTGCAACACAACCATCACCAAAAATAAAATGAATATCTCTTTTAGCATAATTTACAAATGGAGTAGATATTTCTGGATTTATAACAAGTACGGTATTTGCAATACCGGAAGTAATATCGCTAACAGCATTATTAATAGCAAATGTAGTTGAAGAACACCCAACCAACATATCGTATGCGTATCCATCGATTCCAAGTTCATTTTGTATTTCAATGGCAACTGATGGATAGTTTCTAGCAGCATGAGATGTTCCTAATATAACAGCATCAATATCAGATGATGTAACTCCAGCATTATTCATAGCTTTTTTTGCTGCTTTAATTCCGACTTCAGCATGTATTGACATTTTTGATTCGTCTTCATGAACAACTGAAGGCATCATTTTATTAATGTCTAAGATATTTTTTTTATCAATTACGTGTCTTGTTTTTATACCGGAAGCTTTTTCAATAAACTCTGTTGAAGAATATTCAAGTTTTTGAATTTTCCCATCTTCAATTTTATCTTTGTTAAGATCGTTAAAATTATCAACGTATGAGTTAAAGGACAGCACGATTTCTTCGTTACTAATTGTATCTTCTGGATACCAAATGCCTGTACCAGCTATATGAATATCTTTCATAATATTTTAAAAACTTTATATACTATTATTATAAATTATGATTTTAAACACCTCCATTGATAATAGCTATTTATATGTGCATTTATCAAACATTTTAGATCCCAAAGGAATAGTTCATATTTGCCATGGTAAAGCTGAACATATCGGAAGGTATAAATGGCTTATATCTCAACTTAATAATGATGGTTATCATGTGATTGCTGTTGATCATAGAGGCCATGGTAAGAAAATTTTAAATGAAGATGACATTGGCAAGTTTTCAGATAGTCAAAATGGCTGGGAATTGGTAGTTAATGACTATGAAATATTAATTAATGATACCAAAAATAGTTTTCCAGAATTAAAGCAATTTCTTTTTGCCCATAGCATGGGTTCATGGATAGCATTATCAATGTTAAAAAAAGAACTAAAAATTGATGGATTAATTCTTTCTGGATCTTCAAAGTTCCCTAAATTTCTAATAGCAGCTCAGAAATTAATTATAAAAATAGACATATTTTTCAATGGCAGAAACAGCACCAATAACGTTATGGAAACAATAACAACAGGTAGATTTAATAATTATTTTAAGCCAAACAGAACAATAAGCGATTGGATTTCAACTGATAATAATAATGTTGATGATTATGTTAAGGATGAACTTTGTGGATTCAAAGTAACTAATGGTTTATGGATGGATATGGCTCAAGGAATAGAAGATAGTTTTAAAAGCAAAAAATATAATAGTGTAAACAAAAATATTCCTGTTTTAATAATATCCGGCTCAGAAGACCCTGTAGGTGACTTTAAAAAGGGAGTAATGTTTTTATATAATTTTTTAAGAAAATTTTTTATTAATATAGATATTAAAATTTTTGAAGATGAAAGGCATGAAGTCTTCAGCGGAACTAAAAAAGTGGATGCTTATAAGTTACTAAATTCATTTATAGAGAGGATATGAAATATATTTTTTTATTATTTTTCATTAACCATCTGTTATCAGCTGATATGGAGAAGATATATATCTATGAAGATGGAATGTTAAGACATTATCTTATTTATGTTCCAAATTCCTATAATAATGATACTAAAACAAAAATAGTATTTGGAATTCATGGATATGGAGGTACTGCATCAGGTTTTGAGAGTGAGGTATCTGGAGGATTTAATAAATTGGCAGATAAGTATAATTTTATCGCAGTTTATCCTGAATCCACATATTTTTATGATCAAGAAAATACTTTAGTAACAACATTCAATGACATCGTTAGACCTACCTCTCATAATGAAATATCAAATAATTGTCTAGCTGATGATAAAAGAATCATATATCCAAAGTTTCCAGAATGTGACCGAGGTAGATGTGGTTGGGCTCCGTGCGTTGATGACACTAAATTTATTAAAAATTTAATTGAAAAATTACAAAATGAATATAACGTAAAAGATGTTTATTTGATAGGAAATAGTTCTGGTGGAATGTTTGTTAATTCATATGCATGTATGTATCCAGAATCAATCAAAGCAGCAATCAGTGTAAATGGTCTACCAAGATATGGTTTTGCATGTACACCAGACATACCTGTAAATTTTATTTCATACGCTTCATTAAATGATACAACCATTCCTCCAGTCAAAAAAATATCATCCGATGGACTTTTTTATGAAAGTCAATCTGTTTTTATTGATAAATGGAAAAATAAGTTTAATTGTCAAAATTCAAAAGAAATTTTCTACAAACATTATGAAGAATTTAAGGAAATAGTTTATTCAGGATGTTCAGGCGGCATTAAAATTATGTCTATTTTGAATTTAAACTCTGATCATATGTGGCCAGAAGCTGGATATGATAAAGATACTGGGATAAGTTCATATACAAATTTTGGAACATGTGTTGGAGATATTCAAAGTGATTTGAATGCTGCAAAATGTTACAGATCAAATGATAGATGGGGCAGTGAATATATTATTAAAAAATTATTCTCCTTTGATAATTCTAACTAATTCTTTTGATATTAGATCAGGATCTTCGAAGTAAGGAAAATGACCCACATCTTTTAGAATTACTACATCTTTTTCATGATCTACATCCTTTAGGAGAATATTTTCAGGATTAAATCTTGCTAACTTATCTTTTTCGCTAAATATATATTTAATATTTTCTAGTTTTGAAATTTGATCATCTGTTAACCTAAAAATATTACAAGATTTTAGGTCGATTGAACTTATTTCCTTTTCTGATTGATTAAATAATCTCTTTAGTGGATATAGTTTTATTTCTCTTTCTGGATCGTCTTCTACAACTTTTGTGCCATATGGTGATTTAATTTGGCCTTTCGATCTTCCATAAAATCCGGATCCCATTGTTCCAAATCCTTTTGTTTTAATTTCTGTTTTTGGAAATTTATAAATTCCGTATTTCATCAAAAATTCAACAGCTTGATCTAAATTACCTTTAGCAAAATCAAGTAACATATCACCCACAAGGAATGGATAAGCAATATTCATGCATATGGTCATTTCATTCTCGAACTCTGATGCTAGATCTAATGCAACTAATCCTCCCCAACTGTGACCAATCACAATTGGTTTACTAATTCCAATTTCATTGAAAACATCGATACAAAAATTTGTATGATCTCTAATAGAATCAACTATGGGACCTGAAGTATATCCATGGCCAGGTAAGTCTATACCAAGAATATTAAATTCATCATATAAATCCTCTAGATTGAACATTGAAATTATTCGATGATCCATTCCTGCTCCAGGCACAAAGATAATTGATGTTTTGTTCACATCAAAAGGATTTTTCTCAAAAATATTTGCTCTATGATTTTTTAAATTTAATTGCATTTTTGATAATAGATAATATTAGAAATAGATAAATAATCATTAATGGTACAGATATTACTACTAAAAGCCACATAAATGAGTCTTTACCACCCAAGAACATAATGAGTGCAGGTTGAACCATAATTATGATTGCAAAAAATACTCTTAAACTTCTAGACGGCGTATCTTTGAAATTTTTCATTGAGGCAGTTGCTAAAATATATGACAAGGAATCATAAGTAGTACATAAAAATACAACAGCAATAACAGTAAACAAAATTAAAAATAATGTTCCAAAGTTCAAAGAAGAGATTGTTTCAATAACCAAGGCATGTGATGTCAATGATTGATCTAAATATATTTTTGGTGCATCCAAGATACCATTTTCATAAAAGAAAATTGAAATGTTCGATAGAACTCCTATATGAAATATACTGCCAAGTGAACCAACAATCAAAGCACCAAATATTAACTCTCGCACAGTTTTATTGTTAGAAATATTTACAATAAAAGCTCCCACTGCTGGAGCGAGAGCTATGTACCATGCCCAGTAAAATACAGTCCAGTCGAGAGAGTATTGTGATTTTAATAAACTTAGTGACAAGTAATTTTTTATAATATATGCAAATGGTTCAATTGTGTTAATAACAATATATTTAGTTGGACCAGTCAATAAGATTAACGTTAAAAATACAATTACGAGGATGATATTAAAATTACTAAGTTTTCTAATACCATTTTGAAGACCCTTATAGACGCTGATAGCAACAATAAACATACATATTAATAACATCAAAAAATCTAAAAAAATTGTTTGGTTTAAATTAAATAATTTTGATACAGCAGCTGACATGAGAGGAAAAGAGAGTGCAAGACCAACTCCAGCACCAGTTAATATCGCGCCAATAAAAAAGATATCTAATATTATTCTTAAAGGTCCAGACTGTTCCTTTAAAAGAATGCCTGAAAAAGTAAGCGGTGTATTTGGATTTTTCATAAGAGAAAAAACAAACGATACTGTTGGCAGAATGTATAGCGCCCAACCTGTAAAAGTCCAATGGAATAATGGATATGATCTTGCCTTTAGCAAAGATTGCTCTTCGCCTGTAATAGGATTTGTATAATAAACAAGCCACTCATAAGTTGACCAATATAGAAGAGCTGCTCCCATGCCAGTTGCAAAAAGCATTGAACACCATGAAAAATATGAATAAGTTGTTCTTCCCTGAAGTAAAATCTTTTTTGAGCCACTTTTTGATATAGCTACAATTATTAAGAAAACTAATACACCAAATCCAAAATACAAAAAAAATGATTCAAAATTTATTGCAAAAAAGTTATAGATATTAAGTAAATTTTTTGCACTACCTTCTGGATCAATAAGAACATAAGAAGACAGAAGTAGCAAAAAACTGAATGTAATTACTAAAACTGTTTTGCTCCAAAGAGGATTTAATTTTATATTAATCATACTTAATAAGAATATTCATAATGATAACAAATAAATATCAATATCCAGAGCTTCAAAGAATTGATAATTCACTTGGCAGATTTTATATAGATTCTGATAACAATGAAGTACCAAGTGTTACTACTGTTTTAGATAATATGTCCGATAAGAAAGCATCTTTAAAAGAATGGAGAAATAGAGTCGGTGATATTGAAGCAGATAGAGTCATGAACGAAGCAACAGATATTGGTAGCATGGTTCATCTTTCATTAGAAAATCATTTAAATGGTATTGATAAAAATGTTTTTACTAACGATAGCTTAGGAAATATGGCAAAAAGAATGTCGCAAAAATTAATTGATGATGCTCTTCAGGACATATCAGAAGTTCATGGGCTGGAAGTTCATTTAGTTTTAAATAAACTTTATGCCGGAACTGCTGACTGTGTTGGTGTCATTGATGGAAAAGATACAATAATTGATTTCAAAACATCAAAAAGAATTAAAAAAAAAGAATGGATAGAAGATTATTTCTTACAAGGTTGTGCTTACGCGAATGCTCACAACATTATGTTTAATACCGATATTTCTCAAGTTGTAATATTAATGATCGATAGAGATTTAATATTTAAAAAATTTTTAATAAAGGATTACGAATTTAAACACTATACGAATATATGGAAAAAGAAGTTATTAAAATTTCATAATAATTTCATGGTGAAATAAGTTATTCGTCAATATCAATTGGTGCTGCAATACTCATGTCTGTATTTCTAAAACTTTGATCACCAAGAATAGGCTTAATTTTTTCTAAATCGCTGTACATTAATATGCCCGTGAGATCTATCATAGTAGAGGTTTGTTGAACAAATAATTCTGAGTTCCATTTAGTTATATCTGAGTATTTATTCCAGTAATATCCTAAAAAACCACCTTGCCCATATGCAGGAACATTAAAACATGTCCAAACCTCACAGCTTGAACCATCCCAAGCATCCGGTGTTTGTAATCCATTTTCATTGCATGAATATTCATCACAATCTTCACTGTCTCTGAGTTCATTAGCTAATGCGATAATACCAACTCCCCACCAGACTTGTTGAATATCACCATTCGGACCTGGTCTTTCAGGAACTGAAAGCATTCCTCTTGGCCAACCATATCTATCTAGAGCATTCTTTGCAGATTCAATAAGATAGTCATTATTTCTTGTCCATAAGTAAGATTGTTCTGCATAACCTGTTGGAAGTACTTCTCCGTTTACCTCTTTGAAATCCATTTCTCCTAAATGCTCTGTTTGAATTAAACCAACAACCTTATCTTTTAAGTTGGGATTTTTTTTAAGCCATGAAACATCTTTGTGGGCTTGTTCCATGCCAGGCATATAATGCCTGCAGTCAAGATAAATGAGCAGAGTTCTATCTCTTTTTTCTTGAGGAATGTTAGAGAAATATTTAATGATGCCTAATATACCTAAAGCACCGTTATCTTGAGTAATAGATGGTCCATCTGTATGGTTAGTCAAAATAATCTGTTCATCTTTATCAGTTCCATAATGCCTACCTGGCAGATATCCTATTAATTGATATGCTTCAGATTTCTCTATTTTGCTTTTTAAAACAATTGTTGCTTCCTTGCTTGCTTTTGCAGCTTTAATAACACCTGCACCATCTTCTCTGGAGAGTATCAAGGTAGGCGACTCATAATGATCCGGAACTGGAAAAGTATATAGACCTTTTGTTCTATCGTATGCCATATCATAAACAATCACAGCACCAGCAGCTTCACCATCTTCCGGAATTTGGTCAAGTCTTTGTGCCAGTTGATACCAAATATCAAATGTGAAAGATACTTCAGGATCTACAAATTCAAATGGTGCTGGAAGAGTATCACCGTCAATGACATGTTCATATTCGTTGTAGGTGTAATTAGTTAAATAATTTGTGCTAAAAGGCTTACTTGGATGCTTTCTAGTCGGTATTACTACAATTTTATCTTTAATATCACTAGGTGGATTATTATGATCATAATAGACCATTTCAGCAGTGACACCATTAAGATCTGTTTTACCAGAATAAGCGCCATAATATGCAACCCTTACATCAATTCCTTCAACTTTAAGGGTCCAATTGCTAGGATCTTCAGAGATAGTCCATTTATCAAACTCCCAAGTATTTTTATGCAAATCAACAACGCCGTACCTTTTAAATTCATTTTCTAAAAAACTCATATAGTTTTTCCATTCTTTTGAGCCAGTCAATGTGGGAAGGTTATTATGTTTTACCATTGACCATCTTGTTGCTTCTGTTTCATCAACAATCCATTGCGTTTGAAGCGGTAAAAAAGAAAATTCACTTTTAGAACATGATGCGACTAGTATCAATAAAATTGGTATTAAAGTTAAATCTTTTAAGTTTTTCATATGTAACCTTTTATAAAAAATATGTGTAATAAAAATTTACTATATTTTAAAATTAATGTATATTTTATTTAAATTTATTTATTACTTTAGGGGGTAATATGAATATATTTCATTTCGAAAAAGTCCATAAAGCAGTTACAAAAGCGACAGTTTTTGCTTCTTCTATTTTTATGGCATCGGATGTTCTCTCTCAAGATGCAACCGTTGAAGAAATAGTAGTTACAGCACAAAAAAAATCAGAGAATCTTCAAAATGTGCCCATTAGTGTTTCAACACTTTCTGCAACTGAGTTAGATAACTTAAACATAAAAGACTTTGCAGATTACGTTCTTCAATTACCGTCTGCATCAGCAACACAAAGAAGACCTGGGCAAGGTCAAATCTTCATGAGAGGTATATCGGATGGAGGTAACTCTAATCAATCACTTCAAGGGCCGGCTGTTGCTATTTATCTGGATGAATCTCCAGTAACAATGATTGGTGATAACCTTGATGTTCATGTTTATGACATTGAGAGAGTTGAGGCTTTATCTGGACCTCAAGGAACTTTATATGGTGCAGCATCTCAAGCGGGTAACCTAAAGATAATTACAAACAAACCATCAAGTGAATTTGATGCAGGTGCAAACTTAAGCTCTGAATTTACTTCTGGTGGTGATGACAGCACAATGGTTGAAGGTTTTGTAAATATACCTTTATCAAATAATATGGCTTTGAGATTCGTTGGATTTAGTGACGAAGATGGTGGTTATATTGATTCAGTTCTTGATTCAATTACTTTTCCATATAGTGGAATCACTCGAACAAATGAGGTTTTTGTTGAAGATAACTTTAATGATGCTGTTAAAGAAGGATATAGAGCTGCATTAAGGGTTGATTTAAATGATAATTGGCAGATTGATGTAAATTATATGGGCCAAGATACTGAAACTGATGGTGTCTGGGATCATAATCCTGATAAACTTGGAAAATATAAAGTTGGCAGATTTTATGATGATACTACTCATGATGAGTGGGACAGATTTTCATTATCTGTCACTGGTGATTTAGGTTTTGCTGACCTCACATTTACAACTTCTAGTCTTGAAAGAGATTTCGAAGTATTAAGTGATTACTCTCACTATTCAATTGATGGATATGTTGAAGCTTATTACACCTGTTATTCATATTATTTTGGACCTTGTGTAGATCCAAGAATCCAATTCGAAAATGATACACATCAGGAATACGATACGACTGAAATAAGACTTGCTTCAAAGTCTGATGGAATGTTCAATTGGATAGTCGGTGCTTTCATGACTGAAAATGAAACAGCTTATGATGCTCAGTGGCATGTTCCTCAAATTAATCCAGATGCAGCTGTACCAGGCTCAAAGGATTTATATTATCAAACTGACCAAGTTAGATATGAAGAAGAATCAGCTATTTTTGGAGAGGTTTATATTCAGCTTAATGATAAAACCGAAATTACATTAGGACATAGAAGTTTTGACAACGAAACAACCCTAAAGGGATTTGTTGGAACAATATGGTGGCCGAATTCTATTTATGGAAGTACTACAAGACCTGATAATGTAAATTCCAAATTTGATGGTAGTGATAGTATTTCTAAATTTAATATTTCATACCAAGCAACTGAAAATGCTATGGTTTACGCCACTGTATCAGAAGGCTACAGACCGGGTGGTACAAACAGAACTACTCAGCTTGGCGCTACATATGATGCTGACTTCCTAACGAACTATGAATTTGGTTTTAAAACTATTCTTATGGATGGAAGGATGAGGTTAAATGGAGCAGCCTATACTATGGAATGGGATGATATCCAGCTTGGATGGTTTGATTCAAGTATTTCTTTACTTGGCCTTGTTGATAATATAGGCGCGGCACAAAGTATGGGTTTTGAAATAGATTCTCAAATTATTTTAAATGATAGGCTTTCAGCAACTTTTGCATTTGCAAAAAATGATGCAGTCCTTACTGAAGATTATGTTTTGAGAGGTAACATTGAGGCTAGAAAAGATCAAGATCTGCCTTTTACTCCTGACACAAAGGGCAATATAGGACTTACCGCAGAAATATCTGATAATTCAAGAATTGATTTTAATTATGCTTTTGTTGCAGGTATGTACAATGATCTATTCTTTGATGATAGAGAATTTCAAGATTCATATGGTATCGGAAATCTTTCGTATACTATGGATGTAAACGATCAAGTTTCATTACAACTATATTTTGATAATGTATTTGATGAAGTTGCAGAGTTATACATAAATAGTGAAGATATTCAAAGACTAACTACTGTAAATAGACCAAGAACATTTGGTATTAAATACAGTTGGAAGATGAATTAAATATTAAAAAAACTTAAATAAGGCTGTATCCTTGATACAGCCTTTTTTATTGAAATTGAGTGTATACAAAAAATAACATACCTGAAGAATTGCTTGATGCTGCGAGATTAATTGCTGAGAATAAATTAAAAAAAGCTGAACCTATTTTAAGAAATTACCTTAAAGAATATCCATTGGATGTCAATGCGATGAAGTTGCTTGGTGACATTGGGGTTAAATTTAGAGCATACAAAGATGCTGGATATTTATTAGTTAGAGCTTTAGATTTGTCACCAGATTATGATGAAGCAAGACTGAGTTACGCTAATTTACTCTATAAAAGACAATTACCTTATGAGGCTTTAGAACAAATACAAATATTATTAGAAAAGGATAAAAATAACCCTCAGTACCTTACTTTAAAAGCTGTAAATTTAGCACTAGCTAATCAACATGATGAAGCTATTAAAATTTTTGAAATTATTATTAACAATAAAAAGATTGAAAATAATCAACTGTATTTAAGTTATGGTCATACATTAAGAGCAATAGGAAGACTTGATGAATCGATTCAAGCTTATAAAAATGCAATTACAACTAAAACTGGTTTTGGAGAGGCGTATTGGAGCCTAGCAAATTTAAAGACTTACCAATTCACAACTAATGATATCGAAGATCTCAAAGAACTTTTAAGTAGTAAAGATACTAAAATGGATGATTATTTTCATCTATTATTTGCATTAGGCAAGGCAGAAGAAGATAACAAAAATTATAAAAACTCTATAGCTGCATACATAAAAGGAAATACACTCAAGAGTAAACAGGTTCCATGGGATTCAAAGAAATTTAGCTATGAGTGTGATGAACTAATAAGTTTTTTTACCAAAGAATTTTTTGAACAATATGAAGGTGTGGGCGATCAAAACTCAGATCCAATATTTATAGTTGGCCTACCAAGATCAGGATCGACCCTTATTGAGCAAATCCTCTCATCACACTCATTGGTTGAAGGAACAACTGAACTGCAAAATATTATTGCTTTATCAAGAAAAATAGCAAATAAAAAAGATACAAAAAGTAAGTCTGAGTATCCTTCAGCATTATCTCAAATTAAAAAAGACGAATTTAAAAAAATGGGCGAAGCATACATACAAAACACTTTGGATCAAAGAGTTACAGACAAACCTTACTTCATAGACAAAATGCCCAATAATTTTGTTCATATAGGATTAATTAATTTAATTCTTCCAAATGCAAAAATAATTGATGCAAGAAGAAATCCAATGGACTGTTGTTTTAGTTGCTATAAACAACTATTTGGCTCAGGTCAGGGATTTACCTATTCACAAAACAGAATAGGTAATTATTATTTAGATTACCTTAAAATAATGGAGCATTGGGATAAAGTACTTCCGGGAAAGGTACACAGAGTTTTATATGAAAATATGATCGAGGATACTGAGAAACAAATTAGACAATTATTAAAATATTGCGATTTAGAATTTGAGGAAAGCTGTTTGAATTTTTATAAAACTAAAAGAACAGTAAGAACGCCGAGTTCTGAACAGGTTCGACAGCCTATTTACAAAAAAGGGATTGGACAGTGGAATAACTTTGAGCCTTGGCTTGGAGATCTTAAAAAAACGCTTCAACTTGATAACTAATATGAAACAGATTATTGCAATTGGTGGTGGAGGTTTTGGAAGAGAAATAAAAGAACTTAAAATTGAAAAATATATTGTAGAACAGTCAAATAAAAAAAATCCTTCAGTTTGTTTTGTTCCTACTGCGACTGGAGATGACTCAAAATATATTGAAAATTTCTATAAAGCTTTTGATTCTCTTGGTTGCAAAACATCTCACATTGATTTTTTTAAGAGAACTATTAATCTTGAAAATCATATTAAAGAACAGGACATAATTTTTGTTGGTGGTGGAAATACAAAGAGTATGTTGGCGGTATGGAGAGACTGGGAACTAGATAAGATTTTATATAAAGCCTACAAGAAAGGTACTATCATGAGCGGCGTAAGTGCTGGCGCAATTTGTTGGTTTGAAAAAGGTATCACTGATTCTTGGAAGGATAATCAAGCTATTATTCCATGCCTTGGTTTTGTTCAAGGTATATGTTGCCCTCATTATGATGAAGAGCCTGAGAGAATACCATTTGTTAATAAAATTCTTAATGATGAACTTATATCAGAATGCATAGCCATTGAAGGCTTTTGTGCTCTTCACTTAGTAAATGGTGTTCCAAAATATTCTGTAAGTTTTGCTAACAAAAAAAATTGTTTTTTAGTAAATAAAAATGACTCTATAATATCTAATAACCAAATTGAAAATACAGAAACTATACAATTATGAAAATAGCAAATACATTATCAGCAGTACTTGGAGTTGTTTTATTTTTAATAGCATTGCAATGGATTTTTATTCCTGCATCTGCATCTGAAGCACTTGGCATGCCATATCTTGATGGTGATGGAAGAAATACACAGATAAGGGATTTTACTGCTTTCTTTTTAGCTTCATCTGTTATGTGTTTTTTATCTTTATTATCAAAGAAATATGAGTTTATATTTTGCTGTGGAATGATTTACTTGTTTGCTGCAACTTTTAATATTGTTGCAAGTATCAGTCATGATGCGCCTTTAGGTATTTCATCGTTAATAGCAGAGATTGTATTTGCCTCAATGGCATTCACAGCTGCTTTAAGATATAAGAATAAAAGTCTATAAGTAACTTACAAAATCATCAATATCTAAATTTGGAATTTTCTTCTTTTCGCCTGATTCAGTTCCAATATACAGATAACCCAAAATTTCTTGATCTTTAGCTAGACCAAGTTCATTTTGTATAAGCTCATTGAATGCCATTTTTCCGGTTCTCCAAATACAAGAATATTTCATGGCATTCAAAGCAAGCATTATATTTTGAGCAGCTGTTGCAGTGGATAATTTTTGTTCGATTGCAGGTACCTTTGGATGTTCTTTAAATGTATTAACTAAAATTATAATCATTGGAGCTCTGTAAGGAGCATTTTTATATTTTTCTAGAACTTCATCAGATATATCCGGAACAGATTTTCCATATTTTACAAAAATGTTTGATAATTTTTTTAAGCTTTCACCCTTAACCTCAATAAAACTAGTTGTTCTAAGCCAAGCATGATCAGGTGCTCTCAATGCAGCTTTGTAAACTATATCCATCTCTTTTTTCGATGGATGTGGCTCTTTAAGGCTTCTAGCAGAGACTCGATTCAATATATTTTCAAGTGCGTCCATTTATTTTTTATTTTTTGAGTTATTATATAGGTAAGTCTTAATTATAATAATTCAATCAATGTTATATCAAATTGGAATCATACTTATCGTTATTGTTGCTGCACTTATTGTTGCAAAGAAATTTAATTCTAATAATGACTTAATTTTTGAAGATGAGATGGATGAAGATGAGTTAAAGCAATTAGATGAAGAATTAGACTAATATTTTTCAAGCTCTGATTCAAGAGAGTTATAAAAATGCCTAATTGCAAATACAACAATTATAGAAAAAGGAACTCCACATATTACTACAGAAGTCTGAAGAGCAGTAAGGCCTCCTTTGTATAATAGGACAGCTGCAATAATACCTAAAAGTATTGCCCAAGTTACTCTCGATAGAATCGGAGAGTCATCATGAATACCGACATGACTTTTTGATGAAAGCATAGATGCTACAAGAGCACCAGAATCAGATGATGTAACAAAAAATGTCACAATTATAGTCAAGGCTAAAATCGATATTAATGTTGGTATTGGATAAACATCAAATAGCGCAAATAGGGCTACTGTGTAGTTGTTGTTAACAATTTCATTTAATTGACTTGTATCATTTAATACTTGGTATATGCCTGCATTTCCAAAAATTCCCATCCATAAGAAAACAATTAATGATGGAACAAATAACACACCAATAATAAATTCTTTTATTGATCTTCCATAAGATATTCTTGCAATAAATAGAGAGACAAATGGCGCCCATGCAAACCACCATGTGTAAAAGAACAATGTCCATCCATCTTGCCATGATGAAGACGAATAAACTTCTGTCCATGTTGCTGACTCTATAAGTGTGTTCACATATGAACCAAAATTTTGAATTAATGCATTCAATATAAAAACAGTTGGTCCAAAGATAAATATGAATGCCATTAACGAGGATGCAAGGATCATATTTAGTTGAGATAATCTTTTAATACCTTTATCTAAACCTAAACAAACACTGGTTAAACCGATCAAAGTAATAAGAGCGATAATAATAATTTGATTCGAAAAGCTTTCAGGTATTGAAAAAACATATTCTAATCCTGAACTAATCTGAATCGTGCCTAATCCTAAAGAAGTTGTTACACCAAGAACTGTTGTAAGTATTGCAATAATATCTATTGATATTGCTAAAGGCTTATTATTTGATATTTTAGGACCTAATAAGGAACTGACTCTAAAAGGAAGTTTTTTATTATATGAAGCAAAGGCAAAGCATAATCCTAATAGGGAATAAATAGCCCAACCATGTAAACCCCAGTGAAGATTTGCTAATCCAATAGCCTTTCCGGCATTGAATGATGCATCACCATCTATCATCCCTGGATATGAGTTTAGATGCATTATTGGTTCAGCTACACCATAAAACAATAAACCAATGCCCAAACCTGCGCTGAATAACATAGCAATCCAATTTATATACGAATATGCAGGCTTAGCTTCAATACCGCCTAGTTTTATGTCTTTATACTTTGTAAAAATAAGAAAAAAAGCGAAAATTACAAATCCATTAGCTATTAAGATTATCATCCAACCAAGATATTTTGATAAAAAAGCTTGCAAATCAAGAAAAAATGACTCAGATATATCTGAATTTAATGATACAACTGCTGTAATAAATGATAAAAGTATAATTGAAATTAAAAATCTTGGTTTACTTAAGTTATTCATAGAGGATTTAAATTAGGTCTAGTGAAACATAATTAATGTTAAATTTCCACTCTGGTGGATGGTTATAAATATAAAAAAGATAAATAAAATAAACTAAATTTGCATAGTTTTTAGATATTTAGTAACCTTGTCCTATTAATTTCTTAATTAGGGGAAACTATGTTAAATAAATTAAACAAAATACGGAAGGATGTTGTACCTTCTTTAATACCAGCGATATTACCATCTCTGTCTACTTTTGCAGTAATTAATGCATCTGTTTTCAGTGGTTACATTGCTGCTCAAAATGCAACGATTGAAGAAGTGGTAGTTACAGCTCGTAAAAAATCTGAGAGTTTACAAGATGTTCCACTTTCAGTAAGTGCTTTGGCAGAAGAAACACTAGAAGAGAGAGGTATAAATGTTTTTGAAGACTACCTCATGCAACTTCCAGGAGTTACTGCTGGTGGCTCAGGTCCCGGACAGAGTACTATTTATATCAGAGGTTTAGCATCTACTACACCAAACCTTACAACAGCTGGTGTAGCTGGTCTAGCGCCTAACGTGTCATTTTATCTAGATGAGCAACCTTTAGCTCAACCTGGCAGAAACTTAGACGTTTATGCTGCTGACGTAGCTCGTATAGAGGTACTTGCAGGTCCTCAAGGAACGCTATTTGGAGCTAGTTCTCAAGCTGGTGTTGTAAGGATGATTACAAATAAGCCAAAACAAGGCGTGACAGAAAGTAACGTTGAAGTTGAAACAAGATTTATGCCTGAGGGTGACACAGGAACGAAACTTGAAGTTATGACAAACGTACCTCTTACAGATTCAACAACATGGAGATTTGTTGCTTATAGAGATAGAAGAGGTGGATACATTGATCAAGTTGCTGGAAATGTTGACCCTAGTATGTCAGCACGTTTTAGAGAAGCTGGTGCTGTTAGAGAGAACGGTTTACCTGTTTCATCAGGAAGAGCTGGTTTCCAAGCAGGAGCTGATCTTTCAGGAGTTACATTTGCTAAAACTGATGCTTTAATCGAAGACAATGTAAATGGAACTGAGTATGAGGGCTTTAGATCTTCAATTGGTCAAGAAATTGGTGATAATTGGAACGCAACATTAGTTTATGCTGAGCAAACAATTGAATCTGATGGTGTATTCTTCGCTGATCCTAATTTAGGCGATTTAGAAATACAAAGATATAGTGATGATCACATAAGTGATGAGTATGAAAATATGAGCCTTACATTAGAAGGTTCTATAGGTGAGCTTGAAGCTGTTTATGCTGGTGCTTATACAGACAGAGAAACAAATCAAATAGTTGATTACACTGATTATTTATTTGTTGGACAATACCTTCCATATTACATTTGTGATTACTATGTGACTTACACATCTTTTGCTCCTGGCGGAGTTCCAACAGGAAGTTGTGGTACATCTGATCTATTTGTTGATTCAACAACAAATACTAAAGTTGAAAGTCACGAGTTTAGAATTAATGCTCCAATAAATGACAAAATGTCACTAACAGCTGGTGTGTTTATGAGTGATACCGAACTTACAGAGTTGAACTTGTTTACATATCCTGGATCATTAGCTAATGATATAACATATGCGGCTAACTATGCTTTAACTGATATATCAGTTACTGGGGACAGATCTGATAGTGGTAAATCCGCTGTTAGGGCTGGAGCAGGCTGGTTCTCAGCTGGACCTTTCTCTGAACCAGTAATTTTCTTTAATGATATAAGAAGAACTGATGAGCAAAAAGGTGTATTCGGTGAGGTTAATTATGCTTTATCTGATACAGCTGAACTTACACTAGGAGCCAGATGGTATGACATTGCTGTTGATTTTGAAGGTAGTGCAAACTCCTCTTTCGGTAATGGTTTTGGAAATCCAGATGAACAGAGATTTGGTTCTAATCTATCTGTTCAGTATGCTCCAGGTAATGCTAATGGATATCCTGATAAAGCTGAAACTGATGGTTTAATTGGTAAAGCTACAGTGTCATGGAATCCTGATGACGGTATCATGTACTATGTAACATGGTCAGAAGGTTTCAGACCAGGTCTTCTTAATAGACCTGTTGGATCTTCAAATGCTGATGGATCTTATACTGTAAAACCAGAAGTAGATACTGATGAAATAACTAACTATGAATTTGGTTGGAAAACTATCACTAAAGATGGCCAGCTAAGATTTAATGGTAGTGCCTTCTATGTTGATGTAACAGGATTACAAAGTACAATTTTTGATCCTAGTATTGTTAACTTATTCTTCTCCGATAATGCTGCTGATGCGACTATCAAAGGACTTGAAGGAGACTTTACTTATTTCACCAATATTGAAGGATTATCAGTTGCTGGTGCTTTCTCTTTCTTAGATACTGAAATTACTGAGAAATTAGTACCAACAAATGATGTTGTTGTCGGTGAAGAACTAGCATTCGCTCCTGGTATGCAGGGTAATGTGAGAGTAAGACAAGAATGGGGCATGACTGCAGGAAATGTTGGTCACTTACAAGTCCAGTTCACATACTCAGATGATAGTTTTTCAGACATTATGGAACCTAACAAAGCAAGACAGGCTAGTTATAGTTATATCGATCTAAGAGCAGGTATAACCAATGATGATTTAACTGCAGAGCTTTATGTTGATAATGTTACTGATGAAAGAGCTGAAATAAGTAATACATTTGTTTTTGATAGACAACGTGTTGCTTATATTAGACCAACAACAATTGGTATAAGAGTTAAAAAGAACTTTTAACGGTAGTTAAACTTAAAAAGTAAAAAGGGAGTTTGTACTCCCTTTTTATTTTTAAGATATGTAATAATAAATTCATAATAATTTTATGGATCAAATCAAATTAGATATTGAAAGAGCCTCTAAGGCAATTAGAGATAGTAGATTTGTTGAAGCTTTAAGTTTTCTTGAATCCAACTTAGCGAAGGATCCATATCATATCGACAGTTTGTATTTTGCTGCAGTTTGTTCTAGATACTTAAAAAACTACAAAGATTCACAAAATTATTTAAATAATTTATTGTCTCAAGCGCCGGATATGGGTAGAGCGTATCAAGAATTGGGTCACCTTAACAAAGTAATGGGCAAAGAAGAAGATTCAATTTCATATTACAGACAGGCTTGTGAATTAAATCCAGCATTAATATCTTCATGGAAGTCTCTGTTCAATTATTTTGTTAAAAAAAATAATAAACCTGCTGCAGATCACGCATATGAACAAATTAATAAACTTGAATCTCTACCAAGTATTCTTCTTTACATAAGTCAAATTTTAAATGAGGGGAGGTTGGCAATTGCTGAACAAAAATGTAGAGACTTTCTCAAGAAAAATCCAACAAATGTTTATGCAATGTCACTGTTATCTGATATTGCTAAAAAGTTTGGATATTTTGATGATGCAGAAGTCTTATTAGAAAATGCTGTGAAGTTTAGTCCAAATGATGGTGAGATAAGAATGAAATATGCCCTAATCCTAAGACTAAAACAAAAGTTTGCAAAGACAATGGAGCAAGTAAATATCTTATGTGAACAATATCCTGATAATCTTTCATATCAAGCACAAAAAGCAAGCGAAATCATGCAGAATGGTCAACATGCTGATGCAATTGAGTTATTTGAAAAAATAATAGAAAAAAATCCATATAATTTTAGCGTATTTACTTCGAAAGGCCACGCAGAAAAAACTCTTGGAAATACTAATGATGCAATTAATAGTTATAAATCATCTTATAAGATAAAAAACGACCATGGAGAGGCATATTTTTCTCTTTCAAATCTTAAAACTTATAAATTTACAAGTGATGAAATAAATATGATGAGAACTCAATTAAAAAGACTTGATTTAACACTAAAAGATAAAGCATATTTTCACTTTGCTTTAGCACAAGCATGTGAGGCTATTGAGGAATATGATGAAGCTTTTATAAACCTTGATAAAGGTAACAAAATAAAAAATGAACAAAGTAAATACACTATTGAGAAGATGGATAAAGAACTCCAAGCACAAATAGATACTTGTAATCATAGTTTTTTTAAAAATCTAGGAAAAGGTGGCTGTGAGTCCAATGATCCGATTTTTATCTTGGGTCTTCCAAGAGCTGGATCTACTCTAATTGAACAAATACTTGCATCACACTCCATGGTTGATGGAACTCTTGAACTACCAAATATTTTATCTATAGCTCAAGGTTTAAGGGGAGATGACATATATGGCAACGAAGGGAATTATCCTAAAAGTATGAAATCTTTATCGCAAGAAAAAAGAATGGAGCTAGGAAAATTATTTATTAATGACACTAAAATGCACAGAAAAGAAGCCCCAAGGTTTACTGATAAAATGCCAAATAATTTTCGCCATATTGGACTTATACACTTAATTCTTCCAAATGCAAAAATTATCGATGCAAGAAGATATCCATTGGATTGTTGTTTTAGTATGTTTAAACAACTATTTGCTCAAGGACAAGAATTCACTTATGGTTTGGCTGAAGCTGCAAGTTATTATAATAGTTATGTAAAGCTAATGAATCATTGGGATAAGGTACTTCCAAATAAAATTTTAAGAGTAAATAATGAGGATATCATCGATGATTTAGAGGGACAGGTAAAAAGAATGCTTGATTTCCTTGAACTCCCATTTGAAGAATCTTGTATAACATTCTATGAAACAGATAGATCAGTTAGGACCGCTAGCTCAGAACAAGTAAGAAAACCAATAAATAAATCAGGTATGCACAGATGGAAGCCTTATGCTAAAAATCTAAAACCATTGATAGAAAATTTAGATGAAGAACTACTTAAACCTGAGGATATAGCTTTAATCAATTCCTAAAATAAGATAGCATAAGAATAAATAACTGAGGTTATCATATGATCAATTTAATAGTTTGTGTTTTATTTTTCTATACAGGACATCTTTTCTTAAAATTATTATTTTCTTTACATAAAGTTCCCTATGTAAATTTCACTATAAAGGATGGAGACTTATCCGGTATGACAGATCTATCGGAAAGAATGGGTGTTGCTGGTGAGAATCTAAGGCAGTCACTCTTTATATTTATTCCATTGGCAGTTATGTCTGCTGTTTTAGAGGTAGATAATCTTATGTTAGCTAAAACATGGTTTGGTTTAAGAATAGTTTATTTAATTGGTCATGTAATAGATTTATATAGATTTCCCCACATTAGACCTTTAATTTGGGTTCCATCAATAGTAGTACTGATTATGATGGGTATTAACTTATATTCAATATAAAGCAATATTTGAGAATATATATTAATTGACTAGTTTTCTATTCTTTCTAGCTTTGCCTCTATGAACGCAACTTAAATTTGACGTACTTTCATCAAGTAAAGTAATAATTTCATGATTAAACATGCAATATGTTTGAATAATGTCTGTAATATAAACTTTACTAACTGATAGTTCTAAAAAACTTGTTACTGATAAAATATCATATTTATTACACTGATTAATTTTATCCAATGCATCAGCATAAGCATTTTCGTTATTTTGGAACCTTAATGTAATAAGAACAGAACATTTATTGTCAAATTCAGCTGAAAGATTAAAGCTGAAAAACATAACAAAAATAGCTATTAACATCTTCATGACATGAGTATATATTATTAAATAATGAAATTCTTATATATCTTAATCGTATTAATAATAACAAATCCTATAAATGGATATGACAGGATAACTGGTCTTGAATTTGCCAGCCGATCAGAAGTAATTGCAACTAATGGAATGGCAGCAACTAGTCATCCGCTTGCGACACAAGCGGCTATTTCAATCCTTAAAGCTGGAGGAAATGCGATTGATGCTGCAATAGCAGCAAATGCTGTTTTAGGACTTGTAGAGCCAACCGGCTGTGGAATTGGAGGAGATTTATTTGCAATAGTTTGGAGCGCGGAAGATAAAAAACTTTATGGTTTAAATTCTTCAGGTCCTGCACCAAAGAATATATCTATTGATAAGTTAAGAGAGGAAGGTATTGATAAGATACCACCCTATGGCGCTCTTCCTGTAACTGTTCCTGGGGCTGTTGCAGGATGGAATGCTCTTCATTCAAAATTTGGAAGTTTAGATTTTAAATTATTATTTGATGACGCAATTAGTTATGCTGAAAACGGATTTCCGGTTTCTGAATTAATTGCTTATTACTTAAATAGATCTTCAGAAGTATTTGAAGACTATCCAAATTTTAAGACTATCTGGATGGCAAATGGTAAAACTCCTCTAAAAGGAGAGATCTTTAAAAATAAATTATTAGCAAATGATTACAGACTTATAGCGAACTCTTATGGTAAAGATTTTTATCAGGGCACGATAGCAAAAAAAATTGTAGAGTCAGTTAATTCACAAGGTGGATATTTCACTCTAAGTGACCTTTCCGAATATAAGCCTGAATGGATAAATCCTGTTTCTTCAAATTATAGAGGATATGATGTATGGGAACTCCCTCCAAATGGACAAGGAATTGCTGCATTACAAATATTAAATGTATTAGAAAATTATGATATTAAAAAATTAGGCTTCAACAGTGCAGAATATATCCATCTTTTTACCGAGGCTAAAAAATTAGCTTTTGAAGATAGAGCTAAATATTACGCAGATATGAGTTTTGCTAAAGTGCCAGTAGACTATTTGATATCAAAAGAATATGCAAAGAAAAGAAATAATCTCATTAGTTTTGATAAGGTTTTAAAATCTATCGACTCAAATAATCTTGAGGATGGCGATACAATTTATTTAACTGTGGCGGATAAATTTGGAAATATGGTTTCACTCATTCAAAGTAACTATAGAGGTATGGGATCAGGAGTAATTCCAAATGATTCTGGATTTATGCTTCAAGATAGGGGTGAGATGTTTAATCTTGATCCAACTCACAGAAACTCTTTGGTGGGCGGTAAAAGACCATTCCATACAATCATTCCAGCTTTTATAACAAAAAATGGAAATCCATTTGTAAGTTTTGGTGTAATGGGAGGAGCAATGCAGCCTTTAGGACATGCACAAATAGTAATAAACTTGATTGATTTTGATATGAATCTTCAGGAAGCAGGTGATGCACCAAGGTTTAGGCATGTAGGATCATCTCAACCAACCGGTGAGAAGATGAAAGATGGAGGATATTTAATTTTTGAGAATGGTTTTGATCAAAACGAAATTTCTAAAATTAAAGAAATTGGACATAAAGTTGTTAATCGAAATGAGGATGATTACATGAAAGGTGCATTTGGAGGCTATCAAGCAATAATGATAAAAGATGGTGTTTTGTATGGAGCATCAGAAAGCAGAAAAGATGGACATGCATCAGGGTATTAATTAATACTTATTTATCTAGTATCATAACTACATGAAAGCAAATTCATTTATACCACCAAATAGGATTTTAATGGGCCCAGGTCCGTCTGATGTTTGTGATAGAGTTTTAGAAGCCATGGCAAGACCAACTATTGGTCATCTTGATCCTGTTTTTATTAAAATGATGGACGAAACAAAACAGTTACTTCAGTATGCATTTCAAACACAGAACGAGTTAACTTTTGCTGTATCGGCGCCTGGTATGGCAGGTATGGAATGTTCCTTCGCAAACCTTGTTGAGCCAGATGATAAGGTAATTATTGCTAAAAATGGATTCTTTGGTGAAAGAATGAAAGAGAATGTAGAGCGATTTGGTGGAATACCAATAGTTATTGATGATGAATGGGGAACAAAAGTAGATTTAAATAAAATTGAATCAGCCTTAAATGAACACAAGGATGCTAAAATTGTTGCTTCAGTTCACGCTGAAACTTCTACTGGAGCTCTTACAGATCCAGAATCAATTACAAAATTAGCACATGATCACGGATGTTTATCAATTGTAGATACTGTAACTGGTTTAGTTGGGGTGCCCTTAAAGGTAGATGAATGGGGAATTGATGCAATTTATTCTGGAACACAAAAGTGTTTATCTGCTTCTCCTGGTTTATCACCAATTAGTTTTAGTAATGCTGCAAAGGAAAAGATCAAGAATAGAAAATCAAAAGTGAAAAGTTGGTTTCTTGATTTAAACTTAATCATGTCATATTGGGAAGGAGAAGGTGGTCGATCATATCATCATACTGCTCCTATAAATGCATTATATGGATTACATGAAGCTTTGGTAATGTTGAGTGAGGAAGGTCTAGAAAATTCATGGAAAAGACATAAAGAAAATCATATGCAACTCAGGGAAGGTTTAGAGAAATTAAATATTGAATTTTTAGTTAAAGAAGAAGATAGATTACCTCAATTAAATGCTATCTATATTCCTGATGGTGTTAATGATCTAGAATCAAGACAAAAACTTTTAAACGAATTTAATCTCGAAATTGGAGCTGGTCTTGGAGTTCTTGCAGGTAAAGTATGGCGAATTGGACTTATGGGACAGTCTTCCAATAAAAAGAATATCGAATATTGTTTAAATTCTCTCGCAGAAGTAATTTAAAGATCATAAAAATCTCCTTCATTTTTATAAACATTAATTTCTTTTGATAAATCATCAATATTAAAAGACTTTGTTTTCAAAAAATTCTTTATAAAACCCTGCGTTTGATCAGGATTATTTCCTGTAATAAATAGCTGGTTTGATCCTAATATATTTATAGCTTTTAATGTATTCTTATAATTCATGCCAAGCTGTATAAATCCAAATAATTTAGATTCCTCTGCTGTAAGGATCGCAACATCTGCCTTGATATTATTATTAATTAAGTATTTGAAATTCACCCTATGACCTTCATGAAAAATACTATTTCCTTCGTCATCTTCTATAAATAATGAAAATGTTGTTTGATAGTAAGGATAACTTGTTGGAAGAGATTTAATATTTAAATTATTTAATTTAGTATTTTTCTCAGACAAAATAAGTATCGAGTTTTTTATATTTTTTTTGATTAACTGACTTTTTACAATATTTGATGTATATATTGGGACATCCGGAAACATATTAATTGATTCAATATGCAAATGATCCTCAAACGGAGCAGTAATAATAATTCCATTTATTTTATCAATTTGATTTTTTGTTAAACAGGTTGAATTTTCTTTTCGCCTTTGAATAAAAAAAGTTCCCTCTGGTTGCAAAGTTTTTGTTAGCCAAGGATCAATTAAAATAGCACCATCTAAATGCTCAAGGTACCAAGTTTGATAATTGTCAGCTTTTATAATCTTCATTTAATAAATGCTATATTAATCCAATTTATAAAATTATAAGAAATTTATAAGATTGATATTTACCTTGAACGCCATAAAATAGCGTTTCAGACTTAGGAAGGATGGCAGAGTCTGGTTTATTGTAGCGGTCTTGAAATGGTCGTCCTGCCTATTTTCTAATCTTTACTTCACACGTATATACCGTAAATATTCAGCTGTAACAAGCAGTACAATTTCTTAATAAATAATTAAGAGAAAAAATTTCTCCACCAAATCCCCACTAAATGAACAACTTAGGAAAATCTATTCCTTCAATGCATGTAAAGTTTACTTGATATATATATTAAGTGATTATAATATTTTGTTGAGGTAAATAATTATGGCAAAAATATCAGGATATGGTTTTTGGATAGACATAAAATCTCTTAAAGGGGCAGATAAAAGGAATTGGATTATATGTTTGATAGCTTCAGGAATTGCCGGCGGTTTAGCGGGATGGTTTAGTGTTGCATTATCAGAAAATGGCATTGATGCATTTGGTAGCATAAAAGAAAATACTTATTATATTTGGTTAGCAATTACTGAACTCGCATGTATCTATATTGCCGTTTATACATACATACAAGTTCTAAAAAACCAAGACCAACTTTTTCAAAAATATAATGAAATGACTATGATTGGTGGTGCGGTTGGCTTTATTTTAATATCAATTCCAATAGCCGTTATATCTCCTTTTATTGAATATGAATATGGAATTATGGAACTTTTCTTTGGATTTGCCCTAGGTGCTATTATAAATAGCTATAGATTCTATATTCTATTCATAAAAGAAGATTAAATGGAAAACAGACTTAAGGATTTACGTGCAAAAAAACAAGTAAGTCAAAACGATCTTGCTAAGGCTCTTTCAGTAAGCAGGCAAACTATTAATTCTATTGAGAATGGAAAATTTGACCCTTCGTTGACACTAGCTATTAAAATGACCCAATATTTTAATTTACCTTTAGAAAAAATATTTATCTATAAAGATTAATTACCATATATCAATCCCATATTAAGCTTTTAAGGGGGGTTTTATGCTCTTATTAAGATATTGATAAGTTTTAAAAACGCTATAAAATAGCGGTTTACAGTAGGAGGGATGGCAGAGTCTGGTTTATTGTAGCGGTCTTGAAAACCGTCGTGCCTTCATCGGCACCGTGGGTTCGAATCCCACTCCCTCCGCCACAAAATTACACATGAATAATAATCTTAATAAAATATTTAATGAAGTTCCTAAATTTTTATCAATTTTAGGTTTTAGGGATTGTTATCATGACAAAGATCTTGACCAATGGGTGGTTGAATACTTGCCATCTGAAAATCTTACTCATTCAAATGGAACAGTTGTTCAAGGTGGTTTCGTTTCTGGAATGGTTGATTCGGCAATGTCTCAATTTCTAATATATTTATCAAAAGGAAAAGAGTTACCACTTACGTTAGATTTAGATGTAAAATTTTTAAAACCATGTGTTCCAAATGTTTTAGTAAAGGCAACCGGAAAAATAGTTAGAAAAGGAAAATCTGTTGTTTTTACCTCTGGTGAAATTTATCAAAACGAAAAATTAATTGCTATTGCTACTGCTTCAAATAAGATTATAGTTTTATAGTTTTTAGGCTATAATTTTTCTATGACCGAAAAAAGAGCTAAATTTACTCAAATGAAGGATGGAGATGCTGAAGACTACTCCATAATTGCGGCCAGTAATGCAAAAGACTATGATCATTTAGCAGACAAAGTATTAACACATCTTGAAATGCTAAGAGATGATTATGGAGGTTTTCAAGTAGATAGATTAACTCACTCACTTCAGACAGCTACAAGAGCATACAGAGATGGCAGAGATGATGAATATGTTGTTTGTGCATTAATTCATGATATTGGTGATAACTTAGCTCCAGCTAATCATGCAGAATTTGCAGCTACAATTCTTCAACCTTTCGTTTCTGAGGAGAATTATTGGATTGTGAAACATCATGGAATTTTTCAAGGATATTATTTTTTTGAATTCTTAGGCCTAGATAAAAATATGAGAGAACAATTTATCAACAATCCTTATTATGATAGTTGTAAGGAGTTTTGTGAATTGTATGATCAAAATAGTTTTGATCCTGACTACGATACTCTTGATCTTGATTTTTTTATACCGATGGTCAAAAAACTTTTTAAAAAACCAAAAAGATCTATATATTTGCAGTCTTAAATGTCGAATGATTTTTCTAAGTTTTTAAAACTTATACAACCAAAACTGTCATTCGAAGATTCAATACATCCACCTGATCCAGATTATTCAAACATATATAATTGGGCTGCAACTCCTGATATTGATGGACAGCAATTTTACATTCCTGATTCACAATATGAAATTAAGAAAAACAATGATATAGATGTCTTCTATATCCATCCAACAGGTTTTTATGAAACTTCTTGGAATTCAGATATGGATAAGACTAAATCAGCATACGAAAGAACAGAAATCATGCTTGGCAATCAAGCCTCTGCCTTTAATGAAAGTTGTAACATATATGCACCTGAATATAGGCAAGCTACATATTTCTCATTCTTTGATAAAGATGATAATGGTAAAAAAGCATTAGATTTAGCTTATGAGGACATTGAAAGCGCATTTAATTATTTTTTAGAATTTTTTAATAATGGAAAGCCTTTTATTATTGCTGCTCATAGCCAAGGAGCACTTCTAGCTCATAGATTAATAAATAAACGAATAAATAATACACAAATTCAAGATCAATTTATTTGTGCTTATGTAATAGGGTATATCATTCCTGAAAAATTTTATGATGATATTTTTCCAAATATAAAAAAATCAGAAAACTATGACGATACAAATTGTATAATTTCTTGGTCAACTGTCGTTGAAGGATTTAAAAGAAATAGAGAAAAAACTCTTTTTTGGAAACCTGATGGTTGGTCTGTTGAACCTATGAAACAAAAAATCATTTCTACAAATCCATTATCATGGACCATTGACGATAAATGGTATTCAAATGAAATTAACAAATCTATAATTAACAAAGCCCAAAATTATGATTTTTTAGATCGTTTCCGTAAAGAGCATACTGGAACTAAAAAATCGATTGGATTAACAAGAATTCAGGGTTTAAATGCGATGCTTAACAATGAATCAGGACTTGTTGAAACTAATGGCCCTTTGATAGAAAATATTCAAAAGATGAAATTCTTCAATGGTGATCTGCACTCGCTTGATATGATGCTTTTTTGGGGTTCATTAAGGCAGAATGTTAAAGATAGAATAGATGCATTCATTTAAATTTTTACTGATAATTATTATGTTTACAAATTCGAATTTATTTTCGTACGAGGAGGGTAAGGCCCTTAATCAAGATATAGAAATATATTATCGTGATTATGGACCTGTTGATGCAGAACCCATATTACTCGTTCAAGGATTAGGAGGACAGCTAATTAATTGGCCGCAACATCTAATAGAATTTTTGATTGAAAATAATTTTAGACCAATTGTTTTTGATAATAGAGATACCGGCCTTTCAACTAGAGTTGATAGTGATTCATTTAGTGACGAAAAAAGAAGCGATACGATTGTTCGGAGTTACATCAGATATTATTTAAGACTTCCTATTGAATCTGAATATACTATTGACGATATGGCAAATGACGCAATTGCTGTATTAAATGAACTTAATATTACAAAGGCACATGTATTAGGTATATCAATGGGAGGAATGATTGCCCAAATAATTGCATCAACTCATTCAGATAGAACAAAAACTTTTACATTAATAGCATCAACTGCCTCAACCCCATCTCCATTAAATGGACCAACAAGAAAAGTAAGAAGATTATTAATGGACAGGACAAAAAATCCAAATTCTACTATTGATCAAAGAGTTGATAGAACTAGAAAAATTTTTTCTGAAATAGGATATCAGGGAATAGACTTGAATACTGATGAATTTTATCAAGATATTTCAAGTTCTATTAAAAGGGGTGGAAATGATGACACTGGTTTTGGTAGACAGCTTACAGCAATTCTTGGCTCAAAAAACAGACTTGATAAGGTTAAATCAATCAAGGCACCAACTTTAATCATTCATGGCAAAGATGATCCATTAATTAAAGTTAAAAATGCATATAAAACAAATAAACTTATAAAAGATAGCAACTTAATAGTAATATCTGATATGAGACATTTAATAGAACCACCCGTATTTGATCAATTCAAAGAAGATCTACTAAACCATTTAAAAAATTAATCTTACTTAATAATGTTATCTAATAAATTTAAAATTAATTATTCTATTGGTGCTGTTGCAAATGGAGTTAAAACTGACACTTTTACTTTTTTCTTACTATTTTTTTATAGCAATATAATTGGATTGAATCCTGGTTTAGCTGGCTCTGCAATATTTATTGCTTTATGTATTGATGCTGTTACTGATCCGCTAATGGGAACAATATCAGATAGAACCAATTCATCATTAGGACGAAGGCATCCATATATGTTCATTTCATTTATACCTATGTCACTAGGATATATATTTTTATTTGCTCCAAGACAGGGTTGGGATATGTCTCAATCTGATCTTTTTCTTTGGATGACAGTTTTTACAGTATTAACAAGACTTGGAATGACTTTATTTGATATACCTCATCGTGCATTTGGAGGAGAGGTTACAAAAGATTATCAAGAACGAACTATCCTAATGTCTTGGAGAGAGGCTTTTGGTTGGATTGCTGGATTAAGTAATGCTTTTTTGGGATATGGTATCTTTTTTGCATCAACTCCAACATATCCGCAAGGACAGTTAAATCCAGATGCCTGGTTTCCATTTGCATTAACTGGCGCAATGGTGATGATTATAAGTGTTCTTTACTCATCATATAGCACTAAAGATGAAATAAAGTCTCTGTCGAAATGGAAAGGAAATATTACTTTAACTGATATTATTAAAGAGCTAAAAATAGCTATTGGAAATAAATCTTTTTTAATATTTTTCTTCGGTAATTTATTTTTATCTTTATCTTGGGGTTTAGCAAACACTCTAACTCTTTTTGTGAATACATATTTTTGGGAATTTGAAGCCACTCAAATTAAGTATTTCTTACCTATCTACCTTATGGGAACTTTATTAGCTTTATATTTAACTCCAAAGTTAGTTAATTTATTTGATAAGAGAACTATTGTTATGATTTCAATATCTGTTGTTGGAATTTTTGCTCCTGCAGCATTTATTTTTTATAACCTTGGCCTAACACCTTCTAAAGGTTCGTATGAATTAGTTATGTTCATAAGTTCATTTTTAATAATTCTTATCACCTTTAATATTATCGGAAATATGGTACGTGACTCCATGGTTGGAGATATCGCTGATGAGGTGGAATTGAATAGTGGAAAAAGACAAGAAGGTATTTTATTTGCAACTGTTGGGTTTATGCAAAAATTAAATACTGGCCTTGGATCATTTTTTGCAGGTCAGGTTTTAAATTTCATTAATTTTGACAGATCAAATCATACAGCAGAACAGGCTTATACTCTTGCATTTGTTCAAGGACCAATAACGACACTATTAATGATAGTACCATTAATTATTTTTAGCTTTTATTCTTTATCTGCTGTTAGGCATGAGGAGATTATTAAATCTCTCAAATCAAGAAATTAATTTATCGATGCATTTTGTTATTCTTTTCCAAATATTTGCATGAGTGGTTTTTGCATCATTTTTTGAAAAATTATTTATGAAATGATTTATCAATGAATCCATATCATTTGTAGTTAAATTATTATTTTTATTAAATTTATTACTTAACATCTCTAACTGAATATTATTTCTAATAGATTGATCTTTTTTTAAAGAGTCAATTCCAGCTAAAATTTCAAGTTTTACACATGCATAATTTAATTCATAGATATTAGATTCACTATTATCAAGTGAATTTTGTATGGTATTTTTAAAATTAGATGGCGCATTATCAATTTCAATTTTACCTAAGAGAACATTATATATATTAGCGTAGGCATTAGACTTATCTTTCTTTTTGGCGATATTAATATCATTAATCTTTGATTTGATGTCTTTATTGATATTTTTAAATTCTTTAGTATTTTTTGCATCTTTAATTTCATTTAAGGCTGACTTGACTTCAGAAATAGAAATTTCATCATTATTTAATTTTTTATTTAAATCACATATTTTATTTACTTCATCTGTTAATTGTTGTTTTCTTTCAACAAAGAACTTATCAGCATTTTTATTGAACTCATCCCACATTTTCTTTTCATTTTTCTTTCCAGCAGGACCAATATTAGACCACTCATCTTTAAGTTTCTTAAATTCACTAATATTTTTCTCATTGTCGTCACTTGAAATCTCAGCAACTTTTTTTATGAGTGATATCTTTTTTTCTTTATTTGCATCTTCTTGACGTTTTATTTCATCATTTATTGGTTTTCTGGCATCAAAATATAATTTTTTGAGTTGATCTAGATCTTCATTTAAGACTGGAGCATATTTCTGCCAATCTTTAAAAGTTTTTTGAAGAAAAATAATCAGATTTTTAGAATTAGGCCAATTATTTGAATTATCATGAACAAAATTATTAATGTTGTTAATAATCTCTTTTCTATTTAAAGCATTGCTAATTTTTATTTGTTTTATTTCATCAAAATACTCTTTACATGGCTCCCATGCTTTTTTAGTAAGGTCATTAAAATTAAGCCATTGTGATTTTGATGCTGGCTTACTAGATAGATCCAATACTTGCCATTGAGTTTGTATTTCATGAATTTTATGAGCATGTTTTCTTGGATTCTCATTAGGATTTTTAATCAAATCATCTAACATATTTATTAGCTCATTTCTTTTAGGATTTGTTGCAAAAGATGATATTTCGTCAAAATATCTTGATTTACTTATAGCTGCATTAATTTTATGTCTTAGTTTGTTAGGTATTTTTTTTAGTGACTTAGAGTCTTTGAGAACACCTCTAAGTTTCTTTTGAGCATTTTTAATAGAGCCTTCAGAAAATAATTTTTCAGCAGCCTCAAGTTCTTTAAATAAATGTTGATTAGTTTCCACAATATTTATATATGATGTTTATAATTATACTAAATGAAAAAGCGAATTCTAACAGGAATAACAACAACCGGTATACCTCATATTGGAAATTACATCGGTGCCATTCGTCCTGCAATTGAAATGACAAACAATTCTGATGAATCATTCTTTTTTTTAGCAGATTATCACTCCATTATTAAGAATCAAGATCCTGATTCTATAAAAAATTCGGTTAAAAATATTGCGCTAGCTTGGCTTTCATCTGGACTTGATCCCAAAAAATCATACTTTTATAAACAATCTGATGTTCCAGAAATTATTGAGCTATGTTGGATTTTGAATTGCGTAACAGCTAAAGGACTTATGAATAGAGCGCATGCTTATAAAGCAGCAACATCTAATAATGAAAATGATCCCGATAAAGGTATAACAATGGGATTATTTTCATATCCAGTCTTAATGGCTGCAGATATTCTAATGTTTGATTCAACTCATGTACCAGTCGGATCAGATCAAGTACAACACCTTGAAATGACAAGAGATATTGCTGCTCGTTTCAATCATCTATATAAACCACTTTTAACTCTACCAGAGCCAATTATTCAAGATAAAGAAAATGTGGTTCCTGGATTAGATGGTAGAAAAATGAGCAAATCTTATGGAAATGTTATACCTCTTCTTGAGAGTGAAAACACATTAAAAAAATCTATTATGAAGATCGTTACTAATTCTTTAGAACCTGGTGTTCCAAAGGATTCAAAAGATTGCACTATATTTAATTTATATAAAAATTTTGCTGACGAAACAGCAATTAAGTCATTGCAAAAAGCCTACGATGATGGGATAGCTTGGGGTGAAGCAAAAAAATTACTTCTAAGTGTCATAAATACAGAACTTGAACCTATTAGATCCAAATTTGAGGAACTAAAAGAGGATAATGATTTTATTAATGACTTATTGAGTGATGGTGCAAAAAAAGCGAGAGTAATTGCAAAAGATAAAATATCTCAAATTAAAGAAGTTATTGGCATAACTCAAATATCCTAATGTCTTTATCAGGATCTTCATGGTTAAAATTTGGCCTATTTACGGTAGGATTGGGGCAGTCTTTTGTATTTGTATTGGTACCGCCATTAGCAAGAGATTTGGGTTTAACCGAAATTCAAACCTCATCAATTTTTGCAATTTCCGCAGTAGCTTGGGCATTAACAAGTGCTTTTTGGGGGAGAGCTAGTGATAAATTTGGAAGAAGAAATATAGCGATTTTAGGTTTACTCGGTTATGGAATTTCATTAATTGCATTAATTACCCCATTATTTTTGGTTCAACGAAACATACTTAGTTTAAGTTTATTATTTCCAGCTCTAGTCTTAGGAAGATTAATAAATGGATTAGTCGGCTCTGCCACCAGACCAGCTTCTTTTGCTTATGTAGCTGATACAACACCAAGAGAAAAAAGAACTGTAAAGTTTGCAAGATTAGAATCAAGCTTTCTTTTGGGGACTGTTGCCGGACCCTTAATAGGAGGTTTTTTATTTCTAATAACTAATGAAACGCCATTTTATGTATTTTCTTTTTGCGCTTTAATCGCAGCGATTGGAATTTATAAGACATTAGATTCCTCAAATAATATTGTAAAAAAATCTGAAACCTCATCAAAAATTAAATGGTATTCAAAATCTATACTCCCTTTCTTGTTATTCGCATCCGTATTGAGTCTATGCCAGGCATCTTTATTACAATCTATCGGCTTTTACATTAGTGATTTTTTTGGAGATTTAGAAAATTTGCCAACACTTATTAGCATGACATTTGGATTGTTATCAATATCAACTATTTTTAGTCAATATATTTTCACAGATGCATTTCCATTAAATAACTATTATCTTTTGTTAATAGGCTCAATGCTTCTTGTTTTTTCCTACTTTACAATGGCGTTTTATCCAACTCTATCTATATATTATTTATCAGTTATTGTTTTAGGATTTGGTTTTGGTATGACAAGACCTGCTTTATCTTCATCTCTTTCTCTAGCACAATCACCAGAAAACCAAGGTTCTGCAGCTGGATATTTAGGCTCAGTTATTCCTATTGGACATATGACGACACCTTTTATAGCCATGCCAATATATGCAATTAATCCATCTTACTTGTATTATTTCAGTTCAATCTTATGTATAGGTTTAATACTATTTATAATATTTAATCCAATGATAAAAAATACTGGAAATCATGAGTAAATCATTATTATTAATAAATTTGGGAACACCAGATAAACCCACATACTTTAGTGTTTTTAAATATCTAAGACAGTTTTTAATGGACGGAAGGGTTATTAATATTAATCCTATATTAAGATATATTTTAGTTAATTTCATAATCTGTCCAACTCGCTCATTTTCCTCAACTAAGATATATAAAGAAGTATGGGATTCAGAAACTGGCTCACCTTTATTACATAACACTCAAGAATTAACAAAAAAAATTAAGTCAAAGTTACCAGACTATGATGTTCATTATGCTATGCGTTATCAAAATCCATCTATTGAAAATGCGCTAGACAATATTTTAAGCAAAAATCCAGACGAACTGATAATACTCCCGCTCTTCCCACATTATGCTGCTGCTACGACTGGTTCAGTTTATGAAGAAGTATCAAGATTGTTGTCAAAGCGATGGGTAGTTCCGAAAATTAAATTTATAAATCAATTTTATGATAATGATAAATTTATTGATGCATGGATTGATAAGGCCTCCAAGTTTGAAATCGATTCATATGATAAAGTCATTTTTAGTTATCATGGGATTCCTAATAGTCATGTCGATAATGTATATCAAGATTCGGCTTGTACTGATCATAATTGTGAGATTGCAATAACTGAAAATAATAAATTTTGTTATAAAGCAACAACATATGAAACTACTAAAATTTTGGCTGAAAGACTGAATATTCCAGAAAACAAATATATTGTTACCTATCAATCTCGTCTAACTAATAAATGGTTAAGTCCTTTCACAGATGAAGTCTTAGAATCCCTTCCAAAAGATAATAAAAAAAATGTTTTAGTTTTTTCTCCCGCATTCACAGCAGATTGCTTAGAAACCATAATTGAGATTGGAGATGAATATAAGGAGTTATTTGAAGAATCAGGTGGAAAAAACTTAGATTATGTTGAGTCATTAAATTACTCAGATTTATGGGCAGATGCTATTATTGATATTATTAAATAGATAACTAACTTATGTTTAAAACAGATTTACTACAAAATAAAAGAATTTTAATAACTGGTGGTGGCACTGGTCTTGGTAAGGAGATGGCCAATCATTTTGCTGAACATGGAGCTGATTTGTTCATATGTGGAAGAAGGGAAAATGTTTTAAAAGAAACAGCTGATGAAATAGGTGAAAAATTTAATAGAAAAGTAAATTATCAAACACTTGATATAAGAGCATCGAAGGATGTAGATGATTATGTTCAATCAATTTTTGATGAAAGTCCTCTAGATGGATTGGTTAACAATGCTGCAGGAAATTTTATTTCACCTACTAAAGATTTATCTCATAAGGGTTTTGATGCGATAGCAAATATTGTATTTCATGGGACTTTTTATATGACTCATTCTGTTGGGAAACGATGGATAGAGACATCTACAAAGGGTTCAATAATTAACATTTTAACGACGTGGATTTGGACCGGATCACCTTATGTTGTTCCTTCTGCAATGTCAAAATCTGGTATTAATGCTATGACACAATCTTTGGCTGCGGAGTGGGGTAAATATGGTATTAAAGTAAATGGAATTGCTCCAGGCCCATTTCCAACTAAAGGAGCATGGGAAAGACTTAATCCAGGTAATAGTGAGGATGATGATATGATGAGCACAGTTCCTCTAGGAAGAGTTGGACAAATGAGCGAACTGCAAAACTTGGCTACTTTTCTTATGGCAGATGGCTGCGACTATTTAACTGGACAAACAATAGCCATAGATGGAGCTCAATACTTAACTGGGGGTGGTACTTTTTCACAACTGGACAAGCTAAGTGACGATGATTGGGAAAATATGAGAAAATTAATAAGAGATGCAAATAATAAAGATAAAGCGGATAGAAGTTAATAGGAGCTAGATTATGAGTAATTTTGATGAAATGAACAAAGTTCTTAATGAACAAAAAGAATTTTTTATTAAAAATGGATCCCCATCTACTGATTTACGTATAGACAGGTTAGAGAGATTAAAAACTCTAATCATGGATAATAGATATGATTTTGTTGATGCTTTAAATACTGACTTTGGAAATAGGTCTAAAAATTCATCAATGCTTTCAGATGTTTACGGAATTATGCCTGCTATTAATTTAGCAATTAAAAACGTAAAAAAATGGAGTAAACCAGAAAAAAAATCATCAAATTTTCCTTTTGGTTTTTTGGGAGCAAAATCATATATCAAATATGAACCTCTTGGTACCGTTGGCATGATCTCACCATGGAACTTTCCTGTAAATCTTACGTTTGTACCTTTGGTTTCGATTTTTGCCGCTGGTAATCAGGTAATGCATAAACCTAGTGAACATACACCAGTAACATCAGCTTTGTTAAAAGATCTTTGCGACAAATCTTTTGATCAAAATGAATTTGCTACCTTCTTAGGAGGTCCTGAGGTTGGTGAAGCATTTACAAGATTAAATTTTGATCATCTTTTATATACTGGGGGTGGTTCAGTAGCAAAGCATGTCATGAATGCAGCATCTCAAAATCTAGTTCCATGTACTCTTGAACTTGGAGGTAAGTCTCCTGTGGTCATTGGTAAATCTGCTGATTTAAAAACTTCAGCAAAAAGAATTATGTTTGGAAAAACTATGAATGCAGGTCAAATTTGTTTAGCACCTGATTATGTAATCGTTCATAAAGATAAAAAAGATGAATTTATCAAAGAAACAAAGAATGCAGTATCAGAATATTTTCCAGATATCAAAAACAATGATGATTACACGTCAATAATTAATGAAAAACATTATGATAGATTAAAGGATTTACTTGATGATGCTATTGAAAAAGGAGCGCAAGTTGATGAAATCAATCCAGCAAATGAAGATTTTACTCAACAGGAGTTTTTCAAAATGCCTCCAACAATTGTAACCAACACAACTGATGATATGAAAATTATGCAAGAAGAAATTTTCGGACCATTACTTCCTGTTGTTGAATATGATGAAATCGATGAAGCAACAAAATTAATAAATTCGAAAGATAGACCACTAGGATTATATTATTTTGGAACTGATAAATCTGAGGAAGATAATATTTTAAACAATACATCATCAGGCGGCGTTACAGTTAATAATGTTATTAGTCATTTACAACAAAATGATCTTTCCTTTGGGGGTGTTGGTCCGTCTGGAATGGGAAGATATAAATCATTTGATGGTTTTAAAAACTTCTCAAACCCTCGTGCATATTTCAAGGATGTAAGTTACAAATTAGATAAATTTTTTGATGCAGTAAGACCACCGTATAAAGGAAATATTGAGAAAGTTTTACAACAATTAATGAAATAATTTGTGTCTTCTATATCTCTGAAATTAGGTTATAAGTACCTTAGATCTAATAGAGGAGGTACTTTTTCTTTTACAACCTTATTGGCAATAATTGGCCTTTCGATAGGTATTTCAAGCTTAATCGTTGTTACTTCTGTAATGAATGGATTTGAAAAAGAGCTTGAAGATAGGATTCTTGGCGTTATTCCTCACTCTGTAATTACATCAGTTGAGCCAATTGATAACTTTGAAAATCTAATCATCAATGTAAAAAAAAATTCAGATGTACTTGAAGCATCAGCATATATAAATATAGAAGGAATAATTTCATCTGCATACGAAACTAAGGGTGTTTCGATAATCGGGGTTGATCCGTCTAAAGAAAAATATTTATCAATCATTCCAGAGTATATGCTTATTGGAAGTTTAAATGATCTTAATAAAGATAATTCGATTATTATCGGTTCATTACTTGCAGCACAAATAGGCGCATATGTTGGTGATGAAATTAATATCACTACCGCAGACATTAAAACAACTTTAATTGGATCTTTTCCTAGATCGGTAAATTTAGAGATAGTTGGTATATATGAGTTAAAAACTGAAATAGATCAATATTTAACATTGATCTCACACTCAACTGCTCAAAAAATAAAAAATCTTAATTCATTCCAAACAACTGGTATTAGACTAAAAACTAATAATCTATTTAGTGCAGATTTTATTACTCAAAATGCATTGAATGATATTAATGATAATAATTTAACGTATACCTCGTGGAAGAAAACTCATGGAACCCTTTTTGAGGCA
>CACOWI010000006.1 GCA_902630885.1 uncultured SAR86 cluster bacterium | reverse complement strand
GGAAGTACTCTTACTGGTGGTTTGCCTTCAGATGGCAAAGTTTATGAGTTTAGAAAATTTAAAAAAGACAAAATTGGCTTATACCAAATTAATACATCTTATATAAAAGGCGACGAAACAAATAATATCGCAAGATCTTCAATAACCAACATAACTGAAGCTTTTGTTGAAGTATTTAAGCCAGTAGCAAGAAGTGATGAATCAGTACTAATTAACTTAAACAGCATAATTCTCTCTGAGAAGCTGGATTCATTAAGTTACATTCCAAGCGAATATAGAGAATATGTATCTGTTGATTATGGGCGGTCTGATGATACAAAAACATTTATCAAAAATGTTTTTAATAATGATACCAATACAGCTTTTGAGGTAACTTTTGCCTTTGAAAATATAATGCCAAATCCCGATGCATATTCAGTTTCAGCAGTAACTGATCCGAGGTATCTATCAGTAACAGGAAGACATATTTTTATAAAAATGCCTGATGATAGGTTTGAAACAAGGGTCAATGATCACAGGATTGGTTATTTCGTAAATAAATCCACTGATTTAACATCTTATGATAATTTTCCAAATTTTGCCTTAATTAATAAATGGAGACTAATAAAAAAAGATCCAGATGCTGAAATGTCTGAACCAGAGAAGCCAATTGTTTTTTGGGTTGAAAATACTACTCCAAAAGAAATAATACCAGCTGTTGTTGCTGGCATTGAAAATTGGAATATTGCCTTCGAAGAGGCAGGTTTTATTAATGCAGTGGTTGCTAAAATTCAACCTGAAGATGCTGAATGGGATGCAGCTGATTATGATTACAATGTTGTCAGATGGTCATCTGAACCAGATGGAAATCTTCTTGGAATTGGTCCTAGAGTCAGTAATCCCATAACAGGGGAGATTATATCTGCAGACGTCGTTAATAAACTTCTAGCAATTAAGTTAGGTTATAACTATAGAAAACTTTATGGCTATACGGAAGATAACGATCCTTTGATGCAGTACATTACAAATTTGACATTACATGAGGTAGGACATGCATTAGGTTTGAGACATAATTTTAGAGGAAGTTATTTATACAGTCCCGACGAAATTCATGACAAAACTATTACAGGAAATGTTCTTATGAGTTCAGTTATGGACTATGACCCTATAAATGTTGCTCCTCAAGGTATTGAACAAGGAGTTTATTTTTCGACTGAACCTGGTATTTATGACAAATGGGCAATTAAATTTGGATATACGCCTAATTTATCAGATGAAGAGCGTACAGAGCTTCTTCGACAATCTGTAAAAAGAGAATTAACATTTGGAACTGATGACGATGCAATGTCTTATCCAGGCAATAATATTGATCCAAGAACAAAAAGATATGACATGAGCAATGACCCTATTGGTTATGCTGAAGATATTGTAAAAATAGTTGATCAAAAAATAAATGAATTGCCAGAAATCTTTTCTGACGAGGAAGGTTTTAATAATTATACAAATTCTTTTTATAGACTATTTAGAACAAAAGGAAGATTCCTTGAAACTGTTGCTCAACAAATTGGTGGAGTATATATCAATAAAATAGCTTCAAACCAGGATGATTTTGTATCACTTGAACCAGTCCCATATGAGAAACAAAAACAAGCTTTTGAGCTACTCAAAAATGAAGTCTTTTCAAATGGAGCGATGAGTTATGATCCTAAAATTCTTGCAAATCTAATTTTTGAAAGAGACTCAGATAGTTACTATGCATCTTTTGGTGATAATAACGATCCTGACTTTCACGAAATTGTACTTGCAAGTCAAAGCAATATTCTAAGAAACATATTGCACCCTGCTGTTATGAAAAGACTAGTTAATAGTTCATTGTATGGAAATAAATATATGCCTGATGAGGTATTAGCTGACTTAAACTCTGCAATTTTTATTCTGGGTGAAGAGCCTGATACATTCAAAAAAAATCTTCAATCTACATATGTCAATCTTCTTACTAATGGTTTTAATGAAGGTCCGTATGACGATGTTTCTAAAGCAGCGATTTTCTCTGCTTTAAAAGAAATACTCGATTTTAGTAAAAGAAATAGATTTAAATCTAATCACTATGATTTAATTTATTTTCAAGTAACTAACTTTTTTGATAGTAAATAGATAATTAACTTATAGACTCAATTTTAAGCAGCATTGACTTAAGTTGAATTCCACCGATTGGGGTATATCCACCAATCTTGCCGTTGGAACATACGACCCTATGACAGGGCCTGATGATAGGAATTGGATTCTTTCCACATGCATTAGCAACAGCCCTATATGATTTTGGCTTACCAATTGCATCAGCAATTTCCTTATATGATTTAGTCTTACCATATGGAATCTTATCGATTTCATCAAAAACTAACTTTTCAAAATGAGTAAATGATTTCATCTAAATGGCTCTGATGACTTTTGTTATTTTATTTATCGCCCAGTCCAAATCCTCTTTTGAAATCATAAGAGGTGGAGCAAATCTTATTACTGTTTTATGAGTTTCTTTACAAAGAAGTCCCTCATTTAAAAGCATTAAACATAAATCTTTGGCATTTACTTCTGATTCATTTAGCTCCATTCCCAACCATAAACCCTTACCTCTTACATCTTTAATAATTTTGTTATCAATCGATTTTAATTTTGATTTGAAATATTCTCCCAGAGTTGCGCTATTTTCTATCAAGTTATCTTCGTATAAAAGTTTTAATGCTCTGCTTGCCACTCTAGTAGCTAAGGGATTGCCGCCAAAAGTAGATCCATGTGAGCCTGCATTAAAATGATCCATAACCTCTTTGGAACTTAAAAAAGCTGATATTGGAAGCATTGCTCCACCCAGTGCTTTTCCAAGAATTAAGCCATCAGGTCTGATATTTTCATGTTCATAAGCAAATAATTTACCTGTTCGACCAAGTCCGGATTGAATTTCATCAAGTATAAGTAGAATGTTATTATCATCACATAAGTCTCTTATTTTCTTTAACCAGCCATCTTCAGGGACTCTTATCCCAGCCTCACCTTGAATGGGCTCGATTAGTATTGCACATGTATTTTTATTGATTTTACTTTCAAATGATTTAATTGACTCATCAGCACTGCACTCCGACCAGCAGTACTTAGCCTCTACAAATCCATCACTAAATGGTCCAAAACCACTCTTATAAGATTCTTCAGATGAAAAACCTACTATAGTGGTAGTTCTTCCATGAAAATTTCCATCAGCCACAATTATTTCAGCTTTATTTTCTTTGATGCCTTTTGTGAAATAGCCCCACCTTCTAGCAGCCTTTATGGCTGTCTCAACAGCCTCTGCTCCAGTATTCATTGTTAATACATTTTCAAACCCTGTTACCTTTGTAAGCTCTTCCAAAAAATCTCCAAAAGGTTCTGTATAAAATGCTCTTGAGGTTATAGCCAATTTATTTGCTTGATCTTGAACTGTCTTGACCAGCTCCGGATGAGAATGTCCATGACTAACAGCAGAATACGCAGAAACCATGTCAAGATACTTATTCCCATCAACATCCCAAAGATATGCACCCTCACCTTTATTTAGAACAACTGAAAGTGGTGCATAGTTTTTTGCACCATATAAAGATTCTTTTTTAATATATTCGTCTTGTAAACTTGTTGGCATGAGTGTATTTTAACCGCATTGAATTTATCAGCAAGGAACAAATGACTAATCAATCAACTTCGCATCTTTTCATGATAGAACCTGAATCGTTTAATTGTAACGAACAAACCGCATCATCAAATCATTATCAAGAGAAACACGCTATGGAAAATTCTGAAGACATTAGTGCCAAAGCATTAGCTGAATTTCATGCTCTTAAAAATGAAATTACTAAAAGAGGAATTGAAGTTACTTTTCTTAAAGGAAGCAAAGATTGTCCAGATCATATTTTTCCTAATTGGTTTATGACATTTGAAGATAAAACTATGCAAATCTTTAGTATGATGGCTCCAAATAGACGCAACGAAAAAAAACCAGAAATGGTTGAACACCTCCAAAAAACATACGAACTTACAAATGATATGTCATCTCTTGAAAACGAAAATATTTTCCTTGAATCAACAAGCAGTATGGTTTTCGATAGGGTTAACAGATGTGTTTATTCAGGAATTTCTGAAAGAACTAATAAAAATCAACTAATTAAATGGTGTGATGAAAATAAATATGAGTTAGTTGTTTTTGAGACTGAAAGTCATACTGGCTCAGCTATTTATCATACAGATGTCTTAATGTATGTTGGCACTGAAATAATTGCGATTTGTTTTGATGTTATAAAGCCTGAATTTAGAGAGCTTGTAAAAGAAAAAGTCCATAGATTTCATGATGTCATTGAACTTACAAGTGAACAAATTTTAAACTTTTGTGGCAATGGCATAGAGGCTAAAAATACTAATGGTGATTTATTTTTGATTATTTCAAGCGCAGCCTATAATGCGATGGATCAAAATCAAATTGACCATCTTCTTAAATACTACAAAGAAATTGTGCATTCTGATATACCAACTATTGAGAAATACGGCGGTGGTTCCGCGCGATGCATGTTAACAGAATTGTTTTAAAAAAACGCCCATTCAATGATGGGCGTTAATTAAATACTAAATTGCTTAGTCGTTTGGATTAATCCATAAAGGTAAGACTGCAAGCAATAAGCCTCCAACATAAAATAAATAAGCACCAACAGTACCTATAATGTTTCCATTTGATGCGTTATTTTCTATAAATGCTTTAGAGCCAGCGCTAATGTCTACATCTCCGTTCAGCATATCTAAATTAGCCAATGCAGCAGCATGTCCTTCCATTGTTCCACTGATCCAATAGCCATTGTTGAACGCAATTAGAAAAACACCTACAGCAATTGAAGTACAAATAATTTTTGCTAACAAGTTAGGTCCCTTATCCATTACGACACTAGAGAATCTAGCTGCTATCCAGACACCAATCACAGTTGCTAAAATTACAGTAGTATTTGCTTGTCTTGATTGAGCAAAAATTTCCCAAAGTCCAAGCTCAACCATTCCACTTTGCATTATCATTTCTTCCATAATATCTCCCTTATTATTTAAATGAACGTATATATTAATTGAAAAATGTGAGAAAAATATAGCAATGAGGTAAATATTACTTAAATAATTAACAGGCTTCTTTAACGAAATCTGATACTTGTTTGATTCCACCTAGAGGAAAGAAATGAACCTTTTCGATATTAAATGATGGGTTCTCAGCTTTATAAGTTGCTAATTCGTTGATGATATTTGTTGGTTTGTATGGCAAAAGCAATTTAGTTAAATCTTTTGCACGTTTCTGTATTATTTTAATAGAAGCTCCAACACCACATTCAATAGAATATCTTAGAAGTGTCTGTAATTTTGCAGGGCCAGCTATACCGATATGCACAGGGATATCAATGCCGGCTTCTTTTATGTTATTTGCCCAACTAATTACAGAATTTGCATCAAAACTAAACTGTGTTGTAATTGCCATGCTAGCGTCAGTTCGCTTACTAAATTCATTTTTCCAAGACAGGGCTTGATCAACATTAGTTGTTGACCCATCAGGATCAATATCCATACTACCTTCAGGATGTCCAGCAATATGTAGATTATTAAAACCTGATTTATCAAATAATTCGGATTCTATTAGTTGAATTGAAGAATCATATTCTCCATATGGTTTATTTGCACCGCCAGCAATTAAAAGTGCATTTGAAACATTAGCTTCATTTTTATATCTTGAAATCCAGTCTTCAAGCACATTCTTATCTTTGATAATTCTTGCAGGAAAATGAGGCATTGCACAAAAGCCTTGATCATTAATTTTCTTAGCTGTTGCAACCATTTCTTCAATCGGAGTTCCTTCTATATGTGCAATATATACAAGTGTCCCTGAAGGAATATAGTCTTCAAAATTTTCAATTTTAGATGCTGCTTTTGGAGTCACCTCAACTGAAAATCCATCTAAAAAATTTTTTATTGCTTCATTACTCATAGCTTATTAAACCATATATCTGGCGGAGAGTGAGGGATTCGAACCCTCGAACCAGTTGCCCAGTTACCTCCTTAGCAGGGAGGCGCTTTCGACCACTCAGCCAACTCTCCTATTTGTATTTAAGAAGAGGGATTATAACTCTTTAAAATATAAAGATAACTATATTATCTATCGAATTCTATTTGCATACCATTTGGTAACGTTTCTTCAACCTTGCCATCTTTGAAGGCAACATTTCCATTAACAATAGTCATAAAAATTGAAGATTGAAATGTATGTCCATTAAATGGAGACCAGCCACATTTATATAAAATATTATCTTTGGATACTGTATAAGGGTTATCTATATCTAGAATTGCTAAATCAGCATAATAACCTTCTCTAACATATCCTCTATCTTTGATTTGAAATCTTTTAGCAACATTATGGCTAGTTTTTTGAACAATTGTCTCTAGAGAAAGAATGTCTTGATGATAAAAATCCATAAGTATTTGCATGCCATGTTGAACAAGTGGAAGTCCTGCAGGTGCATCTGAATAACTTTGATTTTTTTCCTCCCATGTATGAGGCGCATGATCAGTTGCAATAATATCTATCTTATCTTTAAGCAAGGCGTCAATCAGAGCCAATCTATCTGATTCAAATTTAATAGAGGGATTACATTTTATTTGATTGCCTAAATCTGCATATCTTGATTCATTAAAATACATGTGATGAACACATACTTCTGCTGTGATTTTTTTTCCATCAATTTTGCCTGCAGTAAAAAGTTCCATCTCTTTTTCTGTAGTTAAATGAAAAACATGAAGGTCAGAATTATATTTTTTTGCTAAATCTACTGCGAGTGAACTCGATAGATAACAACTGTCGACATCCCTAATTAAGTGATGATGTTCAGCTGATACACTATCACCATATTTATTAAAAAATAGTTCTTCGTTTTCTTTGACCTTTTTCTGATCTTCGCAATGAGTTACGACAATAAGTGGAGAATAATTAAAAATATCATCTAATGCATCGATATCATCGACCAACATTTCTCCAAATGATGCACCCATAAAAACTTTTAATGCAGAAGCCTGATGAATATCAACTTTTTTTATTTCTTCGATATTTGTATTACTTGCTCCAAGGTGAAATGAATAATTAGATACCGCTCTTGTGCTAGCTAATTCAAACTTTTTAGTTAAGTTTTCATTGGTAGTTGTTGTTGGGTTTACATTTGGCATCTCAAAAAAACTTGTAACACCGCCAGCAAGACCAGCCCTTGATTCTGAGGCTATATCTCCTTTGTGAGTTAAACCAGGTTCTCTAAAATGCACTTGATCATCAATTAGTCCAGGTATGACGTATCTTCCATTGATATCAATTATTTCTTTAGATTCAGAATTAATATCACTTGAGATAAGTTCAATCCTTTGATTCTTAATTGCTATATCAGATTCAAAATTAGAATTTTCATTAATAATTTTGCAATTTTTTAAAATTAAATCGTACATTTATTTTTCTAATTCAAATTCCTCGTGTAAAACTTGAACAGCCTTATCAACTAAATTCTCTTCAATAACCATTGTTATTTTTATTTCAGAAGTACATATTATTTGGATATTTACATCGTTTTCAGACAAGGCCTTAAATGCTTTACTCGCAACTCCAGCCTGTGATCTCATGCCAACACCAACTATTGATACTTTTGCAATATCAGGATCAATCATTAAATCATTAAATTCAACTTCACTTTTTATACCTTCAATTACTTTGGTAACTGTGTCTTGATCCTCTGCTGCAACTGTAAAAGTAAAATCAGTTTTTCCATCAACACTTACATTTTGAACAATTACATCAACCTCAACTTCTGCATCACTAATTGGACCAAGTATTTTGAATGCTGTGCCTGGAATATCTCCAACTCCGTGCAAAGTAAACTTTACTTGATCTTTTTGAAATGCAATGCCTGAAACTAAAGCATTTTCCATAGTTTGTTCCTTTAAATTAATTAGTGTGCCTTCTCCATCATTAAAGCTTGATAGTACTCTTACTGGAACATTATATTTATTAGCAAACTCGACAGCTCTTGTTTGTATTACCTTTGCGCCTTGCCCAGCAAGTTCAAGCATTTCCTCCATTGTAATAGAATCTAATTTTTTTGCATTCGATACTATCTTTGGATCAGTTGTAAATATACCATCTACATCTGTATAAATGTCACATCTTGAAGCGTTGACTTGAGCTGCGATTGCTACTGCAGTTGTATCAGACCCTCCTCGTCCAAGTGTTGTTACATCACCACCTTCCGTAATTCCTTGGAAACCAGTTATTATTGGAATAGTTCCATCCTCGATAACTTTTAATATTTTCTCAGCATCTACGTCCAAAATCTTAGCTTTTGAATATGAATCAGTAGTTTTCATTGATATTTGTGATGCTGAAAATGATCTAGCCTTAATTCCTTTTGAATGAAGTGCCATTGTAAGCAAAGCAGAACTTATTGTTTCACCTGTTGAAACTAATGCATCAAATTCCCTTTTGTCAGGATTATCTCCAAAATGATTTGCTAACTTTATAAGTTTATTTGTCTCGCCACTCATTGCTGATACAACAACAATCACACTATTTGAAAGAGAGGCATTTTTAACAATCTCTGCAACAGATTCAATTCTATCTACTGAACCAACAGAGGTGCCTCCAAACTTTTGAACAATGATTTCTGACATAGTTTTATTATTTTGCGAGGGATTTTACTGAATTTGGAATAGATGTCACGAATTCTTTAGCTTTTTTGGATTCACCAGCTCCTTGTGCAAAGTCCGGGCGACCTCCCCCCTTTCCATTTATTTGATTAGCTAACTCAGAAACAACATCGTTGGCTGAGAGTTTATCAATTAAATTTTTTGTAACGCCACAAACTAATGCAATTTTATTATCATTCAATGAATATGCTATTGCGCAGACCTTTTCATTAGTACTTTTATGCTGATCTACAATTTCTCTAAGACCTTTCGCATCTTCAATTTGAACCTCATCAATTATTAATTTCCAATCGTCAAATTCATGAACCTCTGAGGACACAATTTTTTGAACAGATTTGTTACTTGAATTCTTTTTAAGGTTCTTATTCTCATCAATTAATGACTTAATTTTTTCATGCATTTCATCAACAGAAACATTAAGAGTATTTTGAATAGATGATTGAACTTCACGAATTTTGTTAATATATTCAACTGATTTTTTTCCACCTAATGCTTCTATTCTTCTTATTCCAGAAGCAACGCTTGATTGATTAGTAATGGCAAAAAGGCCTATGTCTCCAGTCCTAGAAACATGTGTACCGCCGCAAAGTTCTACTGAATAGGAATTTTCACCCATTGTTAGAACTCTGACATCATCGTCATATTTTTCTCCGAAGAGAGCCATAGCACCGGAATTCAATGCATCTTCTAGTTTCATTAGTTTAGTTTCTACTTCTAGATTTTTTAGAATTTCTCTATTAACAATCTCTTCAATTTGAGATATTTCGTCATTTGTTAAAGGTTTTGAATGAGAGAAATCAAATCTGAGTTTATTCTCATCAACCAAAGATCCTTTTTGTTGGACGTGATCTCCCAAAACCTCTCTCAGTGCAGCATGAACTAGGTGAGTTGAGGAATGATGAATTGCGATTGCAGATCTTTTTTCTTTTTCAACACTCATTTTTATAACATCGTCAGTTTTAATTGTACCTTTTTTTAGTTTTATTTTATGAATAAATACTTTGCCTTGTCTTTTACAATCTAAAATATTACCAGCAGCTGATTCAGATACAAATTGACCCTTATCACCCACTTGTCCACCAGCTTCTGCGTAAAATGGTGTTTGATCACATGCCAGAAAAATCTCTTCACCACCTTTTACTTGATTGACTCTTTCCTGGTTTTTCCAGATTACGACTACCTTAGATTCTGATTCTAATTTTTCATAACCTAAAAAATGTGTTGCCTCAATTCCGGAAGCTGCAGGAAGAGATGAAATAAAACTACTAGAAGCTTTTGATGTCTTTTTCTGAAGATCCATACATTCATTAAATCTTTCTTCATCGATTGTGATATCTCGCTCTCTAGCAATGTCAGCAGTTAAATCGAATGGAAAGCCAAATGTATCATGAAGTTTAAAAACAACATCGCCTGACAAAACCTTGCCTTTCATTTCTGACATTGCTTCATCAAGAATCTGAATACCCACTTCTAGAGTTTCAAAAAATTTAATTTCTTCATTTTTTATAATGTTAACTATCTCTTTTTGTTTGGTTTTTAAATCGGGATAAGCTGAGCTCATTAGTTTTACTAAATCTTTAACTAAAAAGTGCATAAATGGCTCTTTTGCTCCAATCTTATATCCATGACGAATGCCCCTTCTCATAATTCTTCTTAAAACATAGCCTCGGCCTTCTTTTTCTGGAATAACTCCATCAAGAATTAGGAAAGCGCTAGATCTAATATGATCAGAAATAACCTTATGAGATGTGCTGTTTTTATTTCCTAGAAGATTTTCGGATGCAAGAATTAAATCTTTAAAAACATCTGTTTCATAATTTGAGTTAACTCCTTGAAGAACTGCAGCAATTCTTTCTAAGCCCATACCTGTATCAACAGATGGTTTTGGAAGAGGCTTCATTTTTCCACTTTCATCTTTATTGAACTGCATAAAAACAAGATTCCATATCTCAATAAATCTATCTCCCTCGTCACCTTTTGCTCCAGGTGGTGTTCCTTCAATATGATCTCCGTGATCATAAAATATCTCTGAACATGGTCCACAAGGACCTGTATCACCCATTGACCAAAAGTTATCCTCATCCCCCAGTCTTGCAATTCTTTTTGGATCAATACCTATTTTATTTTTCCAAATCTCTTCAGCCTCATCGTCGTTTTTATATACAGTTATCCAAAGTTTATCTTTATCTAATTTCAGCACCTCAGTTAGAAATTCCCATGCAAAACTTATCGCATCTTCTTTAAAATAATCACCAAAACTAAAATTACCTAACATTTCAAAAAAAGTATGATGCCTTAATGTGTATCCAACATTCTCCAAGTCATTGTGCTTTCCACCCGCTCTAATACATCTTTGCGATGTTGCAGCTCTTTTATAGTCTCTTATATCAGTGCCTAGGAATATATCTTTAAATTGGACCATTCCGGCATTTGTAAATAACAGTGTCTCGTCGTTATTTGGAACTAACGAACTGGAATTAACAATTTTGTGATTTTTTGAATTAAAAAAATCTAAGAAAGATTGTCTTATTTCATTAGTCTTCATGTCAGCTACTTAATCGTTTATATTTTTTATAATTTTCTATGTAATGATCTGCTCCAATAGATACAACGCTTTGCTCTTCTTCACTGAGAGTTTTCTTTATTTTTCCTGGAATTCCTAAAACCATTGAGCCATCAGGAACTTCCATGCCCTCTGTAACAAGGGCTTTTGAGCCGATAATACAATTTTTGCCTATTTTTGCTCCATTAAGAACCACAGATCCTATTCCAATTAAACTCCCATCTCCTACAGTGCATCCATGAAGCATTGCCATATGGCCAACTGTTACCTTTTTCCCAATTGAGCAAGAAAAACCTGGGTCAGTATGAATTATCGCACCATCTTGAACATTGGAACCCTCTCCAATATGAATTGGTTCATTGTCAGCTCTTAAGACTGCATTAAACCAAATGCTTGCATCCTTATCTAATATTACATTTCCAATAACCGTGGCATTAGGTGCAATCCAAAAATGCTCTCCATTTGTTTTAAGTTTTTTATCTTCTAAATCAATATTCATCATAAGCCCTTAAAAGATCTAAATCAGTATTGATTGATGCATCAAAACATATATTTAAAAAATCAGCTGTAATCATAGCTGTTAGTCCCCATATTTTGTTTCCATTATAAACCCAACTTGGTATATATACTTTCAAATCATTTCTTTTAAATTCCTTGTAGCTTACGGTGTCCGAATTCATTAAGAAACTTACTGGAACTGAGAAAATTTCATCAATTTCATAATTTCCTTCGAATTCTTGATTTTTAGTTAAATAACCAACGTAAGGATTAACTTCTATTTTATGTCTTGATAAAAGAAAATTTAATGAGCCTAACTTTTCAATATTAGCTGTATCCAAATTTATTTCTTCATTAGATTCTCGTAAAGCAGTTTCATATAGATTCTTGTCATGTTCCTCCCATTTACCCCCTGGAAAACTTACTTCACCAGAGTGTGTGGATAAATTTGACGATCTTTTAGTAAATAAAATTTTGTAATCTTCATCGTTATCTTTATGAAGAATTATTAAAACACCCGCTTTTTTATGATTTGTCGCCTTTATTGGATTTATTTGTTTAAGTTTTTGCTTTATGCTGTCTAACATATAGATAAGTTTAACTTCTTACGTATCTATATTCTCTAAATAAGGAAGAAAGTTGAAATATTGTTCAAATTGTGGGACTTCAAATATAGAATTTAAAATTCCAGAGCACGATAATATCAAGAGATATTGTTGTCCTGAGTGCGACACAATCTTTTATACAAATCCAAACGTTGTAGTTGGTGCTCTGTGTCTAAGAGATAGCAAAATATTAATGGCGAAAAGAAATATAAATCCCAGAAAAGATCTATGGACTTTGCCAGCAGGATTCATGGAAAATGCAGAAACATTACAAGAAGGAGCAATAAGAGAAACATTTGAAGAAACTGGATCAAAAGCAGAAATTAAAATGGCGTATACGATGTTTAGCTTGCCTCATATAAATCAAGTACATATGTTTTTCTTAGCTGATTTATTAGATGATAATTACGGGCCTACTTTTGAAAGCTCAGAGGTTAAGTTGTTTGAAATAGACGAAATTTTGTGGGATGAAATTGCATTTCCTACAGTTGAAAAAACCCTCAAGTACTATATTGAAGACCTTAAAGAAGGAAGTTTTAGTTTTAGAGAAAAAGATATTAAGTTGTGGTAGTTAGCTGCTTTCGCTGAAGTTTTTTGCATTTACAAAAATCTGCATCCACGGAGAGAATTCATTCCAGTCACCTCTATGCCAACTCATTTGTACTTTTCTGAATACTCTTTCTGGATGAGGCATCATAATTGTAATCCTTCCATTTGATGCAGTGATGCCAGTAATGCCATTTGGTGATCCGTTTGGATTGATAGGATATTTTTCAGTCGGTCTCTCTAAAGGGTCTACAAATTGCATAGCTATTTGATCAGATTTAACTAATTCCTCAAGATTGTTGCCTTTAAAAACAGCTCTTCCCTCGCCATGTGCTGATGCGACTGGCACCATCCAATCATCCATATCATTAAGCAACACAGATTGTGTTTTGAGAATTTTAACTTGGGCTAAGCGAGCTTCGAATTGATCAGATAAGTTTCTTTCAAAACTTGGCCAAAAATCTGCACCAGGAATAATATCTTTCAGATTAGATAACATTTGGCAGCCATTACATACACCCAGAGTAAATACACTCTCATTATGAAAAAATTCTTGAAACTGATCTTTAACAACATTGTTATACAAAATAGTCTTTGACCAACCGCCACCAGCTCCAAGGACATCACCATATGAAAAGCCTCCACATACCGCCATACCCTGGAAATCTTTTAGGTTTATGTTTCCATCCAGGAGATCTTGCATATGGACATCATGCGCATCAAAACCTGCTAATGTGAATGCTGCAGCCATTTCATTTTGACCATTTACTCCTTGTTCTCTTAAAACAGCTACTTTTGGTTTTGTCTTTTTGGTATTAAAAGTTTCTAATTGAGACTCATCAAAGCAAATATTAGCCTTAAGGCCATCAAAGCTATTGTCATCAAGCAAACTCAGTTCTGAATCTGCGATTGCTTTGTTATCACGAATAGACTGAATTGCATGAGAAGTTTCTCTCCAAAATTTTTCAAGATCAATAACTGATTCACAATAAACTTCAGAATTATCATTAAAGATAGAAAAATTTTTGTCTTGAATCTCAGCAATATTCCTTACAAATATTTCATTACTTTCGAAAGCTTTTACAATTTCATCCGTGTAATTTTTTTCAATTTGAATGACATAACCAATTTCTTCAGAAAACATCATTTGGTTCAAATTAGATACTTTTTCTAGATTAACCCTCATACCAACTTTTTTAGTGAAACACATCTCCAACAAAGTTGTAACCAAGCCTCCATCCGATATGTCATGCATTGCCAATATTTTTTTATTTTTTACAAGATCTTGAATTGTTGAGAACATCTTATTAAATTTACTAACATCATCAATGTCAGGTGTGCTTTGATATTTAGATTGAGTTACTTCTGAAAAGATTGATCCAGCTAATCTAAAATTATCGTCAAGTTTAATTAAAAGAATAGATGTATTTTTTTCTAAATCTAGCTCTGGCGTAACTGCATCTAATACATCATCGACTGGTGCCATTGCCGTTACAATTCCTGATAATGGACTTGATACCTCATAGTCAGTTTTATTGTCTGTCCATTTTGTTCGCATCGATAAAGAGTCTTTTCCAACCGGTATGGAAACCTTTAAATCAACAGCGATTTTTGATAAGGCTTCAACTCCTGATCTAAGGGCTAAATTATCGGAATTTTCTCCACAAGCTGCCATCCAATTTGCAGATACTTGAACATTATTCAATCCGGTTATGACAACACCTGACATATTCGTTAATGCTTCGCCTAGAGCCATTCTCATTGAGGCAGCTGGATTTGTTAAAGCCAAAGTAGGTTTTTCACCTATAGTTACCACCTCACCTTCATTTGATGTAAAAGATCTTAAGCTCATAGAGTAATCAGAAACTGGAACTTGATATGGTCCTACAAACTGATCTCTTGCAACCATGCCGCTTACTGTTCTATCACCAATTGTTATGAGAAAAGATTTTGAAGAAACAGTCGGATGCTGAAGGACCTTTTCAATCGCACTTTCAAGTCTTATTTGCTCAGCATTATGATCTCTAACTAGTGCCTTGTCCTCCTCTGATACTTCCATTTCTGTGATTGGTAGATCTCCAAATAACATTGATAAGGGAACATCAACTGGATAATTATTATTGTCTTCATCAAATAACTTTACCGACATCTCTTTTGTTGTATTTCCAACTATGGCGTACTCACATCTCTCTCTTTTACATATCTGCTCAAATGATTCTCTGTTAGATTTATTAATTGCTAGTACATACCTTTCTTGGGATTCATTAGACCAAATTTCCATAGGGGACATTGATTTATCTGAATTTGGTATCTTTGATAGCTCTATATAGACACCTAAATTAGAGTCTTTGGCGAGTTCTGGTATTGCATTTGAAAGTCCCCCAGCGCCTACATCATGAATAAACTCTATTAAACTATTTTCTTGTGATGAGCATCTATTGATGACCTCCTGACATCTTCTTTCCATTTCAGCATTATCTCTTTGCACTGATGCAAAATCTAAGTCTTCATCACTGTCTCCAGATGAGACTGAGGATGCAGCACCTCCTCCAAGCCCAATTAACATTGCTGGGCCACCCAAAACAACAACCAGATAATCTTCTTCAATTTGTAATTTAAAGTTATTTTTATCTCTAACTTCTCCAATTCCTCCTGCTAACATTATTGGTTTGTGATAGCCAAAAGCTTTATTGTTTTCAAAGTCTGTTTCAAAACATCTGAAATAACCAAGAGTTGCTGGCCTCCCAAATTCATTGTTAAAGGCTGCAGCTCCTATTGGTGCCTCAATCATTATCTCTAGTGGTGACGCAATTCTAGAAGGTTTGTTTTCATCTTTTTCCCAACTTCTAATAAGGTTTGGAATTCTTAAATTTGAAACGTTATAGCCCACTAGGCCAATTTTTGGTTTAGCACCTCTTCCAGTTGCGCCCTCATCTCTTATTTCCCCACCTGAACCAGTTGATGCGCCAGGATAAGGTGATATTGCTGTTGGATGATTATGAGTTTCAACTTTTATAGTTGAATTTAATCTATCCTCTACAAATCCATATTCATTTGAATCATTTAAATGCAATCTTTCAACTATAGAACCTTTGATGATTGCTGCATTATCTTTATAAGCTGAAATGATCCCATCTGGTGATGACTTGCTAGTTTCTTTAATTAAATCAAATAAAGTATTATTTTTCTTAGCTCCATTAATATTCCATTTTGCATTAAATATTTTATGTCTACAGTGCTCAGAATTAGCCTGAGCAAACATCATAAGTTCAGCATCAGTAGGATTTCTGTTTTCATTTGAGTAAAAGTCAAATAAATAATCTATTTCTTGATCACTCATAGCAAAACCAAACAATTTATTTGCTTGCTCCAATTCTGATTTGCCTTTCTTAATAATATCTATGTGATTTAAGGTTCTTGAACTATCTGATTTGAATAAATCCTTAAAATCATTTGGATTAAAATATATAGACTGTGTCATTCGATCATAAAACATCGAAAGGTCTAAAGTATTTAAATCTAAATCATTTTCAATTATAAATCCGTTCAGTTTTTCTACCCTCAAAACATCATTGAATCCTACATTTTTTATTATGTCCTCCGTTTTAGATGACCAGGGTGAAATCGTTCCTAATCTTGGTCCTACGTAAAATGAAAATTCTATGTCATTTTCTTCAGCTGACAGGATGTCTTTTAATCCATCTTGATTAGATGTTTCAGATGCAGATTGGATTAAATAAATCTCATTTGATAATATTTTTGTATCGAATTTATTTAGTTTTGAAAATTGACTCTCAATCTGATCAAGTTTTGAGCTTGAAAAACTTTGTTTGCCTTTAAATATAAAGTTTTTAGTCTTTGACACTTCTTTAAGTCTGAAATATTGTATATAGCATAATAATTATAAAGTCTTTATGAATTAAATAATTAAAAATGGGGAATATCTTTAGATTTTTTTTATTTTCAGTTTTTGCTGTGGTTATGGTTGGATGCTCATCAGCAAAAAATGAAATGACCTGCGAAGAAATTTTAGATCTTGCCTACAAAGATTCATCATTAAATAATTTTGAAAAAAATAAATTTAAAGATCTGTTGTCAAATCGATATCCAAAATATGATGAAATGTTTAATGATGCTTCAATAGAAACTAATATTGAAAAAAATCTTTTAGCTGCCATTTCATTTCAAGAATCACAATGGGATCCAAGAGCAAAATCCAGTATGGGTGTTAGGGGTATGATGATGGTAACTTTAGAAACTGCTGCCTTGGTTGGTGTTGAAAAGAGATTAAATCCCGAGCAAAACATAAAAGGTGGTGCAAGATATTTTGCAATTCTTCAAGACAAAAATAAAATTGGTCCAAGTGAAGCTGATAAATTATCCATAGTATTAGCAAGCTACAATCTGGGACCAACTAACATTATCAACATTGCTAATCATATAGATACTAATGTTGAAAATGTTACATGGATAAAACTTAGAGACAGATTAAAAGAAACAAAGAACGAAGAGTTTAATATGATGGATGGTGATTCATACTCAAGAGCTCAACAGGCAATTAATTATGTCGATAGAGTTAAAGACTACTATAGATTGATGAGTGCACATACCTGTGTACAACCTAAAGATCAATTAATTTTCTTTTAAGTGAGGTAATTTTATCTCTACAAACAGCTGCTTTCTCAAATTCCATTTTTTTAGCTAAAGCAAACATCTCATCCTCAAGTTTTTGCAAAGTATCAGTAATATTTTCAACGGTATCATCTTTAATCTTAAAAGTAACAATCTTATCAATGTCTTCTTTTTTCTTTTTAGTGTTTCCTTTTATAACTCTTGCACCTTCCATAATATCTTTTACTTTTGTTGAAATAGATTTTGGCGTTATGTTATTTTTATTATTGAACTCCTCTTGAATAGATCTTCTTCTATCTGTTTCATCAATTGCTCTTTGCATTGATCCAGTAACTTTGTCTGCATATAAAATAGCCTTACCCCTCAAATTTCTTGCTGCTCTTCCTATCGTTTGAATCAAGGTAGTATCAGATCTCAAAAATCCCTCTTTATCAGCATCTAAAACTGCAACTAGACTTACCTCAGGAATATCTAAGCCCTCTCTTAATAAATTAATACCAACAAGAACATCAAATTTACCTAGTCTAAGATCCCTTATAATTTCAACACGCTCTACTGTATCTATATCAGAGTGCATGTATCTAGCAGAAATATTATTTTCATTTAAATAATCTGTTAAATCTTCTGCCATTCTTTTTGTAAGGGTGGTTACCAATACTCTTTCTTTCATTGCAACCCTATCGTTACATTCCCCTATAACATCATCAATTTGCGTTGATGCAGGCCTTATTTCAACTTCAGGATCGGTTAAGCCGGTTGGTCTCACCAGTAATTCGACTAAATTGTCTTGTTTTTCATTTTCATATTTACTAGGAGTCGCTGAAACATATATTCTTTGTGGTGCTAACATTTCCCATTCTTCAAATTTCAATGGTCTATTATCTAAAGCTGATGGAAGCCTAAAGCCATATTCAACTAAAGTTTCTTTCCTAGATCTATCGCCTTTATACATTGCTCCAATTTGAGGAACAGAAACATGAGACTCATCAATAAAAACAATCGCATCTTTAGGAATATAATCAAATAAGCATGGTGGTGACTCTCCTGCTTTTCTTCCACTTAAATATCGTGAGTAGTTCTCAATACCCTGACAATAACCAAGCTCACGCATCATCTCAATATCGTAGTTCGTTCTCTCTTCTAGCCTTTGAGCTTCTACAAGTTTATTGTTATCTCTAAGAAAGCCTAGCCGAGTTTTTAATTCCTCTTTAATATCAGGAATACAATTTGTGACCGTATCTTTTGGAGTAACGTAGTGAGTTTTAGGAAAGATAGTCACTCTAGGAATCTCACTAATAATTACTCCTGTTAGAGGATCGAACCAAGATAATTTTTCGATTTCATCACCAAAAAATTCAATTCTAAGTGCGTCTTTATCTGAATCAGCAGGATAAATATCAACAGTATCTCCTCTCACCCTAAATGTAGCTCTTCTAAAATCTAAATCATTTCTGGTATATTGCAGAGCAGACAATCTTAGCACTAGGTCTCGTTTAGATATCATATCTCCTCTATCTAAATGAACTACCATTTTTAAATAAGATTCAGGTGCTCCTAAACCATAAATTGATGAAACAGTTGCGACCACAATTGTATCCTTTCTTTCAATCAAGGCCTTGGTTGCTGAAAGCCTCATTTGTTCAATATGCTCGTTTATAGAAGCATCTTTAGCAATATAAGTATCAGATGTTGGGACATATGCCTCTGGCTGATAATAATCATAATAAGATACAAAGTACTCGACAGAATTACTAGGAAAAAAATCTCTAAACTCACCATATAGTTGTGCTGCGAGTGTTTTATTATGTGCCATAATTATTGCTGGTCTTTGCGTTTCCTCAATGACTTTTGCCATGGTGTAGGTTTTTCCAGATCCAGTAACGCCCAATAAAGTCTGATGTAGCAATCCATCTTCTAGCCCAGATACCAAATTATCAATTGCTTCAGGCTGAGAGCCTGCCGGCTCAAAATCGGATTCTACCTTTAATGCTTTTGTCATTTACTTATATATAAAAAATTACTTATAATGCTCTGCTATTAACGTTCCTCAGTAGCTCAGCGGTAGAGCAGTTGACTGTTAATCAATTGGTCGTTGGTTCGATCCCAACCTGAGGAGCCATTTTATATTTATTCTAAAAAGTTTCATTCAAGAATTCAAAATAAAAAACTTTTTCAGTAATTTAAAAATATTCTCTCTTGTTTTTAAAAAAGCGTTTCTCGATTGCAAATCATTTAATTGATCATTGTCTGGATCTTCATTTGGCCAGTGAAGCATCTCAGTATTATTAGGCAATACTGGACAGACCTCCTCTGAGCAAAGGGTAATTACATAATCTAATTCATTCATAAAATCATCATCCAAATCTTTAATTGATTTAGTTTTATGAGATGAAATGTCAATTCCGATTTCACTCATAACCTTTATAGCATCCTTATGGACGATCTTGGCAGGCTTTGAACCTGCACTTCTAATATCAAATGATTTTGGCAACATATCTCTTGCTAAACCTTCAGCGATTTGGCTTCTTCCAGAATTGCCAACACATAGAAACAAAATATTCATATCAAAATTGTAGATTTGAAGATATAAGGTTATCTTATATCTTTTATGCATAATATTAAAAGTGATTAAAAGTATCAGCGTTGAAAGCATGTTAAGAGGCCTAGATGGAAAGCTTGGAGAAGATGATTTCTCTAAACCACTGGAGATTCTTATAAATTCAGCAAATAAAAATAACGAATTCAATCTATTTGGCTCAATTGCATTTAAGAATCAATTACGAGATCGACTCAAGATGAGGAGCAAATTATACGAATTTACAAAGGATAAGAATTTTCCCTCTCCTTCAAGTCCAGTTTTTGTGACTGGACTTCCAAGATCTGGTACTACTTTTCTTTTCAACATACTTGCCTTAGACAAAAATCATAGATCGCCAAGATATTGGGAAATAATGTCACTAATGCCTTTAGTAAAAAATGATTTTGACATTAAAAAGCGGGAATTAAAAATAAATGCTGAGCTAAAGTTTGCGAGAATTATTATTCCAAAATTAAGAAATATGCATCATATTCGAGCAAACTCACCTGAGGAATGTGAATTGCTAGCAACAATAAATGTCCGAAGTTTTGTATATATGTGTATGGCAAATGTTCCTGAGTATGTCGAGTATTTAAAAGATTGTAGTTTTGAGTCTGTATTCAAATGGCATAAAAAATTCTTTCAAGTTCTTGAAATAAACGGTAGGCCAAAAAGATGGTTATTAAAGGACCCAAGTCATATCGGACATATATCAGAAATACTATCTGTTTATCCAAATGCTAAATTCATAAATATTCATAGAAATCCTATAGAATCGGTTGGATCTTTTTGCAGCTTAGCTAAAAACATTAGATCTGCATTTTCAAAAAATATAAATCCTCAAGAGATTGGAGATTCAATAATGGATTTTTGGCAACATAATCTTGAAAAAGGTATTCATTCAAAAAAGGAACTTTCCTCTGATCAAATTATAGATATTAGTTATACCAATTTTATAAATGATCCATTAACAACCATTAAAAATATTTATAGTAAGTTTGGATTTGACATGGATATTTCTTCAGAAAATGAGATTGAAAATTATCTTTTTAAACAATCTAAATTAAAAAAAGAAAAACACTCTTATTCATTAGAAGAATTTGGATTGAGCAATGAAAAGATTGAACATCATTTTAAAAATTACATAATGAGCTATGAGTTTTGATGATAAAATTATATTTATAATTTAAGGCAAATAATTGAAAATTAAGAATCACACAGTTTATTTATCTTTTTCACTTTTACTAATGCTGAGTTCATGTGTTGATGTTAATGAAAATGATATGGCAAATAATATTTTGGAGAAAAAAATGACGCTAGTAACAATAAAAACATCTCATGGAGATATTCAACTTGAACTAAATGACGATAAAGCACCTATTACAGTTGAAAACTTCAAAACAATAGCTAAGTCTGGATACTACGAAGGAACAATATTTCACAGAGTTCTTAATGGTTTTATGATTCAGGGCGGTGGATTAACTACTGATATGAACAATAAGTCAAGTGGCACTAGTCCAATACAAAATGAAGCTAATAATGGCCTTTCTAATGATAGAGGCACTATTGCAATGGCAAGAACTAATGATCCTCATTCTGCTACAAGTCAGTTTTTTATAAATCACAAAGATAATGGGTTCCTAAATCATACTGGTGAAACATTAGAGGGATGGGGTTATGCGGTTTTTGGTAAGGTTACTGAAGGCATAGAAGTGGTTGATAAAATTGCTAATGTACCAATTTTGCCAGATAATTTATCAGGCGGACGTGAAGGCGTTCCTGAAAATGTCATTATAATCGAGTCTGTTACCATTAGTGAATGAAGCCACGCTTTATATCAGATATACATCTAAGCGAAAATAACTTTCATTTAACTAATGCTTTTAAATTATTTCTAAATGAATCTAAGGAAGCTTGTACTCATCTCTTTATATTAGGTGACTTATTTGAAATCTGGATTGGAGATGATGATGACAATTCTTTCATTCAAGACATAAAAAAAACTCTTATTGATTTTACTTTAGATGGTCCTGAGACATTTCTAATGCATGGTAACAGAGATTTCTTGATTGGTGAGGCTTTTGCAGATGAGGTTGGGATTTCTATATTGTCTGATCCTTATACATTGGACATTAACGGTATGAAAGCAATCTTAAGTCATGGAGATTTCTTGTGTACCGATGATTCTGACTACATAGAATTTAGAAATAAGGTTAGATCTGAGGCATGGCAGAAAGATTTCTTATCTAAAAGTATTGATGAGAGAAATGAAATCGCAAACTCATTAAGATCTGACAGCAAAGATGCTACTTCTGAAAAGTCTCTTGAAATCACAGATGCAAATCTTGAAACGGTAAATAATTTCATTCAAGAAAATAAACCAGATATTTTTATTCATGGTCATACACATAGACCAAAAATACATGAACATAATTCAACTAAAAGAGTTGTTCTAGGAGATTGGGATAAGTTTGGTTGGTTTTTTTCTATTGAAGAAAGTAATCTAAATTTAAAAGAATTTAAAATCTAAAAACAGCATTGTTTTAAACTCAAATATACTGTATATTTATACAGTATTTAGTAATTCCTATGAAAGTTGACTATATCGGAAAAATTTCTGAAGAAAATCTGCCGGCAATATTTGTGCCCTATTTTCTTGAATCAGTCCATGCCGGATTCCCCAGTCCGGCAAGCGACTATATTGAAAGTCCTATAGATTTAAATAAGCATCTAATAAAAAATGGTGCTGCAACTTTTTTGGTCAGAGCTCAAGGACAATCTATGGTTGGTTCTGGTATTACTGACCAAGCAGTTTTAGTAGTAGATAGAAGCATTAAACCATCCCATAACAGTATTGTGGTTGCAACAATAGATGGCGAATTTGTATGCAAAAGATTGAAGCTCAAACCAAGAATGTGCCTAATGCCAGACAATCCTGAGTACCCTCCTATCTTTATTAATAGCGGACAAGAATTAGAGATAGTAGGAACTGTAACTGCAGCAATTAATAAATTCTAATGGCTTTTGCTCTTGTTGACTGTGAAAGTTTTTATGCATCCTGCGAAAGAATTTTTCGTCCAGATCTAAAGAATACTCCTATTGTTGTTCTTTCTAATAATGATGGTTGCGTCATAGCAAGGAGTACAGAAGCAAAAAAAATGGGAATTGGAATGGGCGTTCCGTGGTTTAAGGTTAGAGAATCTTTTCTTAAACAAAATGGAAAAGTGTTTTCGTCAAATTTTACATTTTATGGAGATATATCTGCCAGAGTGATGAATATCCTTGAAGGATTTGTTCCGAGAGTTGAGATATACAGTATTGATGAAGCCTTTTTAGATTTAGATACTTTAAAACAGAATTATGACCTTTATGACTTTGGTTGTCATATAAGATCTTTGGTGAGGCAATGGACAGGAATCCCAGTTCGAATAGGGATAGCTCCGAATAAAACTTTAAGCAAAATTGCTATAAATGAAATCAAAAGAGAGAATATACCAACATCAGTTATTTATTTATCAGACAAAGAGCAAATTAGAATTGCTCTAAAACAAACTCCGGTTGGTAAAGTATGGGGAGTTGGGAGGAGATTGAATGATCATTTAAACAATGCTGGTATCAATACGGCATTAGATCTTGCAAACATAAGTCCACAGAATATTAGAAAAAAATTTAGTATAGTTTTAGAAAGAACAGTGAGAGAGCTAAGAGGCGAAAGATGTCTTGATATAGAGGATGATATCTCATCAAAAAAACAAATTGTTGTAAGCAGAAGCTTTGGCGAAAGAGTATCTAATTTAGAAACGTTAAAACCTATAGTTAGTAATTTTGCTGTTAGAGCAGCAGAAAAGTTAAGAAGTGAAAAACAAAAATGCTCTCAAGTTTCTGTTTTCGTAAGAACTAGCCCTTTTAATAAAAATAAACCTCAACACTCAGACTTAAGAACAATTGGACTTATTACTCCCACAAACGATACTAGAGATATTCTTACAGCAGCGAAAAAAGGATTATTGCCTATCTTTAGATCTGGATATGATTATGCAAAAGCAGGAATAATCTTAAACAAATTTACTGGTGAGCATATTAAACAATATTCTTTGTTTAAAGATCCTAATGATCCTAAGCAAAATACCAGATTAATGAAGTATCTCGATCGAATGAATGCTTATGAAACTCAAATTTATTATGCATCTCAAAATACAAAAAAATGGTCTCCAATGAAACAGAATATGACTTCACCTAAGTACACAACTAATTGGTACGAACTCCCGCTAGTAAATTAAGACAAATCTATAGCAAAATCTTTAAGAATATCTAAATCTATAACTTTTAAGGCTTTTTTATTAGTTCTTTTTAAAAAAATTTTAGGTGCGAAACCACATTCATAAGCTTCTTTCCACCTTTCAGCACATAAACACCAAGAGTCACCTTCTTTTAGGCCAGGGAAATCAAATTCTGGTCGTGGAGTAGATAAATCATTGCCTCTGTTCTTTGAGAAGTCTAAAAATTCTGAAGTTACTTGAGCGCATACAACATGAAGACCTCTATCAAGCTCGTCAGTGTGGCAAAAACCATCTCTATAAAAACCAGTTATGGGATTTGAACAACACTCTTCAATAGTTTCATCGAAAACATTAGTTTGATTCTTTTTCATCTAATTCTTTTTTATATTTTTCATAATCTTCCCAGTCATGAGGAGTTCCAACATTTTGAATTCCTTTCATTGCCCTAAATAAACTTTTAGTTCTGAGTGATGTGGAGTCTTCTTCTTTTCCAAAGATTTTATTCCAACCAACCTTGAAAAATTTTACAAAATTTTTCTTGTTAGCCATTATTCCTCATCTTCAAATTCACAAGACATCTTTGCTACAACTTCACCTTCGACTCTTAGATTAACTTTTGCCCTTCCTTGCATAGTTCCGGTGACAGTACATTGTTCTATACTTTCTTCAACAATAAGACGAACAATTTCTTTTAATTCATTTATCGATAACTCACTTACCGTTCTTTCGTCTGATTTATCAGAAGCAAATAAAATGTTTGGAACTAAAAAAATTAGTAAAAATAAAAATTTCATACATGACCTCATTTGGTTTTAATATAATGATATTAAATCATATATTTAAGAGATTAAAAAAATGGATAAATCAGAAATTCTTTTCAATGAAAAATGTTCAATATGCAATTATGAAATAAAGCATTACAAAAAAAGATCTAATTTAAATTTTGTAGACTGCAGTGAAATGGATGATAAGTATCTTAAAAAACTCCACGTGAGATTAGATAATGGTTCAGAGATTTCAGGAGTAGACGCCTTTATATATGTTTGGCAAAGGACTGAGGGATATGGTTGGTTAGCAAAATTTGTAAGTATTCCTTTTATCTATCAAATATCAAAAATAGGTTATTCATTTATAGCCTTCATTCTTTTCTATAGGTATAAATTATTCTCTAAATGAGAATGATAATCAAAATAATTATCATTAAAAAAATACCTTATATCAGTAGTTTACATTAAATATAATTTTACTATAATCATAAATAATTAATGTATTTGGAGTAATATTATATGAAAGTTGATCAAATAGATTCGCAGAAAGTTTGTAATGTTTTAAATGAAATAATGGAATATGAATTAGCAGGAGTAGTTCGTTACACTCACTCCTCAATGATGGTGAGCGGACCTTATAGATTACCTATAGTTAGTTTCTTAAAAGAGCAAGCTACTGAATCACTTTTGCATGCTCAAATGGCTGGAGAAAAAATTGCTGGGCTAGACGGTCACCCCAGTCAAAGGATAGCTAAAATTGAAGAGACTAATAGACACACTATTAAAGATATTCTTGAAGAAAGTTTAGAGCATGAGTTATATGCATTAAGTCTCTATAAAAAATTATTAGATTGCGTTGAAAATAAATCTATATACTTAGAGGAATATGCACGAGCACAAATTGGTGAAGAGGAGCAACACTCGTTAGAGTTAAAAATAATGCTAAAGGATTTTAGTTAGCTTCTTTAAAATATCTTTCAAAATGAACTTCTGAAAGTTCGCGAAGCTCGTCATTAATTTCATCTTTAATTGTCTTTGGATCATAACTAACTAAATTTTCTATTCCAAAATCAGTTAAGTTAATTGGCTGTGATCCAGCTGCTCTGAATAAGTCGAAAATCCAAGTTAAAGGATCGAGAGAATGATTAAAATTTATTGCTTTTTCATCTAGCCTTGAAGCAAACAAATCAGGATCGATTATTTTAAATCTTCTTTTTAAAATTTGAATTTTGAATTGTTCTAACCTTAAATTAATAATTTCTCTTTCTTCGGGTGAGTATTTAGTCCATGACACTATTTCATGAGCAAAACGTTTACAGCCCTTACAAACTTCATCACCAAATGTTGTGGAACATATCCCGAGACATGGAGTTGATGAACGTTTTTTTTGTAATTTAGGCATTTGTCTTAATAATAACCGATTTTTATCGAAAATTTTGCTAAATTGCCCTTATTTAGTGGCTATCTTTGGCTATAAGAGTAAAATAAGCCCATCGGAGACCAGACGATGTTAAATAACTATAAAAAACACGTTGAAGAAAGGGCTGAACAAAATATACCGCCCCTACCCTTAGACGCCGATCAAACATCTAAACTTGTTGAACTACTCAAATCAGATCATAAAGAGAGTGAATTGCTTTTGTTTTTACTAAAAGAGAGAGTTCCAGCTGGAGTAGACCAATCTGCATACGTAAAAGCAGCATTTTTGGCAGATATCACTACTGGAAAGACTTCAAGTCCTTACATAAATAAGAAAGAAGCAGTGCAAATACTTGGTACTATGCTTGGAGGCTACAATATTGAGCCACTTATAAAATGTCTTGAAATTGAGGGTCTCGGTGATGAGGCTGCAAATGCCTTAAGTCAAACTTTATTAATTTTTGATGCTTTTAACGAGATTTTTGAACTCTCAAAAGAAAATAAGTACGCCAAAAAAGTCATCGATTCATGGGCAGAAGGTAAATGGTTTACTGATAAGACTGATATTCCTGAGCAAATTAAACTTACTGTTTATAAAGTACCAGGTGAAATAAATACTGACGATTTATCACCAGCTACAGATGCATGGTCTAGGCCAGATATTCCACTTCATGCCCTTGCCATGTTCAAGATGCCAAGAGAGGGTTTGGATCAACCTCTCGAAACTATAGAAAAGTTAAAAGAAAAAGGAAATCCTTTAGTATTTGTTGGTGATGTTGTAGGTACTGGATCATCAAGAAAATCTGCAACCAATTCTGTTCTATGGCATATGGGTGATGAAATTCCATGCATTCCAAATAAAAAAGAAGGTGGCTTCTGCTTTGGTGGCAAAATTGCTCCAATATTTTTTAATACTTTAGAAGACTCGGGTGCATTTCCTATAGAAATGGATGTTACTAACATGGAAATGGGTCAGGAAATAATATTAAAACCTTTTGAAGGTAAAGTCATTGATGCTAATTCAAATGAAGTCATTACAGAATTTGAATTAAAAACAGACGTTATCCTTGACGAAGTAAGAGCAAATGGAAGAATTCCGTTGATTATAGGAAGACAACTCACAGACAAAACCAGAGAGGTGCTTGGTCTAGAACCTACCAAAATCTTTAGAAGACCCGACTCAAAAGATGGTTCAAAGAAAGGATACACCCTTGCACAGAAAATGGTTGGTAAAGCATGTGGTATTGATGGAGTAAGGCCTGGAGTTTATTGTGAGCCAAGAATGACAACAGTTGGATCACAAGATACAACTGGGCCAATGACTAGAGATGAACTTAAAGAATTAGCATGCCTTGGGTTTTCATCAGATCTGGTAATGCAATCATTTTGTCATACTGCTGCATACCCAAAGCCTGTTGATATTGAGACACAACATACACTCCCTGATTTTATTATGAACAGAGGTGGAGTATCACTTAAACCAGGCGATGGGATAATTCACTCATGGTTAAATAGAATGTTAATACCTGATACTGTTGGAACTGGTGGAGATAGCCATACAAGATTTCCTATCGGTATAAGTTTTCCAGCAGGTTCTGGTTTAGTAGCGTTTGCAGCTACTCTAGGAGTCATGCCTTTGGATATGCCAGAATCAGTTCTCGTTAGATTTAAAGGAGAAATGCAACCAGGAATCACATTGAGAGATCTTGTAAATGCAATCCCTTATGCTGCTATTCAAAAAGGATTACTGACCGTTGAAAAAGAAGGTAAGAAGAATGTATTCTCAGGCAAATGTCTTGAGATTGAAGGATTGCCTAACTTAAAAGTTGAGCAAGCTTTTGAATTATCTGATGCTTCAGCTGAAAGATCTGCATCAGGTTGCACAGTTCGTCTTAGCAAAGAACCAATTATTGAATATCTTGAATCAAATATAATTATGCTTAGATGGATGATTGCTAGCGGGTATGGTGATGAAAAGACTATTGAAAGAAGAGCTCAAGCAATGGAAGAGTGGATTAAGAATCCAGTTCTGTTAGAACCTGATAAGGATGCAGAGTACGCTGAGATTATTGAAATTGATTTAAATGAAATAAAGGAACCACTTTTGGCATGCCCTAATGATCCAGACGATATTAAAACCCTATCGGATGTTTGTGGAGATAAAATTGATGAGGTGTTCATTGGCTCGTGCATGACAAACATTGGGCATTTTAGAGCAGCAAGTCACCTCCTTAAAAAATATAACGGTACAAAAGCAAAATTATGGATTTCTCCTCCAACAAAAATGGATGAAAAACAATTAAAAGATGAAGGTGTTTTTGAAACATTTGTAAGCTCAGGTGCAAGAACAGAGTTACCTGGATGCTCTCTATGTATGGGTAATCAGGCACGTGTCATGGCTGGTGCTACTGTCGTATCTACATCTACTAGAAATTTTCCAAATAGACTTGGAGATGGAGCCAATGTGTATTTGGCATCAGCAGAGTTAGCAGCTATTGCCTCTATTGTTGGAGAACTTCCAACCCATGAAGAATACATGAAATATATGAATGAAATAAATCCACTTTCGGGTGAAATTTATAAATATTTAAATTTTGATGAAATTCCAGCTTATGTTAAAAGTGCAAATTCAGCTGAGATACCATCGATTAATATTGTTAACCCCTAACCTTTTGCCTTAGTTTTTTCTCTTTGCATCTTTAATTCATCTTTTCTAGATGTCTCAAGATCCTCAAGATAGTTTTCAATTAGAGGAGTAAAGTACTCTCCAGTGAAAATTGAGGTTTCAAACTCTTTTATTTCTGGGTTTCCTTCACGGACAGAATCAATAAGATCGTCAAGTGTTTGATATATCAACCAGTCAGCATTGATTTCTTTTGCTACTTCATCATGATCTTTTTTGGAGGCAATTAATTCAGCAGTTGCGGGCATGTCAATTCCATATAAATTTTGATATTTAATTGCAGGAGCAGCAGATGCGAAATAGACTTTTTTAGCTCCTGCTTCTCTTGCCATCTCAATTATTTTTTTGCTTGTTGTTCCCCTAACAATAGAGTCATCAACAAGTAAAACATTCTTACCATCAAACTCTAAATCAAGAATATTTAGTTTTCGTCTAACAGATTTTTTTCTTTCTTCTTGATACGGCATAATAAATGTCCTTCCAATATATCTATTTTTCACAAAGCCCTCTCTATAAGGAACATTTAAATCAACGGCCAACTGATGGGCAGCTGTTACAGAACTATCAGGAATTGGAATAACAACATCTATATCATGATCTGGTCTTGTTTTTTTAATTTGTCCAGCAAGTTTTGTTCCCATCCTCATTCTTGCCTTGTATACAGAAATCTCGTCTATTTTTGAATCCGGTCTTGAAAAATAAACATACTCGAATATACATGGTCTTTTTTGTGGATTATCTGAGCACTGCTGAGAAAAGAAGTTACCTTTTTTATCAATAAAAACTGCTTCGCCTGGATCTATATCTCTAACTTTTTCAAAACCAAGAGGTGTAAAGAGTGCATCTTCAGAAGATACAATGTACTCATCTCTATTTTTTCCTTTTCTTATTCCAAGTGAGAGTGGTCTAATTCCATTATTATCTCTGAAAGCTAGCATCCCATAACCATTAATAAGAGCTATGACAGCATAAGCACCATCACATCTTATATGAGTCTTAGTTACTGCCTTAAAAATATGTTTTTCAGATGGATAAATTTCTCTTTGTTTACCAAGCTCATGTGCAAAAATATTTAATAACACTTCTGAATCGCTATCGGTTCTTAGATGCCTCATTTCTGCATGAAATAATTCACTGCCTAGCTGTTTTGAATTAGTAAGATTTCCGTTATGTGCAAGACTTATACCATATGGAGAATTAACATACATCGGTTGAGCAAACTCTTTTCCAGCACCACCAGCAGTTGGATATCTCACATGCCCAATGCCATAATTCCCAGAAAGTTTATCCATATGTCTTTGCTGAAAAACATCACGAACATATCCCATTGATTTTCTTGAATTTAATTGATCATCACTGTTGCAGACAGAAATACCTGCAGCATCTTGCCCTCTATGCTGAAGCATTATAAGAGAATCATAGATTTCAGCAGCTACATCTGTTTCAGCAGAAATCCCAACTATTCCACACATTAAGAGTCCCCATCTTTTGTGTCATCATTAATTGGTTCTGGAACCACCTCTTGTTTTAAAGGTTCAATTATTTCCAGAGCCTCCTCCACAACATTTCTATTATCTATCAATTCTCTAAAATATGCTTCTATTTCTGGGGCATATTGTTGAATAATCGGTGTAATTTTTGAATTACTAATTAAGTCTGTTGTTTTCAAACCAGATGGAAGTAATAAAAATATTACAAACAAAACAATCAAGCCCCTAATCAAACCAAAAACAACGCCGAGAAATCTATCAAACCCAGACGCACCTGACCATTTAATAAGTTTGCTTATAAATTTAATTACCATTCCGCCTATGAAGATGAAAATTACAAAGACAACAATATAAGAAATTATTTTTGAAATTTCCTCATTTCCAATAAATTCGTTAATTTTAGGTGTTGCGAGGTATTCAAGACTTATTGCCGCTATAAATGCTGCCAACCATAAAAATAAAGACAAAAATTCTTTTGTAAATCCGCGAGCAAATGAAATTATTCCAGAAGCTATTAAGACTATTAAAATAAACCAATCAGCAAGATTTAGTCCTAAAGCCTCCATCTTGAAATTTCTCCGTTATTAGATTCTGATATTATTTTAATTAAATCCATATTGTTAACAATATCATCTTCTGATAAAAATGGTCCAACGTATATTGCGTATGAATTTCCTTTGTCTCCAAAAGACTCTACAAAGGCAGGAAATCCTCCGTTAACAATCTTTTCTTTCAATTTATTTGCATTTTCTAGTGAAGAAAGAACATGAGCTCTATACACAAAAAAATCAAAATCTGACTCATCGAATTCTTTAAAATTGATTTCTTTATTTTGATCGGAAGCAATTGATTTAATAATTATTTCACTTGAACCAACATTAGATGTTTTTGGATAAAAATTAATTATAAAGAATAATAAAAGCGCTATTAAAAAAACTAGCCCTAATATTCTTTTTATAGTCATTAAACTTTATATTTTTTCTTTAAAGATTCGATCTCATTTGAAATTGGAACAACTTTATTTTTAAAAAATGTTTCATGATTTTCTTCAACCACTTTTAGATCATATAAATAATTTGCCATAACTCCATAAGATTGTGTCATTCCCTTTTCAGACGTGTCTGCTTTGAGGTTTATTCTTTCGAGACTTGCTCCATTTCCGATATGAAATCTACTAACCGGATCATTTGGCATACCATCAACTCTCTCAGAGTTAGTAAGATACTTGATTGCATTTTTAGTAAGTTCCTCATCGCTACAGTTATTATCAGAACATCTTTCAAACGATATTGGTGAATATTCTTCCATCCATTTCATAAATCCTGGTAAAGGAGAAAGTGTCATAAATTGATTTAAATCTGGCAGCTCTCTTTTAAGATTATTAGCAACTTTTTTAATTAAAAAATTCCCAAAAGAAATACCTAATAAGCCATTATGACAATTTGAGATAGAGTAAAAGATTGCTGTATTTGCATTCTCTATTTCAATTTCTTGTCTATCAAGATTAATTATTTTTTGAATGGATTTTGGAATACCTGTTGTTAATGCAACTTCTACAAATATTAGAGGATCATTTGGGATTAATGGATGAAAGAAGGCAAAACATTGTCTATCTACTGGAGCTAACCTTGCTCTTAAGTCATCCCAGGAGTTAATTTCATGAACTGCCTCATACTCAATTATTTTTTCAAGAATATTAGCAGGCGTCTCCCAATCAATTTTCTCCAAAACCAAAAAAGATGGATTAAACCAATATTTAAAAAGCTTCAATAATCCAGAATCAAATGCCCTTAAATCTTCGTCATTCAATGATCTAATTCTTTCTCTAAGCTTTACTAATCTATATGTTCCATTTGATGTTGAATTTAGTCTTCTAAATAGTTCAATCCAGCCTGGTTCAGATGAAACTCTAACTTTTTCAAAATTTTCTTCATTTTTATTTGATGAATAATTTTTAACATCTTTTAAAAGTACTTTAGTATCTATGTCATAATTTTTTAAAAGATCATTCAGAAATTTCTTTAATCCATTATCATCTAAATTTTCTATTAGGTTTAAAAGATGCTCTGCATAAACCAATGAAGATACCTCACCCGAAGTAGACATCACAGAATCAACAGCTTTATTGATGTTGTTATAAAGTTTTCCAAAGCTTTTAGAGCCAAAACGATTCAAACGACGCGTTCCCTTCATTACGGAAGTAAGTATGTTTTGAAAGAGACTCATGATATTGCCTTTTTAATATCAGTAATATATGTCCTTATTCTATCAAATTCTTTTGATTGAGAGCCTTCTTCAATCATTTGGACTATTGATGAACCAATTATCACACCATCTGAGTGTTGGGATAGTAATTTTGCGTCTTCAGGAGATTTTATTCCAAATCCAGCAAGAGTCGGAACCGAAGCATGTTTTTTTATTTCTTCAACGTTGTTGCTAATTTCATTTACATCCAAATTAGACGCTCCTGTGACTCCCCTTAAAGTTACATAATATACAAATCCAGAGCTATTTTTTGCAATTGATTTTATTCTATCTTTTTTTGTTGTTGGCGAAATCAGTGAAATAGTATTTATATTTGGATTATAAACTCCATAATCTTTCAGATTTAATTCGCCAGGAATATCAACCACAAGGACTGAGTCGATAACATTATTTTTGTTATCTTCAATTAAAGTTTTATTAAAGATAAATGTATTTAAATACCCCATGAGCACAAGAGGAGTCTTATTATCATTCTCCCTATATTTTTGAGCCATTTCAAAAATTGACTTTAAAGTAACATTATTTTTTAGAGCACGATCATGAGCTTTTTGTATTATAGGACCCTCTGCGATTGGATCTGTAAAAGGAACTCCAATTTCAATTATGTCTACACCAGAATCAACAAGCATCATCATTAATTCTAAAGTTGTTTCTATGTCTGGATCACCAGCAACGAGATAAGCTACAAGAGCCTTTTTACTTTTATTTTTTAGATTTTCTAAGGTATTAGTGAGTCTGTTCAAATCTTTATTCCGTCTATATTTGCAACAGTATTAATGTCCTTGTCACCCCTTCCTGAAACGTTGACGATAATATTTGAATTTTTATCAAACTCTTTCATTAAAGTATCCAAGTATGCAAAAGCATGTGCTGTTTCGAGTGCAGGGATTATTCCTTCCAGTTCAGAAACTTCATGAAATGCTTTTAATGCAGCATCATCACTAACAGCAACATATTCAGCTCTTCCTGAATCTTTCAGCCAAGAATGTTCTGGTCCTACTCCTGGATAGTCTAATCCAGCAGAAACAGATTTAGTGCCTTTTACTTGGCCACTATCATCTTGCATGAGATAGCTTAGAGCGCCATGAAGAACTCCTGGTGTTCCATCATTTAATGGAGCTGCATGTTCTCCAGTTTCTACACCTTCTCCACCAGCCTCAACACCGATAAGTCTTGTTTCATTAAATTTTATAAAAGGATAAAAGGCTCCCATTGCATTAGAGCCACCTCCTACACATGCAACGATCGCATCTGGCATTGAATTAAATAATTCTTTTGACTGTGAGATTAATTCTTCACCAACAACAGAATTAAAATCTCTTACAATCATTGGATATGGATGAGGTCCTGTAACACTTCCAATAATATAATATGTGTCGTCAACATTTGTTACCCAATCTCTTAATGCTTCATTAAGTGCATCTTTTAACGTAGCAGATCCAGAATCAACTGAATGAACCTGCGCTCCAAGGAGTTTAATTCTGTATACATTTAATGATTGCCTTTGAACATCCTCAGAACCCATATAAATATGGCACTCGAGACCAAGCCTAGCAGCAACTGTAGCAGTGGCAACACCATGCTGTCCTGCACCAGTTTCAGCAATAATCCTTTTCTTGCCCATATATTTTGCTAGCAATATTTGTCCAATAGTATTATTAATTTTATGTGCGCCAGTATGATTAAGATCTTCCCTTTTTAACCATATAGAGCCTGTACCATAATGCTTAGTTAGTCTTTCAGCAAAATATAAAGGAGATGGCCTTCCAACAAATTCTGAAAGATCTTTGTAAAATTGTTTTTTGAATTCATTATTGTTTTTTAATTTTTCGTATGTGGTTTCAAGTTCCTCTAAGGCATACATGAGTGTTTCTGGAACAAACTTTCCCCCATATTCTCCAAAAAAACCATTCTTATCTGGTAAATTATTCTTGTCTGATTTCATATCCTAAATTTTGTTTAACAATTTTTTAATTAAATCTATGTTTTTTACTCCAGGTGAAGATTCAACTCCTGAATTTATATCAAGACACCAAGGATTAATATCTTTAGCATTATCAACATTTTCAGAATTAATTCCACCAGATAGAATGAATTTTGTATCTAAATCTTTGATGTTGTTTATTAAATTCCAATCAAATGATTCGCCTGTTCCGCCTGGCGTATCTTTTTTATAGTTTTCAAACAAAATTCCAGATGCATTTTTATATTTATAAACTTCATCGATATTAATTTTGTTCTTTACTCTTAACACTTTCCAAAAATCATTTTTAAAAGAATCACAAAACTCATTTGTTTCATTGCCATGAAACTGAAAGATAGGATTTTGAAAATATGACGAAGTTTTTTTAATAAAATTCCTTTCAGAATTTACATATACACATACAGGTCTTTTATCGTTAAATTGTAGTCCTTTAATTTTTTCAAGAAGTTCTAGAGAAACATTTCTGATGCTTTTCTCATAAAAAATAAAACCAAGGAAATCAATACCATTAAGATTAAGAAGTTCATTTAGAACATCTAAATCATTTATTCCACATATTTTAATTAAGGGCTTCATTTGTTTTGTATCGATCAAAGATGTCCTTCTCACAGGTATTTATCTTAAATTCATCTGGATATCTTGGACCAAGAAAGAATAGACCTGATGCTGGAGCAGTTTTACCAGCAATACTCCTGTCTTTCTTTTCTAAAATATCTCGAATGCTCATATTGTTTTCTTTTTTTGCAATATCAACCAAAGTTCCAACCATAATTCTTACCATATTGTGTAAAAAAGCATTTGCAATAACAGTAATAATTATAAAATCATTAAACGTCTTTAGATGGATATCTTTTATTGTTTTTATTGGATTTTTTGAGTTGCAACTTGAACTTCTAAATGAACTAAAGTCATTCTTGCCCACAAAAGATTTCATTTCTTTTTTCATTAGCTGGATATCAAGATTATTTCTTACCCAAAAAATATTTCTGTCTATGAATAATGGCTTATTTGAGGAGTTGTATATCACATAAGAATATTTTCTTTCAATTGCAGAAAACCTTGAGTTAAAAGTATCTGGTACTTTAAAAATATCTTGTACTGAAATTGTTGAAGGTAGATTGGAATTTATGCCATTGATCCAATCTTTATTACTTCTTTCAATATTTGTTTCAAAGTCACAAACTTGAGATAAAGCATGAACTCCCGCGTCAGTCCTTCCAGAATAATTTAGCCTATTATCCTCGTTGGTAATTTTTCTTAATGCATCTTCTAAATTATCTTGAATTGTTGAAGCGTTTTTTTGACTTTGAAATCCTGAAAAATCAGTACCATCATATTCAAGTTTAATTGCTAATTTCACAGCAGATTAACTTTTTCAAGGAGATCTTCAGAAGCTTTTCTAATTTCACTATTTTTAGTTGTTTGAATTAAATTTTTTAAAAGCGCTTCTGCGTTTTCTTTGTCACTCATTTCATAATATGTGACTGCTAAATCAAATTGTTGCTGATCTATATCATTTTTAACACTCAGATCAGAAGGCAAGGAAGATAGTGTTGATTTATCATCAGAAGCTTCTTCAAAATCATATTCAATTTCTTTTGATGCTCTCATATTTCTAATCTGAATAAAAATTAAAGCAAGTAAAACTCCTGATGCTAGTGATATAAGAGATATAAATATTAAATCTAATGTCTGAAATTTATTGTCTACTTCTGTGATTGTTTGTTTTAATTCAGATAGCTCTTCAAGAATTTCATTTTCGACTTCTAAGCCTATTTGTTTCGTATTCTGCTCAATAAGATCTGCAGGATCTGTGGTATTCTCAAAATCAATTTGATTTTGATCATCATTTTTTAATTCAATTTCTCTGCTATCACTAATATCTTCAATTATTTCAGGTGCTGTAAGGACTAAAAGAGATTTTGTTGCAGATTGAAGACTGCTTGCAAATGATTTATTCATATCCAAAATTGATTCTTTGGCTATTTGGAATGAAGTATTTTCAATATCAGAAAGTGTTGGAATTAATATATCAAGATCTGCCCTAATTAAATTTATATTATCATCTATAAAAGCATTCCTATTTCCAAGATAAATTGACCACATTACTTGATAGATAGAAATATTTTCATTTTGGCCTTTTATTTTTTCAGCCATACTCCATACTGTTGTTATATCAGAATTTTTAAAAATATCATTTTTTTGGATTTTAGGCTCATCTTTTTCAGATGATGACTTTAGAGAAAAATACCCATCAGTTTTATTTGGAACCATATTTTCAACTACGGTTTTATCTAAAGTTCTTTTTGATTCATATAATTTTGAGTTATTAGTCCTTTTTCTGATATTTGACGGCAACAAAATAAATATATCTTTTGCAAAATTTTCTTTGATTACAATCTTAAAGCTAAAGTAGTCTTCTAGATACTCATCATCTATAACAATAGAAAATGTTTGGTAATCTCCAAAATCATTTATTAGCGTATATGATACTAATGATTCATTAAGCGGATTATCAGTTTTGTACTCATTTAAAGTAATATCGCCATCCCTAATGGTTTCATTTTGTATTCGAAACTCTATTATTCTTTGATCTTGAGTATTAACTTTAATCTTAGGTGATGAGAGATAAATATCTGCATAGACATTTAAGGAATATAAAAAGGACAATAAAACGAAATATCTCATCACAATTTGTTATTCCGAACTAAAGTTTCAATTATTTGAACAGTATTTAATGCAGCACCTTTCCCATAAACATTATCAGCAACTATCCACATTGAAATCCAATTTTCATTATTAATAGTCTGTGATCTTATCCTTCCAACAAATACTTCTTCAGTATCATTTGCGTTCTCGAGAGGTGTTGGATATTCAAGAGAGTTCGGATCATCTAATACCTTAATTCCAACAGCATTATTCAGTAATTTAATTAGCTCATCTCGAGAAGTCTCTTTCTTAGTTCTAAAAAATACTGCCTCAGAATGGCCATTTACAACCGGTACTCTGACGCATGTAGCTTGAACTTCAATATTCTCATCAAGAATTTTTTTTGTTTCCCAAACAAGTTTCATTTCTTCTTTAGTAAAGTCATTTTCTAAAAAGACATCGCACTGAGGAATAACATTAAATGCAATCTTCTTTGGATAGACTTCTGGAATAGTAAAATCATCTTTTATTTGATTTCGAAGCTCTTGCACTGCATGCTTGCCTGTTCCAGAAACTGCTTGGTATGTTGCAATGTTTAAAATATCTATCTCTAGTTCTTTATGAATTGGGCCTATTGCCATTAAAAGTTGAGAAGTTGAACAGTTTGGGTTAGCTATCAAAGATGGAGTAACTAGAGAATTTATCTGATCTCCATTTATTTCTGGTATTAAAAGTGGTACATCTTCCTCATATCTAAACTTAGAAGATAAATCTATCACGAAAGCCCCAGCTTGAATAAAATCTTTTGCATGTTCTTCTGCAACTTTTGATCCTGCGGAAAAAATAGCCAAATTGACTTTTGAACAATCGAAATTAACCATGTCTTCAATAAAATATGTATTACTGTTAAAAATAATTTTATCTCCTACTGAAGATGATCCTAGAGGATAGAAGTTATTTATCTCAACATTTTTATTTTCTAATAAAGAAATAATTTTCTTTCCTACAACTCCTGATGCGCCAACTAATGCTAAGTTTATTGAATTACTCATTTTCAAGAATCTCAATAATTTTTTCTGCAACCTCAGATGTATTAAGATAATTTTCGTCAATTGCTATATCTTTCGTTCTGAAGCCCTGATTTATAAATTTTTTAATAGCTATATCAATTTTGTTTGCAACAGTTTCCTCCTCAAGAGAGTATCTCAATGCCATTGATAAAGAACCTATCATTGCTAGTGGATTTGCTATGTCTTGACCAGCAATATCAGGCGCGCTTCCATGACATGGCTCATACATTCCCTTAAATGAGCTATCAAGCGAAGCTGATGGAAGCATGCCTATTGATCCTGTTAATGTCGCAGCAATATCAGACAGAATATCTCCAAATAAATTGCTAGCTACAATTACATCAAATTGATTTGGATTCAGAACAAGTTGCATTGCAGCATTATCTGCAAGTTGATGTGAAAGCTCAACATCTGGATATTCAGCTGACATTTCTGTAACAATAGATCTCCAGAATTTCGAAACCTCTAAGACATTTGCTTTTTCTACTGAACATAATCTACCTTTTCTTTTTTGTGCTGATTCAAAAGCTACTTTTGCAATTCTTGTGATCTCATCTTCATTATAAATCATTGTATTAAATGCATAATTAGGGGTCTGGTCATTAATGACTCCTCTTGGCTCGCCAAAATATATACCACCAGTTAGCTCTCTAACTATCAATATATCTAAGCCCTCAATAATTTTTTCTTTTAATGGAGATGCATTCGATAGTTCATTAAATAAGAAGGCAGGCCTAAGATTTGCAAACAAGCTTAATTCCTTTCTCAACGTTAACAATGCATTTTCAGGTCTATCCTCCCAGCTCAAATCATCCCATTGTGGATCACCAACAGCTCCAAATAGGATAGCATCAGCTTCCTTGGCAGCTGCTAGCACCTTATCTGGAATTGGTGAACCGAATTTCTCATATGCGGTTCCGCCTACATCAAGAGTATTTACTACAAAATTTAAATTAAATCTTTTCACAATGAAATCAAGGATTTGCATTGCAGATTTGGTAACCTCTTGTCCAATCCCGTCGCCAGGTAGTATTAGTATTTTCTTACTCATTTGAATATCCAAGGTCTTTCTTTAATTCTGATTTTCTCAAAATCAAAGATTTTGTTTTTTTCTTTCAAAGTTATGTCAACATCATCTAATCCATAAATAATTCTATCTACAAGATGCTTTTCAACATGAAAGGAAATATTTTTATCTCCATAATTTATTTCTTTGTTTTGTATATTAATTGTAAGTTCAAGAACCTTTTTCTGAGTTTGATTAAAAAGGAACTCTATTTCGCTTTTAGATAACTTGATTGGCAGAACACCATTTTTAAATGAATTGTTATAAAAGATGTCACCAAAAGAAGAAGCTATTACAGCTTTGATACCAAAATCTCTAAGTGCCCACACAGCATGTTCTCTTGATGAACCACAACCAAAATTATCCCTAACTAACAGTATTTTTGATTCATTAAATGGCTCTTTGTTGAGTATAAAGCTTTCATCAATATCTCTTTCTTCTTTTGTTGTTCCAAGCCTCCCATCATCTTTATACCTCCAGCCATCAAAAAGGTAATCCTCAAATCCAAACTTTCTAATAGATTTTAAATATTCTGTAGGGATAATTTGATCAGTATCAATATTATCTCTATCGATAAATGCAACTATACCGTCTATTATTAATCCTTCGCTATTGGATTTCATGACGGATCTCCTATAGTTCCATTTATTGCTGTAAATGCTGCCATGATAGGGCTCATTAAATGAGTTCTTCCAAGATAACCTTGTCTTCCCTCAAAGTTTCTGTTTGAAGTTGATGCACACCTTTCATATGGTTTTAGTTGATCTGGGTTCATTCCAAGACACATTGAACATCCAGGATCTCTCCAAACAAATCCTGCATCAGTAAAAATTTTATCTAACCCTTCATTTTCTGCTTGTTCTTTTACAAGACCTGATCCGGGAACAACAATTGCCTCAGAAATATTTGATGCAACTGTTTTACCTTTAACTATTTCAGCTGCTTGTCTTAAATCTTCAATTCTAGAATTTGTACATGATCCTATAAAAACTTTATCAAAAGTTAAATCAGACAATTTTGATTCGTTATTAATACCCATGTAATCTCTTGCAAGCTCAACATTCTTTTTGTTGTCATCATTAGTATCAAATACTGTTGGAATTGGTTCATCATAATTCATTACCATCTCAGGTGAAGTTCCCCATGTAACTTGAGGTTTAATTTTTGATACATCTATAATTATTTCTTTATCAAATTTTGCATCATCATCTGACTTTAGAGTTTTCCAATACTCTTCAGCCTTATTAAAAACATCCTGATCAAGAAACGAATTACTTTTAACATAGTCGATAGTCTTTTCATCTGGAGCGATTAATCCTACCTTAGCACCTGCTTCAATAGCCATGTTGCAAATAGTCATTCTTCCCTCAACAGATATACTACTAATATAAGATCCTGAAAATTCAATAGCGTAACCAGTTCCTCCTGCAGTGCCTATTTGTCTAATCAAATATAAAACAATGTCTTTTGAAGATACATGTTCGCCTACTTCTCCTTCAAACTTTACATTCATATTTTTTAGTTTAGAAACTTTTAAGCACTGAGTAGCAAGAACATGCTCAACCTCGGAAGTTCCAATGCCCATTGCTAAGCAACCTAGTGCTCCATGAGTTGATGTGTGAGAATCACCACATACTATTGTCATTCCTGGCAATGTATAACCAAGCTCAGGACCAATAACATGCACAATGCCTTGGTGAGTAGATTGAATATCAAATTGTTTAATTCCGAATTTATTGCAATTCTTATCAAGTTCTACAACTTGAATCTTTGATATTTCGTCTTCAATTTGCTCTGATCTGAAGTTGCTACCCCTTGTAGTTGGAACATTATGATCAGGTGTAGCAATATTTGCATCAAGCCTCCACGGCTTTAAATTTTTCTTTGTTAGTCCTTCAAATGCCTGAGGGGATGTTACTTCATGTAAATAATGTCTATCTATGTACAGCAGTGACTCGCCCGAATCGAGTCGGGTAACGTGATGCTCCTCCCAGAGTTTGTCGTATAAGGTCTTCATTATCTTTATTCACTAAAAGGTAATTCCTGTTTAATTTCTGCACATTGTGCTCTGTTAATTAATAAATGATCCGCCAGAACAAGGCTAACCATTGCTTCTGCAATTGGTACGGCCCTTATTCCAACGCATGGATCATGTCTGCCACTAACCTCTATGTTAACCTCTTCACCATCTTTATTAACAGATTTTCCTTTTGTTTTGATACTAGATGTAGGCTTGATTATAAAACTTAGACTAATGTCATCTCCATTAGAAATTCCACCCAATATTCCACCTGAGTTATTTGAGGAGAAACCAGATGCTGTTATTTCATCTCTTGCCTCTGAACCTTTTAAGCTTAATAGATCTTCTGCATTACCGATTGAAACTGATTTTACTGCGTTAATAGTCATTATTGCTTTAGCTAAATTAGCATCTAACTTCTCAAAGACAGGATCACCTAATCCGACAGGACATTTTTCAACAATAACTCCTAGCTTTGCTCCAACAGAATTACCCTCTTCAATTAACTCTTTAAACATTGAATCTAAATCAGGCAACTTTGATTCGTCACAGAAAAAATATTTGTTATTTATATCTTTATGATTAATAGAATCAGCCTTAACTTCTCCTATTTCAGAAACAAAGCCATGTACTGAAATGCCCTCTTTTGCCAGGATCTTCTTTGCTATTGCTCCAGCAGCAACCCAATTTGCGGTCTCTCTTGCACTTGCTCTTCCTCCACCCCTGTAATCTCTGTGACCATATTTTGCATGATATGTTATGTCCGCATGATTTGGTCTAAAAACGTCTTTAATGTTTGAGTAATCTTTAGATTGCTGATCTTTGTTGTAAATAATCATTCCTATTGGTGTCCCTAGGGTTTTTCCCTCAAAAACTCCGGATAAAATCTCAACAGCATCATCTTCTTTTCTTTGAGTTGTTACATCTGACTGACCAGGTTTTCTTCTATCTAAATCGTGCTGAATATCCTCTTTTGTTAGCTCTATTTGAGGTGGACATCCATCTAAAATGCAGCCCATAGCAGTGCCGTGACTCTCTCCAAAAGTCATAATTTTAAATAATTTTCCAAACGTATTGCCTGACATGGCGATAATTATAGTCCAAAAAGCTAAAAAAGCCTTATTTCACGGGATTTTTGATATTATAAAGAAATATTATTCTAAGGTATTATTTTTCTTGATTTAAATGAAACATTATTCGAAACCTTTATCTTTATATGAAATTGACTTGCTTCACTATACATCTGTTGGAAGCGATAAAGAATATTTTGCAGATGCCCTTATTCTTAAAGCTTTAGACAAAAATGGAACTAATCTCTATAAAAAGGAGGATAAAGAGAATCTTCTTAAATATAGCAAATCTGATTTAGAGTTAATGTATTTTGAAATGTTTGAGAATGAATTATCATAAAAGAAATTTTTTATAGGATTTTTAAAAATGTTAGAAAACACTCAAATACTTATCTCTGGTTTAATTTGTGGCGTAATTCTTTTTCAAACTGCCATCATAGCTCCATCAATATTCAAAATATTTAGCCCTGATGACGCAGGACCTTTTTTAAGATCTATTTTCCCCAAATTATTTATTTTAGTAGCGACGCTATCATTAATTGCGCTAATTCTATCCTTTGCGTCAGGCATAAAACTCAGTCTGTATGTATACGTATTTACTTTTATTTTTATGTTGATTTGCTATCAAATTGTTCCAATAACTAATAAAGCAAGAGATGATGGAAATAATAAAAAGTTTAATAGACTTCACACAGTAAGTGTAGTTCTAACAATGTTAGTTCTTATATTAAATCTTGGTTGGTTATTTTTAATTTAGTTAAAATTTATTTAGATAATAATGACTGGAAATCAATAACAGAAGTATTTTCAAGTTCTTTTTGGTTCATACATAGGTCGAAAATTTCACTAGAGACTTTTTCATCATATGTAATAGCTAAATTGTCTTTAAATTTCTTTTCTAAAACTGGTATTCCTTCCTCTCTTCTTCTTTTGTGTCCAATAGGGTATTCGACCTCAACTTCGTCTGTTGAAGTGCCATCATTGAAATGAATTTGAATTCTGTTAGCTATTGAGCGCTTATCTGCTTCAAGATATTCTTTTGAGTATCTTTTATCCTCGTTAATTATCATTTTTTCTCTTAATGCATCAATTCTCTGATCTTTTGCTACATCATCTTCATAATCCTCTGCAACTAAATTGCCTTTTAACAAACCAATAGCAACCATATATTGCAAACAATGATCTCTATCAGCTGGATTATTAAGCTCGCCTACTTTTGAAATAATTCTAATTGCAGATTCATGCGTAGTAATTTCAACAGATTTTATATCATCAATTCTATCTTTGATTAAATCATGAAGCTTTACAGCTGCTTCAACTGCAGTTTGAGCATGAAATTCTGCAGGGAAGCTAATCTTAAAAAGAATATTTTCCATGACATAAGTCTCAAACGGCTGCGGTAGAGAGAGTTTTTCTCCATCAAATGAAACATCTTCAAACCCCCATACTGGTGCAGACAAAACACCAGGATATCCCATCTCACCAGACATGGTAATCATTGCTAATCGAACAGCTCTGCTAGTTGCATCACCTGCTGCCCAGCTTTTTCTTGAACCTGCATTTGGAGCATGCCTGTATGTTCTTAAACTTTGGCCATCCACCCAAGCTTGACTTACAGCGTCTTTAATTTGATCTGCAGAACCTCCTAATAATTTAGTAGCTACTGCTGTTGAAGCAACTTTTACTAATATGACATGATCGAGTCCAACTCTATTAAAACTATTTTCAAGAGCTAAAACACCTTGAATTTCATGAGCCATAATCATGGATTCTAAAACAGTTCGCATGGTTAAAGGTTCTTTTCCATCAGCAACATTTCGTTGTGAAACAAAATCACATACTGACAATATTGCACCTAAATTATCTGAAGGATGACCCCATTCTGCAGCAAGCCAAGTATCGTTATAATCAAGCCATCTAACAATACAACCAATATCGAAAGCTCCTTTTACAGGGTCTAGCTCATAATCTGTTCCAGGTACTCTAACGCCAAAAGGCACCTTTGTATTTTTAACAATTGGTCCAAGCATTTTTGTGCAAGCAGGGAATTGTAGTGCCAAAAGACCGCATCCAATGGTATCAATAAGACAATTTCTTGCAGTATCTAATGCTAAATCAGATTTAATTTCATAATTTGAAACGTAATTAGAAATTTCGGAAATAAGTCCATCAAACCCAGGTCTGACATTCAGATCTACATTTGATGACATGTTTTAAGACCTATCGGAAATATCGACCCACTCTGAAGATTCAACTCCAATATAGTCGGCGCTTGGTCTGATGATTCGATTATTTGCCCTTTGTTCCATGCAATGCGCTGTCCAACCAGAAACTCTAGACATTACAAATATTGGTGTAAATAATTTTGTTGGTATACCCATATAAAAATATGCTGGTGCATGGAAAAAGTCTGCATTAGCAAACATTTTCTTTTCGTCAGCCATAACCTTCTCTACCTCATCAGCAATTTGATATAAAGTATCGCTTTCTGCTAATTCAGATAGTTCTTTTGCATATTCTTTTATCACAGCATTTCTTGGGTCTCTTACTGAGTAAACTGCATGACCAAAGCCCATTATTTTTTCTTTGTTACCAAGCATCTCAATAATTTTTGTTCTAGCTTCCTCTTTCGAAGTCCAATTTTCGATTAACTCCATTGCTTTTTCATTTGCTCCTCCATGAAGAGGGCCTCTTAGAGATCCAATTGCAGCTACAACGCAAGAATGAATATCTGACATAGTTGATGCACAGACTCTTGCTGTAAAAGTAGATGCATTAAACTCATGCTCAGCGTATAAAATTAAAGAAACATCCATAACTTTTCTGTGTAAATCAGATGGCGTCTTTCCATGTAGTATATGTAAAAAATGACCAGCCATACTATCTTCGTCATTAACGAGGTCTATATCCAAACCCTCATGAGAATATTTATACCAGTAAGTAACAATAGACGGCATTGTTGCTATCATCCTGTTGATTGAATTTAACTGATTAGAAAATTCTCCCTCTGGTTCTAAATTGCCTAACATTGAAGTACCCGTTCGCATTACATCCATTGGATGAGCCGAAGATGGAATTTTTTGAAGGACTTGTTTTAGTGAGTCAGGAAGATCTCTTTGACTCTTTAGTAATTGTTTATAATCTTCAAGTTCTGTTTGATTTGGAAGCTTATCGTAAAGTAGAAGGTAAGCCACTTCCTCAAAAGATGATTTCTCAGCAAGTAGTTCAATCTTATGACCTCTATACGCCAATCCCTCGATTTGACCAACAGTTGATAGTGATGTTTCTCCAGCAACTTGTCCTCTTAATCCTGCGCCCTCTAATTTTTTAGTCATGAACTTTCCTTTTCATTATTTTCAAATTGTTCATCGAGTTGTTTCTCAAAATTATAATAATCAAGAACTTCATACAACTCTTCTCGGGTTTGCATTATATCTAACAGAGGCTCTTGTGTCCCGTCTTTAAGAATTGAATTATAAATTTTCTCAGCTGATAGACTCATCGCTCTAAATGCACTGAGGGGATACAAAACTATATCAACTCCAACATCACTAAGATCTTTTTGAGTATATAGTGGGGTTTTTCCAAACTCGGTAATATTTGCCAATAATGGAACTGAAAAATTCCTTTTAAATTCTTTATATTCATCTAATGAGACAGCTGCTTCAAAGAAAATTCCGTCAGCACCTGCTTTTAAGTATTCTTCACATCTTTCGATTGCTTTGTCTATTCCTTCTGATGCAAGCGCATCAGTTCTTGCCATTATAAAAAATGATTCATCATTTTTTGCACTTACGGCGGCTTTTAATCTGTCTTGCATTTCTGAAATGCTGACAATTTGTTTATTTGGTCTGTGTCCACATCTTTTATCAAAAACCTGATCCTCAATATGAACTGCAGCTACTCCAGCTTTTTCCATTTCTAAAATAGTATTTGAGACTGCATCAAAATCTCCCCAACCAGTATCTATATCAACTAAAAGAGGCAATTCCGAAGCATCTGTAATTCTTTTTGCATCAATTAATACATCTTCTAAAGACGTAACACCTAGGTCAGGAAGACCATATGAGGCAGCAGCAACACCACTGCCTGAGAGATAAATTGCATTGTAACCAGATCTTTCTGCTAACTTTGCTGAATAAGCATTAATAGCTCCTGGGATAACTAAAGGATTGTTATTTTTTATGGCATTTCTAAATTTTTCACCCGGTTTCATATCAGTAAAATTTAATACCTCTTATAATTCTGTCCTTGTTATTTTTTCTTCGCCATCTGTTCGTATCTCTAAGACTATATACACAACCACAGTATTCTTGTTGGTAAAAATGCTCTCTTTTTGAAATTTCTATCATCCTCGATGAGCCGCCATTTTTTCTCCAATTAAAATCCCAGTAAGAAATATTTTCATATCTTGAAGCAGCTCTGTGTCCAGAATCATTGATTTGATCCATATCCTTCCATCTTGAGATACCGAGAGTAGTTGCAAAAACATTGAATTCATTTTCATATGCAAAAAGTGCAGATCTTTCAAAACGCATATCAAAACATTTTGTACACCTCTCTCCTCTCTCTGGTTCATTTTCTAATCCTTTTATCCTTTCAAACCAGTTATCTTTATCATAATCACCATCAATACATTCGAATCCAACTTTTTCACAAAATCTTCTATTTTCATCTTTTCTTAACTCGTATTCATCAATAGGATGAATATTAGGATTATAAAAATAAACAGTAGTATTTATTTCTGATGCTGCAAGCCCTTCAATGATTTCTCCAGAGCATGGAGCACAACAACTGTGAAGAAGAAGTTTTTTTTCTCCATTGGGTATCTTTAATTCAGGTCTTTTATAGTTTTGTAGCTTTAAATTATTACTCATTTACGAATACCGAATTCTGTGTAATTGCTTTTTCAAGATCATTATAATTATGAAAAGATGCTATTTCAGGAAATTGTGAAGAAATTTTATCTGGAGCATTCATAAAGAAGCCTTTATCAGCCACCTCAAACATTTGAATATCATTATGAGAATCGCCAGCTGCCATACATCTGTATCCCATATCTTTAAATGCAGTTATTGCTTGTTTTTTTGCTTGTGGATCTCTTAGTTTATACGAAACAATCTCATCATTATTAATTTCAAGATTGTGGCATAGTAAGAAAGGAAATCCTAACTTTTCCATCAGCGGTTTAGCAATATCATGAAAAGTGTCGGACAAAATTACAACTTGAAAATTTTTTTTAAGATTAGAAACAAATTCAAATGCGCCTGGCAACAGATCTACAGAAGCTGCAGCTTTTTGTATATCTGATAAACCAATTCCTTCTTTTGACATAACTTTTATTCGCATGTCTAAAAGATCCTCATAAGATGGAATGTCTCTTGTTGTTTTACCTAGATCTTCGACACCAGTTAATTGTGCAACTTTTTCCCATATTTCCTCAGTGAGAGTTCCTTCCATATCTAGACAAACAATTTCCATAATCTAATTATTTTTTATGCCGTACGGCACATGAGCTGACGCAGTTGAATCCACCGCACTAATGATGTGTTTTTTTTGGTCATCGAAAAAGATGTCAGCATCAAAAGATGCTAAAAATTTAGTTTTATCTTTTCCACCTAGAAATAACGATTCATCTATTCGAACACCCCATTTTCTTAAAGTTTTAATAACTCTTTTATCAGATGGTGCAGATCTTGCAGTAACTAAAGCAGTTCTAATTGGACATTCATTTATTTCAAAATCATTTTGAATTTTATTAAGCTCCACTAAAAAAGATTTAAATGGGCCCTCTTTAAGGAATGACTTAGCATTCACTTCATTTTTGATAAAAGCATCTAGTCCTTTTTCATGGAAAACTTTTTCAGATTCGTCAGAGAAGATGACAGAATCTCCATCAAAAGCAATTTTAAGAATTCCTGAATCTGATTTTTTATTTTTATCTAATGAGCGTGACATTATTGTTGCAGCAGCTACATTACTTTTTATAGCCAACTTAACATCATCTGAACTACTTGATAAAAATAAATGAACGCCAAAGTCTTTAACATACCTATGGGGACTTTCACCTCCGCAAAATGCTGCTCTTGATATATTTAAATTATGATCCTCAATTGAATTTCTAATTCTGAGACCTGTATCTGATGTATTTCTAGACAACAAAATAACTTCTACTCTCTCCAAACCATCATAAAGATCATTTATATTAAGAATCTTTTTAACTAAGTTGAAAGCCTGGCCAGGTTTTAAAGTTTTATCTTCATTCTCAATTTGATAATCTTCATATGATTTAAGGCCATGTTTTTTATATATTTCATGACTTTCATCAAGATCAAATAGAGCTCTTGAGGAAATTCCAATAATTAACTTCGAATCCTGCATATTAATTAAATTTGTAAAAACTCATTATTTTATATTATACTGTACATATATTCAGTATTTTTATTATTATGAAAGAAATAACATCACAACAACAACGTGTATTAGATTGTATTCAAATTTACATAAAGAAAACAGGCTTTCCTCCAACAAGAGCAGATATTTGCAAAGAATTAGGATTTAAATCTCCAAATTCAGCTGAAACTCATCTGAGAGCTCTTGAAAAAAAAGGTTATATTTCAATTGAAAGTGGAACCTCAAGAGGCATCTCAGTAAATAATCAAAACGATTCGTTAAGTGAAAATGAATATCCAGTAATTGGCTTGGTGGCTGCAGGCTCACCTACTCTAGCTGAGGAAAATATAGAAAGAACAATTAATTGTCCAAAGTCCTTTTTTGATTCAGATTTTGATTATTTTCTTAAGGTCAGAGGCTTAAGCATGAAAGATGTAGGTATCATGGAAGATGATCTGATTGCAGTCAAAAAAACTACAGATGTAAAAAATGGTGACATCGTTATTGCAAGGCTTGAAGATGAGGTTACTGTTAAATTCTTTAATAGGAAATCATCAAATATTGTTGAGCTAGAACCAGCAAATCAAGATTTTGAGAATATTGTTGTTAATTTAGAAAGTGATCAACTCTATATTGAAGGAAAGAGCGTAGGACTTTTAAGAAGGAGTTAATGAACAATATTTTGTTTTTTTGAAAATCTTTCTCTTTGCTTTTCAAAAAACTCATCAAGGTCGCTTACATTACCGCTAACGCTTTCAATTCCAGCTCTGATCATCTCTTTTGCAACAGATAATTCTTGACCTCGTAAAAAATCTTTAGACTCTTTAGAGAATTCAATTTTTACGATAGGATTTTCGTGATCGTCTGATCTTCTAAGTACAATACTTCCATCAGGTAGTTGAGCTAGCTCTAGATAATTTGCCATGTTTTTCCTTAAAATTAAAGCTTAACATTCATCGAGTATTTTGCGAAGTAACTCATTGAATGTTTTGTATTTATTTAAGATCAAAGAAAACTTTTTCAAGTCATTTGATTTATTACTTGAAATTATATTTTGATCAGGAACAGAAATTACTCTCATTTTTGAATCCTGAAGTAATGATATAAGTCCATCTTCATCAAACTCACTGAAAACTATATTTTCTATTGTTCTTATCCCCATTAATCTTTTCCATTTGGATTTAAAATTTAGCTCCTCGATAGACTCGAGATCATTTTTAAAAATCTCATAGATATGTTTTGCATCACAATCAAGGCTATTTTCAATGCACGAAATAAAAAGGAGTTGGTTTTGATTGTCTTTTGACGAGCTATCAAAATTGATATCTTTTAAAATTTCTTCAGATAAATCTATGTAGAGATTTGATAATTCTTTATATTCCACTAACTTTTATGATTTTCAATCCATTCACCATTTGAATATGTTGCTGTCCATTTTGTTTTTTTCCCATCTTTTTCAGAGGCTACATAATGCGTATCTTCTGTTCTGTTATATCTAATGATATAGGGATTGCCATCTTTATCTGCTTCAGGTGCACTTAACAAATATAAGTGTTTTTCTTTATCAGGTAAAAATCTGCAAGCTTCAACAATCTCATCGTTAAGCTTATTAATCTCAGTGACTTTTGGAGCTCTAGTCTCTCTATTTTTTGGATATTGACTAGCTGCTAAAAATAACCCCTTCATGCTATCTCTTAATAAATAATGATCTTCACATTTAATACATTTAAGATCACTTAGCTCAATTGGTTCCATTGTGATTGGTTTAGGTTCGCCGTTTCTTTGCAGCGCTCTTGTTGTTCCGCAGTTATCATTTAAGCAAGCAAAATATTTTCCAAATCTACCTGTTTTTAATTGCATTTCAGAGCCGCATTTATGACATTCAATTACTGGGCCATCATAACCTCTGATTTTAAAATTACCCTCCTCAATTTCATTGCCGTTGCAATCTGGATTCTTACCGCAAACATGTAACTTTCTATTTTCATCAATAAGATAGTTATCCATGGAAGTAGAGCAAATTTTACATCTCCTTTTTATTAATAAATTTTCAGCTTCTTCAACATCATCTACACTTACAGCCTCATCACCAGAAACTAAATTTAATGTATTTTTGCATTTTTCTTCACCTAAGTTTTCATATCCTGAACACCCTAAAAACACACCATTTGATGAGTTTCTTATAACAAGGTTATTTTCATTACAGTTTGGGCATGTGAGATCAGTTTTTGTTGGCCTGTTACCCCTCATGCCATTAGTTTCATCTGAAGCGTTATTTAAATCATTTTTAAAAGCTTCGTAGAATTCATCAAGTACATTCCTCCAATCGAGATCCCCGTTAGCAACTTTATCAAGATTATTTTCAAGGTTGGCAGTAAAATCATAGTCCATTATGTCGTCAAAGCTTTCAACAAGCCTTTCAGTAACAATGTGGCCAATCTTTTTTACAAAGAATCTCTTATTTTCAATTTCTACGTACCCTCTATCCTGAATAGTGGAAATAATATTTGCATAAGTTGATGGTCGGCCGATACCTTTTTTTTCTAATTCTCTAACAAGAGCCGCTTCAGAATATCTCGATGGTGGTTTAGTAAATTTTTGTTCTAAGTCAATACTTTTTTTGTCAATTGAATCCCCATTATTAAGAGACGGTAGAATATCCTCTTCTTTTACTGAACTTTTTAATACTTTTGTAAATCCATCAAATACTAACTCTCTTCCTTTTGCTACAAATGTATTTTGATCAACATATATTTTTGCAGAAGTCGATAAATATTCTGCATCTGGTAATTGAGAAGCAATAAATCTTTCCCATATAAGTTTATAAAGTTTTGATTCTTCTTCAGATAATTGCATTACATCTTGAGGCTTCAAGAATGAATTAGTTGGTCTAACTGCTTCATGAGCTTCTTGAGCATTTTCAGTACTTGAATATATTCTTGGAGCATTTGTTAAATAATTTTCACCAATATTTTCATTAATAAAACTCCTAGCGTCGTTGATAGACTCTTTACTTAAGCTTGGAGCGTCTGTTCTCATATAAGTTATTAAGCCACCCTCATATAGTTTTTGTGCAACTCTCATAGTTCTTTTCACATTAAATCCTAATCTAGTGCTCGCAGATTGTTGAAGAGTTGAAGTTATAAAAGGTGCTTTTGGTTTAACTTTTACAGGTTTCTTAATAATTTCATTGATAAATAAATTATTTGAATCGATTTGTTGCTTGATTTCCTCAGCTTTTTGCTTTGTGAGCAAAGGATCACTTTTTTTTGTTGAAAGACTAAACTTAATAAGATCCTCATTGCTGGAAATACCTGTAAATGATATCTCCCAGAACTCTTCAGGAACAAACTCTTGAATTGATCTTTCCCTTTCATCTAATAATCTCAGAGCAACAGATTGAACTCTCCCCGCAGATAAACCTCTTGCAATTTTTTTCCAAAGTAATGGAGACAATTCAAACCCTATGACTTTATCAAGGAATCTTCTTGCTCTATATGCTTTTACAAGATTTAAATCTATTTCTTTTGGATCTGAAAAAGATTCTAAGATCGCGTCTTTTGTTATTTGATTAAATCTTACTCTTGAATAGTTATATTTTTCAGGGCCAAGCGCTTCTTTAAGGTGCCATGCAATTGCTTCACCTTCTCTATCTAAATCTGTTGCTAAATATATGTTTTCGACTGTCTTAGCTGCTTTTTTAAGTGCTTTTAAAACTTTTTCTTTCTCGGGTATTATTTGCCAGTCTGCATTCCAGCCATTATCTGGATCAACGCCCATTCTTCTTATTAATCTTTTTCTATCATTTATTTCTTTGAGTTTAGATTTTTCTTCTGGGCTAAGGTCTTTTGGTATTGTAGATCTTGTTCCTGAGCCTACACCTTTCTTTGGGAGATCTCTTATATGTCCTACGCTAGACTCCACAACATACTCTGGCCCCAAGTACTTCGAAATGGTCTTTGCTTTTGCAGGAGACTCTACTATTACTAAAGATTTTGTCATATTCTAAAATTTCCTTTTTTTATGAATATCATCAAAAGGTTCATGTTGGCAAGTTTATTTTAAAAATTTTTTAAATTTCTTAATTTGTCGAGAATATTATTAAGCTCCTTTAAACCATCTAATTCTTTCCATAAAAAAAATACAAAAGAGTCAGTAAAAATTATTTCTTCAATGCTCTCAGATATATTATTTAGATGCTTTTCAATGCTTTCAAAATTATCTATATATTTAAGTTTGACAGGAGAATACAAGATTAAATCAGTTTTGTCTCTAATAAAATGACCTTCTTTGAGTGAAGTCTCATTCTTGATTTGATAACTTACTGAGTTAGAGTTTTTATTTTTAAATTTATTTTTACCATATATTGTTGAAGCAATTTTAATTCCCATCATTTTAGCTTCCATTCTGATTTTAGATATTTCTTTAGAAGATTTAGATGGCATTGCGATAGAAATAGAGCCTACTAATAATAAAATCGCTAAAATAAGAACAAAATATTCCAATTTTTAATCTCTGATTATTTGATTAATTAAATTTGGTCCTTTTATAATGAAACCGGTATAAATTTGAACCAAATCTGCGCCAGCATTTATCTTTAATATATAGTCATCTTTACTCATTACTCCTCCAACTCCAATAAGTGGAATATCAGAGCATTTTGACCTTATCAATAAAATTTTATTTGTTGACTTTTCCATGAGGGGTTGGCCTGAAACTCCACCAGCTTCATTTTTTAATTTTTTATTAGTAAGATTATCTTTCTCAATTGTTGTATTAGTTGCAATTAATCCCGTAAAAGATGAGTTGTTGACTAAATCAACTATCATTTCAATCGATTCATCAGTTTCATCTGGTGAAATTTTTAAAAAAACTGGCTTTGTAAATTTTACTTCATCAATTTTTTTTTCTACTGAAGTAATTAGGTTTTGTAAGTTTTCTTTGAGATGAAGATCTCTTAAATCAGGTGTATTAGGAGAAGATATATTAATTGTTATGTAATCAGCTAACTTATGAATCTTTTCAATGCAAAGTAAATAGTCGTTTATTCTTTCAATACCCTCAGATGATTTATTTGCACCAATATTGACTCCAACAACTCCATCATAATTTCTTTTTTTAAGATTATTAACCATATAATCGATTCCTTTATTATTAAAACCAAGTCTATTAACAATGGAATTTTCATGAAAGTTACGAAAAACCCGCGGTTTTGGGTTACCCAATTGTGGTCTTGGAGTAACAGTTCCTATCTCCAAAAAACCAAATCCAAGTGCGCCCAATGCATTTATGTAATCGCCATTTTTGTCTAAGCCAGCTGCGGTACCAAGTCTATTTTTAAACTTCAATCCAAAAATATTTAGTTCATTTTGGTTAATAATTTTTTTGTTGAATAAGCCTATTAAATTCAATTTATACAATAGATTTAATGAATTTAATGAAATGGAATGAGAGAGCTCTGGAGGCAAAAATTTAAATATTTTAAGAAAAAAATTCAAACAATATCCTGTATAATTTTCTTTATTTTTTCGCTAATTGAATCGTCTCTCAAAGCGAGTGAAATAGTAGCATGAACAAAACCCTCTTTGCTACCACAATCAAATTTTTCTCCTTCATATACTTTTGCATATATATCCTCATTTGCCAAAAGAGATTTAATAGCGTCAGTAAGCTGAATTTCACCAGATTTATCAGATTTCGTTGATTTTAAATGCTCAAAAATTGTTGAATTTAGAATGTATCTGCCACCAACAGCCATGTTCGATGGAGCATCCTTTGCTAGTGGTTTTTCAACAATATCATCTATTTCAATTGCACCCAAATTTTGTTTGCCTGGTTTAATTACGCCATATTTATGAATATTTTTTAAATCGATTTCGTTTACCGCAATTACAGAAGATTTTGTTTGAGAATAAATGTCTATCAATTGTTCTAAACAAGATTTTCTAGAAAGAAATAAGTCATCCGGAAGCAGAACTGCAAATGAATTATTACCAATCACACTCTCAGCTTGAAGGACTGCATGACCCAGTCCATTCTGCTCATTTTGATTAATATAATAAAATTTTATTTCGCTAAATTTTTTGGGATTGAGTTTTTCAATCATGCCCTCTTTACCTGAATTTAATAATCTTAATTCAAGTTCTTTATTGGTTTTAAAATGTTTTTTTATAGAATGTTTTTCTGGGCTTGTTATGAAGATAATTTCTTTAATGCCGCAATTAATTGCTTCTTCAACAGCATACTGAACAAGTGGCTTATCAATAATTGGAAGCATCTCTTTTGGAGTTGCTTTTGAAGCAGGTAAAAATCTTGTTCCAAATCCTGCTACTGGTAAAACTGCTTTTTTTATCAACTTATAGTCTCTTAAAAATATTTTTGTATATCATAGCAAAAATAATTCCTGAAATGAGTCCACCTAGATGAGCAAAATTTGCAACTGATCCAAAACCAAAAAGGTCTAAAATTCCTACAAATCCTAAAATTAACCAAGCTAGCATAAACATGTATAAGCCTGGTGGAAGTTCATACCTATCATATTCTGTATCAAGCTCAAGAATCATACAGAATCCTAATAAACCATATATAGCACCTGACAATCCTCCAAATAAACTTGAGTCTGTATAAAAGTATTGAAGACAATTACTAAAGATTGCTGAGAAAATCATAAGCATTGCAAAAGTAAATGTTCCATCAATATTTTCAATTTTTTCTCCTAGAATATATATCCACAAACAATTAAATGCTAAATGAGCAAACGAAAAATGAATAAATATAGGTGTAATTACTCTCCACCACTGATTATCAACTAAATAGGTTTGATCAAAATTCATTACAGATACATATCCCTGATTTGAAATAACTATTTGTGTAAACGTCAAGGGTTCAATAACTGCAATTAGGGAGCCAAAGTTTGAAAGTAATGCAATTACAATTGCCACTAAAATGATAGGAATATGAAGGTTTTTAAAAATATTCAATTTAATTTTTAGAAATATTTAAGCTCCATCCTAACTTTTCTCTACATGCCTCAAAAAAATCATTATCATTAGGATGAACAAGTTTTAAAGTTTTCTCCATTTTAGATATTAAAATTTTCTCACCATATGGGATGTCTATGTCATCTTGGCCATCAACACAAATTTTTGCATTATCATTAGGTCCGTCAAACAAATCCATTTCAACCTTTTCATTTGAAGAAATTACAAAGGGCCTTGAAGATAGACTTTGAGGAAGCATTGGAAGAATTGTCCATACATCCAAACTAGGGTGAATAATTGGTCCTCCTGCTGACAAAGCGTATGCAGTTGATCCTGTCGGAGTAGCGATAATTAATCCATCAGACCTTTGCTCATAAACAACTTTATCATTTACATTTAATCTATATCTCATTAGTTGAGCATAGGCACCAGAATGAATAACAACCTCATTTAAGCCATATAGTTGTTTATTTCCGAATTTAGCAGAAACTAAATTTCTTTCTTCTATTTTATAACTTCCCTCTAAAACTTCTTTAATAGTTTTCTCAAAGTTTTCAGTCCTAATATCGGTTAAAAATCCAACATTACCCATATTTATTCCCAAAATAGGAATTTCATAATTTAAGTACTTTCTTGCAGCATTTAATAAAGTACCATCGCCGCCAAAAACTATAACTATATCAACTTTTTTTACATATTCTTCATGCTCAAGAACAGTAAAATTTTTATTTTTATTGTTTGATGATTCATCTAAATACAAACTTATATCTAAATTTGATAACGAATTTATCATTAAGCTAAGCGCTTCGTTATCTATATTATTAGACAAGTCTTCTTTAATAAAAATGCCTATTTCTTTAAACATAGCGCGCATTATACAACTTATAAAAAAATGTATTAATAAGTTTTATATTTTCAATACTCGAAAAATTTAAATAAGCGCCTATAATATTGATGATTTTAAATAATCCAAATATTAATAATATGAGTAATTTAGATAAATTTAGACAAGAAACAAAGGAATGGCTTGATAAAAACTGTCCTCCTTCTATGAGAAGTGGTGCTGATCCTAAGATCCCAGTTGATGAGGTATGGGGTGGGAGAAATGCAGAGTATAAGAATCCAGAATCCAAGCTGTGGTTAGACAGAATGGGTGAGAAAGGATGGACAATGCCAACTGTTCCAAAAGAATATGGAGGTGGTGGCCTCACAAAAGAAGAAGTAAAAGTTCTTAATGAGGAACTATTTGGAATAGGTGCAAAACAACCTTTGCTCAGTTTTGGAATATGGATGCTTGCTCCAGTATTACTTGAATATGGATCTGAAGAACAAAAAAAAGAACACATACCAAAAATTATTAAAGGTGAAATTAGATGGTGTCAGGGATATTCAGAACCTGGATCAGGATCTGATTTAGCTAGTCTTGCAACAAAAGCAGAAGACATTGGTGAAAAGTTTCTAGTAAATGGTCAAAAAGTTTGGACTTCATATGCAGATAAAGCAGATTGGATATTTGCTTTAGTGAGAACTGGTCCAAAAGAACCAAAACATGATGGCATAAGTTTTTTACTGATTGATATGGCAACTAAAGGTGTGAGCACAAAGCCGATAACATTAATATCAGGGAAGTCTCCTTTTTGTGAAACTTTTTTTGACAACGTTGAGGTACCCAAAGAAAATCTGATAGGCGAGCTAAATGCTGGTTGGACTATTGCAAAGAAGCTTTTACAACATGAGAGAGCTTTTATTTCTAATTTTGGTCTTGCTGCTGGCATGGGAAGCAAAAGAGATGTTGTATCAATTGCTAAAAAACATTTAGGTGAAGAAAATGGCAAAATTAAAAATAATTTTTATAGATCTGAGATTTCATCTCATAAAATAAAAGAACATGCTTTTGGTCTTACTTTAAAAAGAGCAGGTGATGAAGGTGGTAAGGCAAGTGCAACAGCTTCAATGTTCAAGTTATATGGAACAGAGCATAACAAAAAAAGGCACGAGCTAATGGTTGCAGCTTCTGGAATTAATGGCGTTGCATGGGATGGGGACGAATTTGATGATGACGATAAAAATCTTACAAGGGCTTGGCTCAGAACAAAAGGCAACTCCATTGAAGGTGGAACCTCAGAAGTCCAACTTAATGTTATTTCTAAAAGAGTACTTGGACTTCCAAGTCAATAGTTACTTATGAAGTTAGTATTATCTGAGGAAGAACAATTTCTAAAAGATACAGCAAAGAACTTTGCTGATGAAAGATCTCCAATATCTCATTTCAGATCTTTGAGAGATAATAATGATCCTAAATTATGGGATAAAGATATTTGGTCAGAAATGGTTAAACTTGGATGGCCCGGAATATTAATTCCAGAAGAATTTGGGGGATCTAATTTTGGAGTAACAGGCATTGGTGTCATATTGCAAGAATGCGCAAAGACACTAACCCCCTCTCCACTTTTTGCAACAGGTGTTTTAGGTGCTTATGCTATTACACAATTTGGCAACGATGATCAAAAAAGTAATTATTTGCCAAAGATAGTTAGTGGCGAAATTACAACTGCTCTGGCTATTGATGAAACAAGCCATCATGAACCATCTAAGACTGAAATGACTGCAAAAAAAAATGATTCTAATTTTATTTTAAATGGCAAAAAAATATTTGTCATTGATGGAGCTAGCGCAGATATTTTAATCGTTTTGGCAAGAACTTCCGGCGTCATAGGAGACTCAACAGGATTATCTTTGTTTATACTCAATTCTGACACGTCAGGTATTGAGACAAAAAAGCTTGATATGGCAGATTCTAGGAATTATGCAAACATAAGCTTTAATGAAGTCATTATAGATGAGTCTTCATTACTGGGAGATCTTGAAACTGCAGGAGAAACTGTTGAGAGCATCCTAGATATTGGGAGAATTGCAATGTCTGCTGAAATGCTTGGAAATGCGGAGTCTGCATTTGAAATAACCCTTGATTATCTAAAACAAAGAAAGCAGTTCGGTGCATTAATTGGTTCTTTTCAGGCACTTCAACACAGGGCTGCAGAAATGTTTTGTGAGATCGAATTGACAAAATCTTCAGTCATGGCGGCAATGCGTGCAGCTGATGAAAATTCAAATGAATTACAAAGACTATCAAGTCTCTCAAAAACAATGGCAGGAGAAACTCTTCACCTTGTATCTAATGAGGCAATTCAAATGCACGGAGGTATAGGTGTAACCGATGAATATGATATTGGTTTCTTTCTCAAAAGAGCTAGGGTCGCTGAACAGATTTTTGGTAGTGCCAAATATCATACTGAGAGGTATGCAAACTTAAGCGGTTTCTAGAGGTTGGTAATTAGAAATGAAGGCAATTAAATCACTTTTAGTTGGTTCAATTACATTCATTTTAATACTATCTGAATTAATATTAGGTTTTGGAACTCTGGCAATCATTAATTTACCAAGAGCAATAATTCCACTTAAATCATTTAAAATTTTTTTGAGCAAAGTGTCGAATTTTATAGGAGATCTTACTGTTTACGGCTTAAAAATTATCATGCTTTTAATGCACGGTGATAATATTAAGTTGATCAATAAAAATGACGAATTTAATCAAGATGAATGGTATATGGCAATGTCAAATCATCAGTCATGGGCTGATATTTTTGTTTTGCTTGTGTCCGCAAATTATAAAATTCCTCTTCTTAAATTCTTTATGAAAAAGGAGTTGTGGTGGATTCCTTTTGTATTTTTAGCGAACAAAACACTTAATATGCCATTTGTTAATAGGCATTCAAAAGCAGCTATCGATAAAGATCCCTCGCTAAGGACGAAGGACTATGAGAATACTCTTAAATCTTGTAAACGTTTTCTTAGATCTCCATCTACTATTTTCAGCTATGCAGAAGGTACAAGGTTTACAAAAGAAAAACATGAATTACAAAAATCGCCATATCAAAATCTACTTATTCCAAAGATAGGTGGCATGGCAACTGCTCTATCTGCAATGCCAAAAATAAATACATTAATTGATTACACTTTAGTTTATAAAAGTCATAAAAGAAGTGCTTGGAACTTTTTAACCGGTGAAATGCGAGAAGCTAAAGTGCTAGTTACAAAACACAAAATTCCTGAAGATCTTAAAAATAGAAACTATGCAGAGGACCAAAAATATAGAGAGGACTTTAAGAATTGGATAGAGTCAATCTGGTCTCAAAAAGATAAAGATATAGAAAATTTAAAGTTCTAATTTTTTTTTACTAATAATCCATCCATTTCTATCAACATATATCCAATCGCCAGGTTCTATTTCGACTGATCCAAGTTTTATAGGAACATCTCTTTCTCCAAATCCAATTGATTTATCAGTTTTCATTGGATAAGAATTTTGAGCATATACACCTATGTTAATGTTTTGAATTACTTCAATATCTCTAATACATCCATTGGTAAATAATCCATTCCAATTATTATCATTGGCTTTTTGAGCAATCTGATCTCCCACCATAGAGCATAATTCTGAGCCAGTATGCTCAATCAATAAAACTTTTCCTTCGCCATTTTCATTTACAAATTCTTTAACGATGCTGTTCGAATGTTCGCATTTAGCGGTGTGAACTTGACCATAAAATTTATCAATAGAACCATATGAATTTAAAAAAAGATCTCCAATTTGAACATCACTAAATTCATCACAAATATCTGGTACTGAAAAGTTATACATGTTCATATTCTAATTCATTCTAAATTTAATGTAATATAAACATTTGGAGTATTTCTTAAGGAGCATTCATGAAATCACAAATTTGTAAAATTCTTGATATTGAATTTCCTCTTGTGGCTTTTAGCCACTGTAGGGATGTCGTCGCAGCTGTTTCAAAAGCTGGAGGTATGGGCGTGCTTGGAGCGGTAGGTTTAACTCCTGAAAAACTTGAAATTGAATTAAATTGGATCGATGAAAATATTGATGGTAAACCTTATGGTGTTGATGTTTTAGTGCCGAACTCATATGTTGGTAAAGGTGAGAATCTCACCACTGATGATCTTAGAGGAATGATACCGCAAGAACATAGAGAATTCCGTGCAAATATCTTAGAGCAACATGATATAGATGCATCTGATTTAAGAGGTGGCGACGCCTCTGAAAAATTTGAACAAAGTTCAAATCAAGTATTAGGAGCTGGACTTGATGGTGCTAAAGAGGTTCTTGAGGTTGCATTTTCTCATCCAATTAAGCTTGTAGCAAATGCTTTAGGCGTCCCACCTAAATGGATGTTAGATATGGGAAAACAACATAATGTACCCGTTGCTGCTCTTGTTGGGGCTAAACAACATGCAGTTAAACAGGCTGAGGCTGGAGTAGATATCATTGTTGTATCTGGCACAGAAGGTGGTGGCCATTGCGGAAGTGTTTCAACTATGGTTTTAGTGCCAGAAGTTCGAAGAGCCCTTAAATCGTATGGTGATGTGCCTATACTTGCAGCAGGAGGCATTTGCACTGGTGAACAGATGGCTGGTGTGATGGCGATGGGAGCAGATGGAGTATGGTGTGCATCTGTTTTTCTTCCTACAACTGAGGCAGAAACTTCTGATAATATTAAAGAAAAGTTAGTCGCTGCATCTTCAAGTCATACTGTTAGGTCAAAAAGTCGAACAGGAAAACACTCAAGGCAATTAACGTCTCCATGGGTAGAAGCATGGGAAGATAAAGATGCACCTGAACCACTTCCAATGCCTCTTCAAACAATGGTCAGTGAGCCAGCACTTCGAAAAGTTGCTGATCAAGCAGCGATTGGACATGAAGGTGCAAAACAACTCGAAACATATTGGGTTGGACAAGGAATTGGATTGGTAAATGAATCTATTACAGCAGGACAGACTGTTCAAAAATTTAAAGAAGAATTCATAGACTCCTACGAAAGGATAAATGAGCTTATTTCTGATTAGATAGATATGGATATGGATCCAGTTTTTAAGAAATTTCGTTTCGAGGCTTGAATTCTAATACGGTAGCATTTATGCAATATCTCGGCATTCCGTTTGGCCCATCATCAAATACATGACCTAAATGTATATCAGAAGAAACAGATCTTATTTCAGTCCTTCTCATGCCATAACTATTATCAGGTAATTCATATACAGAACCCTCAACAGGTTTTGTAAATGATAACCATCCTGATCTTGAGACAAACCTATTTCTTGTATCAAAAAGCGGTTCTCCACTGAGCTTATCAATAAATATACCATCAGGTGTATTTTTAAAAATTTGGTATTCTTTACAAAATCGAGCATCAGTGCCTTTATTAAAGGCCACGTTGTAAGCTTCAGAATCTCCCAATTTAAACTTTCCTAATAATTGATAAAAGTCTTTTTGATTGACATATCCCTGATATGAAAAAATCTCCTTACCATTTTCCAAAAAAATTAATGATGGAGTAGCCCAGGTAGGAGAATTGATTTCAAGTCCATGTAATTGATCTGAAGTTCTATAACTCAGTGGAATGCTTCCTTTGTATCCATCAGTAACGTCAACCTTCAATTTTTCACAATACGGACAATAATTTTGTGAATCTAAAACTAAAATTTGCTTTCCTTTTAAAAGATATTCATTATCTAGAAAGATTTTTTCTTCATTATTAAAAACAATTCCTGTCGATAGGTCTGGACAATAACCATTAGGATTCTTTTTTAAATAATCCTGATGATATTCTTCAGCAAGATAGAAATTATCCAAAGGTTCAAGTTTGGTTCTAATTTTTCCATAACCTCCATCAATCAAAAGTTTTTGATATTCCTCCATAATCTTTTCAGCAAGTTCTTTTTGGGATTCATTTTGAAAAAGAATTGTTGACCTATATTGTGTGCCTATATCATTGCCTTGCCTATTAAATTGAGTAGGGTCATGAGTTTCAAAAAAGTGTTTTAAAATATTTTCTAGTGGTATGGCATTACTATTAAAAGTAATTTTTACAACTTCTGCAAAATTCTTTTCGTTATACTTATTTTTGAACTGAATTATTGATCTGTAAGTTGGCTTTACTCCATAACCATTAGCGTAACCAGATTCTGCATTGATAACCCCATCCATAGATTCATAACCCTTTTCAGCTCCCCAAAAGCAACCAGAACCTAAATATATTGTTTCAATATGAGAGGTTTTGCTTGCTTCTATACTTGGAATAGAAAATAGTATTAATAAAAAATAATTTAAGAATTTAGCTTTCAGGTTCATATTTATAACTTTTACTTTTAATAAAAGCAGGTCTGGAAAATAAATTATCAGACCATCTTTTAATGTTTGGTTTAAATGCCTGTTCAATACCGAGCGCTTCAGCAAGATTAATAGCGTAACTTACACAAATATCTGCCAATGTGAAACGATTTGAACATAAGTATTCCCTATTATCTAAGGATTTTTCAAGGAGTTTCAACCTGGAAACAAACCATCTGCTATATCCCTCAACGGCAGCATCAGCAACACCCGGTTCTTGAAATTTATATCTTAAAACAACAGTTTGCGGAAATGTTAAGGTAGCATCAGAATGAAATAACCAATTTAGATATAATGGATAATCTTTTTCATTTGGCATTACTTGTAGATCGGTTGGTCCATATTTTTCAACAAAATATTGGGAAATTGCTACAGATTCTGTCATTTTAATTTCGCCATCAATCATGTATGGTATTGTTCCAAGAATATTTATATCTAAATATTCTTTCATAAATACTCTTGGAGGAAATGGCATCATGATTAATTCATAATCTAGTCCCATTTCTTCTGCTGTCCATATTGGACGCATGGCTCTTGAATTTTCGGTACCGTAAATTTTTATCATATTTATAATTTTAATGGTCTATTTTACAACTAATTGATGGTAATATTAATGATATTATATTACCATTAATATTAAATTCAGGTTTACGCATTATGAAAAGAGAAAATATTTCACCAAGGATTAAATCAAATCTAGATACTAAATCAGAACAATATCTAAAAAACAAAGAAATGATGCTTGAAAAACTAAAATTTTTAGATGGCCTTCTTGATTTAGCTGAAATAGGTGGAGGAATGCACCACCATGAACGTCTTGCAAAACGAGGCAAAATGCCAGTTAGGCAAAGAGTAATGAATGTACTTGACCAGGATAGTCCTTTTTTAGAAATCCAACCATTTGCTGCTTATGGAACTAATAATTACAACGTTGGAGGTGGGTGTGTTTCAGGTGTTGGTATTATTTCTGGAATTGAATGTGTAATTTTTGCTAATGACCCAACAGTTAAAGCTGGAGCAATGACTGTATATGTTGGTGAAAAGTGGAAAAGAGCTAAAGAAATTGCAAGAGAGAATAGAATACCTTTCATAAGTTTTGTTGAATCAGCTGGAGGAGATCTAAATGTTTCAAATAATAATAGTGATACGCCACCAATCGCACCAACTCTTCAACAAGGTCATTTTGCGTCAACTGGCAGATTTTTCTATGAAATGACTGAATTATCAAAATTAAGAATTCCTGTAATTTCAGTTGTGTTTGGTTCATCAACTGCTGGTGGAGCATATCAACCTGGCATGTCTGATTACAACATTTTTATTAAAGATCAGTCCAAAGCGTTTCTTGCAGGACCACCTTTAGTAAAAATGGCAACTGGAGAAGAGTCAGATGATGAGACGCTTGGTGGAGCTCAAATGCATTCTGAGGTTTCTGGACTTTCTGATTATCTTGCTGAAGACGAGATGGATGCCCTGAGAATATGTAGAGAAGTTGTATCTCATTTAAACTGGTCAAAGAAAGGTCCCGAGCCACAAATTTTATCGGAAGAACCAAAGCATGATAAAGAAGAGTTATTGGGTATTCTTAGCGAAGATCTAAAATCTGCAGTTGATATAAAAGAAATTATTGCCAGATTTACTGACGGTTCAAAATTCGAAGAATTTAAACCTTTATATGGATCATCTTTGGTATGTGGTTGGGCTTCAGTTCATGGATATCAAGTTGGAATTATTGGTAACAATGGACCTATATATCCGCAATCTGCTGAAAAAGGAGCAAGTTTTATTCAATTGTGTAATAAAAGAGATATCCCACTAATATTTCTTCATAACGTAACTGGATTTCTTGTGGGTAAGGATTTTGAAAGACAAGGTATTATAAAAAAAGGTTCTCAGCTTATAAATGCTGTTTCAAATTCAATGGTTCCACACATTACATTTATTGTTGGAGCATCATATGGAGCTGGTACTTATGCAATGTCCGGAAAGGCATTTAATAATAGATTCACATTCTTATGGCCAACAGCCAAAATTGCGGTTATGGGACCTGAACAAATGGCAGGAGTTATGTCTATTGTAAGAAAGGCTAAAGCCAAAAGAGATGGTAAAAAGTTTGATGAAAAAGCTGATGAGCAACTCAAAGCAATGGTAATTGACTACCTTGAAAAATTGTCTCATGGCCTAGTCGCAAGTAGCATGATGACTGATGATGGAATTATCGATCCAAGAGATACCAGGGATGTAATTGGGTTTTGCCTATCAATAGTCAGTAATAATGTTATTGAGGGAGCAAAAGAGTATGGAGTATTCAGATTATGATCTTTAATTCAATATTAATAGCCAATAGAGGCGAAATTGCCTGCAGAATCATCAAAACTGCTAAAGAAATGGGAATAAGATCTATTGCTGTTTATGTTGATGCTGATAAGGACTCTTTATTTGTAAAACATGCAGACGAATCAATAAGACTTGAAGATGGTGGATATCTTGACGGAAATCAAATTATTGAGGCAGCAAAAATATCCGGTGCTCAAGCAATCCATCCTGGATATGGATTTCTATCAGAGAATGCTTCATTTGCAAGAAAAGTTAAAAAAGAAAAGCTGATTTGGGTTGGTCCATCTCCAAACGTTATTTCAGTAATGGGTGATAAATTAAAGGCAAAAGAATTAGCAATAAAAGCTGACGTTCCTACTCTACCAATGACATCTAAACCAAGCGAAGCTAAAAAAATTGGATATCCCCTTCTCATTAAAGCAGCTGCAGGTGGTGGCGGAAAAGGAATGAGAATTGTTAATAAAGAAAAAGACTTAAAGGAATCTATTGTAAGTGCTCAAAGGGAAGCTAAAAGTGGATTCAATGATGAGCGAATCTTTATTGAAAGATATGTAGAAAAATCTAGACATATTGAAATTCAAATTTTAGGAGATTCTAAAGGAAATGTAGTTCACTTGGGTGAAAGAGAATGCTCAATCCAAAGAAGGCACCAAAAAATAATTGAAGAATCCCCATCTCCCAGAATTTCTGATGAAGTAAGAAATAAGATGGGGGAAGCAGCTGTCAAACTTGCAAAACAAATTAAATATGAATCTGCTGGAACAGTAGAATTTTTATTTGATGATAAAACTGAAGAATTTTGGTTTTTAGAGGTTAATACTAGACTGCAAGTTGAGCATCCAGTTACTGAAGAAGTTACCGGAATAGATTTAGTATCTGAGCAACTTAAAATCGCGAGAGGTGAATCTCTTAACTTTGATCAAGAAGATATAACCTGGACCGGGTCGTCAATTGAAGCAAGACTGTATGCAGAAGATCCAAATAATGACTTTCTTCCAGAAATTGGAACTTTAATTGCATTTGAAGAAAATAATTCTGCAGAGGCTAGGTGGGATACTGGAGTTAATAAAGGCACAGTCGTAGGAACAGATTTTGATCCCATGCTAGCAAAAATAATTTCGTATGCCCCAAACAGAATAGATGCTGCTGGTAAATTAGCTAAGGCACTTGAGTCAGCTCACATTGGAGGTGTAAAGACAAATAGAGATTTTTTAGTTAATTGTCTTAAAACAGAAGAATTTTTAAGCGGAGATACCACATCTGATTTTATTGAAAGAGTAGATCCTTCAAGAAAGCTCGAAATTAATCAGTCAGAAATTGAACATGTTACTGCAATTGCTGCAATGTGGTTGCAACGACAGAACAGAAATAATTCAAATGTAGCCAAATTTATGCCTTCAGGCTGGACAAATGGTAGATTGCCAAATCAAAAGTTAACGTTTGAATTTGAAAATTCTGAGTATGAGATTGAATATAAACAACAGCGAGATCATAAATTTCTATTCTCAACTGATAAAGAAGCATATATATATTCAAGTGATGATGACGGTATAGACTTAATCTTTGATGGTAAAAGACATTATTCCAGAGTTACAGTATCAAAAAATAATATATTAGTTCATATGCCGTTTGGTGATGTGATGCTCCAATTAAAACCTAGGTTTAAGATCCCAGGAACCGAAGTTACCGTTGGTGGACTGATTGCTCCCATGCCAGGAAAAGTTATTGATGTGAAAGTTAAAAAAGGTAAAAAAGTAAAGGCTGGTGATACCTTAGTCATTCTTGAAGCAATGAAAATGGAACACTCAATTAAGGCTGCTGAAGACGGAACTGTCTCAGAACTATTAATATCTGTAAATGATCAAGTTGAAAACGGTGCTTTATTGATGGTGGTTAAGTAATCAATAAATGCAGAATATAGAATATAAAAGTAACTTTTTAGATAACAAAAAATCAAGAATCTATACTAAAAGGCATTACGAAATCATAGAGGCTCTAGAAAAATTACTAGAGCAAGGTGTGCCAGACCTCACTATGTCTGAAATAGCAAAAAAACTTAAAATTTCTCTTAGAACATTGTATGAAATTGCTCCAAGCAGAGATAAATTAATTTTAATGACTATGGATAACATACTTAAAAAATTAGGTAAATTTGCAATGGATTCTGTTGATAGCATTGATTCACCCATAAATAAATTGGAGCAATATCTTTTTATAGTTAATCAAGCTGTTGGTCCAAAGTTTGATAGATTTTTGATAGATATGGAAAAAATCAATGGGTCTAAAAAAACAGCTGATTATCATGAAAACTTCATAAAAAATTACATAAAAAAACTCCTAGAAGAAGCTATTGAAAAAAAAGAGATAAAATTAATTGACGTTAAAGCTTTCTCAATACTTCTCGGTGGAATAGGAAGAGAGTTTTTTAAAGAGGAAAATAAAAATTCTATTAATTTAACACCTGAAGAATCTGCAAATTCAATAACAAGTATTATTTTGAATGGAATTAAATTAGAAAACTAATGAAACAAGATCATATTAAAATTGCAAATTGTAGTGGGTTTTATGGGGATAAATTATCCGCTGCAAAGGATTTGGTGGATGGAGGTCCAATTGATGTTTTGACCGGAGACTATCTTGCTGAGTTAACAATGGCAATTCTCTTTAGTCAAAAATTACAAAGAGGAGAAGATAAAGGTTATGTTGGGACTTTTTTAAAACAAATCAATCAAATTGCAAAGTCATGTAAAGAAAAAAATATCAAGATTGTAAGTAATGCTGGTGGATTAAATCCAAAGTCCATGGCGGTTGAGATTGAAAAAATTTTAAAAGAGCAGTCAATAGATATGAAAGTAGCTTATATAGATGGTGATGATTTAATGCCTTCAATTCCCGATTTAACAAAATCAGGAGAAGAGTTTAAGAATATTGATAAAGATACAAAATTAAATGAATCAGATCACTCACCACTTACTGCAAATGCCTATCTTGGTGCGTGGGGAATAAAAGAGGCTCTTGACCGAGGCGCTGACATTGTTGTCTGTCCAAGAGTAACAGATGCGGCTGTCGTAATTGGACCAGCTGCATGGAAATTCAACTGGGAAAGAGACAATTATGATGCTTTAGCAGGAGCTCTTGCGGCAGGTCACATTATTGAATGTGGATGTCAGGCAACAGGTGGAAACTATTCTTTTTTTAAAGAAGTGAAAAGCTTTGATAACGTTGGTTATCCAATTGCTGAAATATTTGAAGACGGAAGTTTCTACATTACAAAACAATCTAACACTGGAGGCTTGGTCTCTAGTGGCACAGTAACAGCACAACTTTTATATGAAATTAGTTCACCGGCATATGTAAATCCAGATGTTATAGCTCATTTTGATACTTTGAAAATTGAAGAAGTTGAGGAAGATAAAGTTTTTATATCTGGTTGCAGAGGAAGTTCACCTCCTGACAAACATAAGGTTTGTATAAATCTGGCGGGTGGCTTTAGAAATGGAATGGAAATTATACTTACAGGCCTAGATATAGAAGATAAAGCAAAGGTTTTTACAGATGCATTGTTTAATTCAGTTGGTGGTAAAGATCAATTTGATGAAGTCTCAATTCAGCTCCATAGAACAGACAAAGAAAATCCATTGAGCAATGAAGAAGCTATGGCATCTCTTTTGGTTTCAGTTAAATCAAAAGATCAGAACTTGGTTGGTAGGCTATTTAGCGCAAAAATAATTGAATTAGCTCTAGCAAATATTCCAGGTTTTTTTGCACAAGGTGGCGTTAAAACTAGCGGACCTGTGATTGTTTACTGGCCTGCTCTAGTTAATAGCAAACATATTATAGAAAAAGTACATATTGATGGAGAAGAAATTGAGGTTATTCCAACTAGTCAATTAGGATTAGAAGAAATTTATTATCAAAAAGAACCAGTAAAAATTGAAAAAATTAAAATAGAAAATGAAAAAGAAATCTTTTTTGGAGAAATTTATGGAACAAGATCCGGTGATAAGGGAGGTTGTGCAAATCTAGGTGTTTGGGCTAAAAACACTCACTCATTTGCTTTTCTGCATGATTTTTTAACAGTAGATAAACTTAAAGAGTTATTACCTGATTTACGCCAGTTTAAAATTGAAAGATATGAATTATCAAATATAAACTCTCTTAATTTTTATATTCATGACATATTACAAGATGGCGTATCATCGAATGACAGAAAAGATGGACAAGCCAAATCCTTAGGTGAATATTTAAGAGCAAAAAAAATTAAAGTTCCACAAAGTATTATCGGAGATATATGATGAAAAAATTATCTTTAGAGGGTCTCATATTTAAGGCAACTGAATTGGATATTAAAAATAATGTCATGAGTATCACTCTTAACAGACCTGAAAAAAAGAATGCTTTAAACAATGTGATGATGAATGAAATTAACTATGCATTAGCATATGCAAAACAAGAAAAATCAATAAGAGTAGTAATTATTGCCGCTAAGGGTGATATTTTTTGTGCTGGTGCAGATTTATCAAGAAGTAAATCTGAATCAAATGTACCAAAATTGGAGAATGCTGATGATATAAGCTTGTCTTTGAGGCATTTATACAAACCAGTAATTTGTAAAATCCAAGGTTCAGTTTTAGCTGGTGCCCTTCTGATTGTATCTAATTCGACTCACGCAATTGCAGTGAATGAAGCAACATTTTCAGCGCCTGAGATACATAGAGGACTTTGGCCTTTTATGGTTATGGCAGGATTATTTAGAGTTATGCCTAAAAGAGCTGGCCTTGATTTTATTATGAGAGGCAAACCTATTGATTCAAAAAAAGCTAAGGACTGGGGTTTAATAAATGAATCTGTAAAAAAAGAAGAACTTGACGAAAAAGTTGATAAACTAGCTAGTGAGCTTGCAAGTCTAGCGCCAGAAACAATGAAATTTGGCCTTGAGGCATATGAAAAACAAGATTCAAAAAGTTTTGATGAAGCCCTCCCGTACCTAAAAGAACAAATAGCAAAATGCTTTGAAGGTAAGGATGCTAAAGAAGGTATAGCTGCCTTTCTTGAAAAAAGAAAACCAAATTGGGATTAAAAAGGAAATGTTATGGACTTAAATTTTGGCAAAGAATATAAAGATTTTACTAAAGAGGTAAAAGACTTTTGTAAAAAATATAAAGGTGTGCATTTTACAGAATCATCAAAAGTACCTTTATCTGATTCGTTTAAAACAGGCGAAATTAAAATGACAAGATCAGATTGGCAAAAAATACTTATTGAAAAAGGTTATTTTGCAAGATCAATACCTCAAGAATATGGTGGTCACGGTGGAGAGAGCGACATTATTAAAAGTAGAATAATTGCAGAGGAGTTTGCAAAATCAAAAATACCGCCACCAATGGGCGGTCAAGGAATTGACATGCTTGTTCCAACTCTTCTAGAACTTGGAAGTGAAGAACAAAAACAAAAATATATAAAACCCACATTACATGGAGAGATTATATGGTGTCAGGGTTATTCAGAACCAAACGCCGGAAGCGATTTAGCCAGCCTTCAGACTAAAGGTGAATTAATTGATGGCAACTGGGTAATAAATGGCCAAAAAATTTGGACTAGTACCGCTCAGTATTCACAAATGATGTTTTGCCTTGTAAGAACTGAGCCTGATGCATCAAAACATGCGGGAATAAGTTACTTATTAATTCCTATGGATGCTCCTGGAATTGAGATAAGGCCATTAGTTGATATGACTCTAAATGCAGGTTTCAATGAGGTTTTCTTTACTGATGTCACAATCCCTGAAAAAAATATTGTAGGTAAACGGGGTGAAGGTTGGGCTGTAGCAAATGCAACATTAAGTCATGAAAGAGGATCTCTCTCAGACCCTAACGCAATGATGAATAGACTAAATTCACTTATTGAAAGAATGAAGCAAGAAACTATTAATGGTGAAAAAGTGATTAATAATAAAGTTTACAGAAATAAGCTTATGAAAATTCAAGGTAAGGTTATTGCTTTTCAATCAAACTCGCTTAGAGTTTTATCCGCTAAAGTAAATAAAAATCAAGACGTAAAAATTGCTGGCATGATTCAAAAACTTGTTGGAACTGAGTTAAGGCATGAACTTGAGGGTTTCGCAATAGATATTATGGGTGAGCTAGGTACATTATACGAAAATAGTCCAAATATAAGAGATGGTGGTTCGTGGCAAATTGCATATATGTATTTTCTTGGGTTAATAATTGGTGGAGGAACAAGCCAAATACAAAAAAATATTATCTCTGAGAGAGGTCTTGGTATGCCAAAAGAGCCAAAAGTTCAGCAAGGAGCATAATATGTATTTTGGATTATCTGAAGATCAGATATTTTTTCAAGACAATGTAAAAAAATTTCTTGAGGATAATGCTTCCATAGATGTCATTAGAAAGATTGCGAACGAAAGTGATAAAACAAGCAAAGAAGATCTTCATAATGGGATTGTAATTTTAGGCATTAATAACATCTTAATTCCCGAAGAAAATGGCGGGCTAGGACTAGATTTACTCTTTGCTACTGCGGTTGGTCAAAGTCTTGGAGAAGGTATAGCCACCCTTCCCTTCACAGGTTCATATGTTATGGCGCCTATCGCAATTAAGTATGGTGCTAATGATGAACAAAGAAATTTCTATTTAAACGAAATGTCAAAAAATAATGTTAATTTTGGTGTAGGTTTTTCAGAGTTTTTTGGATCTAGAAATGAATCAGAATTAAGCTTTTCAAATAACAAAGTAAATGGCAAAACTTTATTTGTTTTAGATTGTGATTTTGCAACACATATCATGCTGTCTGACAAAAAAGGTCAAATAGGTATTGTTTCGTTAGAATCAAGTGGTATTGAAATCATAGATTTAATTACGGTTGATAAAACTAGAATATTTAAAGAAATAATTTTTAAAAATACTGAGGTAGACATTTTGGAAAACACCTCAAGATCAGATGAAGCAATTAGTAACGCAATTGATGCAGGAAGGATAGTAACAGCTGCTGACTCGTTAGGAGCTTCCAAAGCTATGCTAGATAAAGCCATCGAATATTCAAAAGAAAGAAAACAATTTAACAGAGCCATTGGATCATTTCAGGCAGTCAAGCACATGTGTGCTGAGATGGCTGCAGAACTTGAACCATGCTATTCAATACTTTGGCATGCTGCACATTCTTTTGATAACAAAGAAAAAAATAAAAAAATTATGGCCTGTCATGCTAAATCTCACATATCAGATATTTCTAAGATGGTTTCAAAAAAATCAACAGAAGTTCATGGTGGGATGGGATTTACTGATTTACTTGGATTACATTACTGGTTCAAAAGAATAGGTGTAAATAGACAAATACTTGGATCTCCAGAAATGGTTAGAGAAGAAGCAGCTCAATCTCAGGGCTTATAAATAGTATGATCAACTTAAGACTTTGTATTTTATTATTATCTAGTTTTGTCATTGCTAATGAATATACAAACATTGAACTTAGTGATTCTAAAAAAGATCTTAGTAAAGAGATTTTTAAAAAACTTGAAAAAGAGCATTATATTAAAGAAATTAATAAAGATAATTTTAATGAAAGGTATTTAAAAGCAATCATTAAAAAGCTAGATAAAGAAAAAAACCTATTCATAGAAGAAGAAGTTCAGTCATACCTCAAAAGATCAAAAGATGTTACTAATAATGATTTTGATATAGATTTGGCTTATGAACTAATTAATCTCTATTTTGATAGATTGATTGAGTTCTTTGAGTACCAAATTATTTTAATTGAAGAAAATGCATTCGACTTTTCAAAGAAAGAGTACTTGGATATCTTTTATGAAGATAATCAGTGGCAAAGTAATTTTGATGATCTTTATAAACTTTGGAGACTCGAAACTAAAAATGATTTGTTAATTGCTAAGTTATCTGATTCATCAAATTCAGAGCCATCAATCGACTTAATAAAAAGATATAAGAATAGAATTAGAAGAATTATTCAGCAAAAAGAAGAGGATATATTTTCATTGGCAATAAATATTTTAACTAATCAATTTGATCCTCATTCAACTTATCTATCACCAAGATCTGCAGAAGATTTTGATGTCAATATGAGTTTAAAACTCAATGGAATCGGCGCTCTTCTTGGTGTTGAAGATGACTACACCAAAATTATAAGTTTAGTTCCAGGTGGACCTGCAGAAAAATCAGGAAAGATTAGTCCAGAAGACAGAATTACAAAAATTAGACAAATTGGATCAGACGATTATAAAGATGTTATCGGATGGAGAATTGATGAGGTTGTTGATTTAATTAGAGGTGAGGCTGGTACTGAAGTAGAGATTGAATTTATTTCATTTGATTCAGCAACTGACTCAACTAAATTAGTAACTCTTAAAAGAGAAGAAATAAAACTTGAAGATAGAGCAGCTAAGTCAGAGATTATTAATATTGATGGCAACAAGATTGGAATAATTGATTTACCATCTTTTTACATAGACTTTAATGAATATCAGAATAGAGTCAAAGATTATAAAAGTAGTAGTAATGACGTCAAAGAAATCTTAATTAATTTCAATGACTCGAATGTAGATGCTGTTATTTTAGATTTAAGAAATAATGGTGGTGGTGCTTTAATAGAGGCAAACAAAATTATTGGGCTATTTGTCTCCTCAGGTCCAACCGTTCAAGTAAAGCAAAGTCGTGGTTACATTCAACCATATGGTACTTCCAGGGCTGTTCAGGTTTGGGATAAGCCTTTATTAGTTCTAGTTAATCGTTATTCAGCATCTGCTTCCGAAATAGTTGCAGGAGCTATTCAGGATTATAAAAGAGGTTTTATTGTTGGTCAGAGAACATTTGGAAAAGGTACTGTTCAAAGTCTAGAAAACCTAACCGAAGGACAAATCAAAATTACGGAATCTAAATATTACAGAATCAATGGAATGAGCACTCAAAATAAAGGAGTAATTCCTGACATAGAACTCCCAGTAACATGGGATATTGAATCAGTGGGTGAAAGCTCGTACCCTACTGCCATGGAATGGGATGTAATAAGGCCGTACAGACATAAAAAATTTAAAGTCAATTCAGATTTGGTAGACAAAGTAATATCAAATTATGAGTTTCGTCTCATTAAGGAGCCAAATTTAAATTATTTAAAAAAAGTTAGAGATAGATATGACTTAAATAAAAATAAAAAGAAACTTAGCTTAAATTTAGAGGACAGAAAAATTCAAAAAGAGTTAAGGAAAGATTGGCTACTCCAAATAGAGAATGAAAGAAGAATTAAGGTTGGATTGAAAGAGTTTGCCTCATACAAAGAAATGGAAGACTATAATGACTCTGATAACAGCTTTGAAAACAAAATTAATTTGAAAGATGACTATCAATTGATTGAATCTACAAATATTATTAATGATTTTTTAGAATTTGAGAAAGAGATAGTTCTTTCCTCGGTTAAATAGTATGAAAATAGTATCTTTTAACATAAACAGCATAAGAGCAAGACCGCATCAAATAGAACATTTAAGAAATACAATTGATCCAGATGTTATTGGTCTTCAAGAAACCAAGGTCGATGATCCTGAGTTTCCAACTGAGGTTATTAATGAAATAGGCTATCACGCAGAATTTTGGGGTCAAAAGGGACATTACGGCGTTGCAATTCTCAGCAAAGAAAAGCCTGTAAATACTGTTAAGGGTTTTATAGATGATTCTGATGAAGATCAAAAAAGATTTATACAATCAACTTTTAAGTATGGAGATAATGAGATTATTATTATGAATGGCTATTTTCCTCAGGGCGAAAATATCAAACATGAAACAAAATTTCCTAAAAAGGTAAAGTTTTATAGCGATCTTCGTATACATATCACCAATCTTAAAAATACTGAGAAAAATTTAGTAATAATGGGAGACTTTAACGTTTCGCCAGAGGATATAGACATTGGTATTGGTGAACAAAATGCAAAAAGATGGCTTAGAGAGGGTAAAACCTCTTTTCAGCCTGAAGAGAGAGAGATGTGGAATAATATTAAGGGCTTGGGTTTTGTTGATTCATGGAGAGAAATTTATCCCAATGAAGCATCCATTTATTCTTGGTTTGATTATAGATCTAGAATGTTTGATCAAAATCCTAAAAGAGGATTAAGAATAGATCATATTCTTCTATCTGAAAACTTAAGAGAGCAAATAAAGGATGTTGGAATTGATTATGATGCTCGCGCAATGGAAAAACCATCTGATCACTGTCCAGTGTGGTTAGAATTAAATGAGTGAACTAGAATTTAGAAGTCCTTATAGTCCAGATGAATTTAAAGAGTATGACCTATTCAGATGGAAAATTCTTCGAAAACCACTTGGCAAATCGATTGAGTCATTAAAAGATTCGTTTGAGGATAACAGTTTTCATCTAATAGCCATAAAAGATAACAAAATAATTGCATGTGGAAGATTACATTTCAATTCTAAACTGGAAGCACAAATTAGGTATATGGCCGTCGAAGAACATCTTCAAGGTCAAGGTATAGGAAAAAAAATATTAGAAATTCTTGAATACAAAGCAAAGGAAAATAACGTAACTCATATTGTTCTTAACGCCAGAGATCATGTCATTAAATTTTATGAGAATTCAGGTTATAGAACTATTGAAAAATATAATGGATCTGATACAGGCATTCCTCACACAACAATGAAAAAAAACTTTAATTAACGTCTTGCCTCAAAAAAATTTTTGAGTAAGTTCGAGCTCTCTTCTTCGAAAAGGCCATATCTATAATTTACAGAATGATTAAGTAACTTATTGTCTAAAAATTTATCAATTGAAACTATTGATCCAGTTTTTGGTTCTTTTGTAGAAAATATTAGTTCACCTATTCTTGCATCAATGATTGCTTTTGCACACATATGACAAGGTTCAAGAGTCACAAAAATAGTACAATCATTGAGCCTATAATTGCTTATATATTTTGAGGCAGATCGAATAGCATTAATTTCAGCATGAGAACTAACATCTATATCTGAAATTACTTCATTTCGACCAGTTCCGATTATTTTATTATCTTTTACTACTATTGCCCCAACAGGAACTTCATTAAGATCAAAAGATTCTTTTGCAAGATTTAAAGCTGATTTCATAAATAATTGCTCTTGGTTTGAAAAAACCACAATTAGTAGAGTTCAATATTTGCTATATCTAGTTGAGCGGTAAAGTCTCGACCATATGCGACTAGGCCAATAGATCTAATTACGTTTGCATTGATACCAATATTTCCATTTCTTGAGTATTTAAAATTGCTCAGTGGTAGATCAATGATTTGCCAGTCATCACTGGCATAAAAATCAGAGTAATAATAATTCCAAGGCATCATTCTAGGTGCTCTTAGGTGCACAAAATATTGGTTATTGTTACCTTTAATTTTTATTCTTATGCCGCTGAAATCATCTACATTTAAATTTAGATTCACACGTGACTGAATAAATCCACCATTATTAGCAGTACTTACTTCCCCTTCAAGCCTATAAAACTTAGTACCATTTTCTTCAAGTTCGTAAAAATTTACCTCAGATATTCCTCCCATAACTTGATCAGAAATCGCAGACCAGCGCGCTCTAGTATCATTTAAATTATCAATAACCATTGAGGATATATTTAAAGTAAAAAGTAATAATAATGATATCTTAAATTTAATCATAATTAATCTAAATGAGTCTCTTTGTCGGCATTAAACCAAGGAAGTTTAACAACTTTACCAGGATAATTACCATTTGGACTTTCTACGATAATTTCAGTCCCCTCCTCAGAAAAATCAATATGTACTATTGCTAAAGCAATATTTTTTTGGAGTCTTGGTGAGAAGAATGCTCTTGAAACTCTTCCAATTTTTTTATCATCATTTATAACTCTCCAAAAATTTTCAGGCGCTTTCTTTATTGCCTCACCTTCAAGCTCAAGACCTACAAGTTTTTCAGTTAAGCCATTTTCTTTAATCTTTTTTAAAGCTTCTTTTCCAATAAAATCAGTTTCTTGATCAACATCGACTAATCTTCCCAAACCAATTGTAAAAGGATTATGCTCCCTACCAAAATCACTTCCATAAGATAAAATACCTCCTTCAATTGTTCTTATAGTATTTGGAGCAATTACCCTACCATTAAATTCAACTGCAGCATCATGAACCATATCAAAAAGTTTATTGCCTAGTTTTCTATTTTGAAGATATAGCTCATAACTAAGCTCTCCACTCCAACCAGTTCTTGCAATAACCATTGGTATATCGTCTAAAGAAGTTTGTCTTGCTTTGTAATAACCAAGATCATCGTGCTCACCATTAAATAATTTTTGAATCAATTTTCCAGATTTTGGACCACTTATTTGTAATGGAGATGCATCAGGTTCATGAATTGAAACATCCATATTAGAATTTATTGCTAAACCTTGTAACCATAAAATTACGTCACCATCGCCTGGCGATATCCAAAACTTATTTTCTTCTAATCTTAGCAAACATGCATCATTTATTATGCCTCCATTCTGGTCAGTTAAAAGAATATACTTACAGAATCCGATTTCGCATTTTTCAAGATTACGCGGCTGAATATATCTTACAAACTTATATGCATCAGGCCCATTAATTTCAATTTGTCTTTCAGCAGCAAAATCTCCAAATGTTACATCCTTAATCAAACTTTCATATTCTTTTTCAGGTCCAGAAAATCCAGTAGGTAAGTACATTTTGTTATAAACAGTAAATCCAGTAACGCCATACTTAATGTTCGAATCAAAATATGGTGACTTTCTAATTCTTGTTCCAATACCAATTAGTGGTGGTGATTTAGACATATGTGCTCCTAAAATTAATGCTATTTTAATCTCAAAATATCAACTGAGTAAATGCATTATCATGTTATTTAGATTATTATTTACAGAGCAAATTAGGGGCATAACATGGGTAAAAAAAGATTTTTTGATGATAGATTGAAATATCTCTCATTTATTCAAAATACTGGGGAAAAAAAAGCAATTTCAAAAAAGATCTATCCTTACATTCGCAATCTTACACAAAATAAATCTTATCTAAGAATTCTTGATGCTGGTACAGGTGACGGAACAATTAAATCAAACATAATCAAAAGCTTCCATAGATATCACCCATATACTTCTCTTTTAATAACTGGAAAGGAAATAAGCTATGAAGATCTAAAAAATACATTAGAAAAAATGCCTGACAGATTCGTTGAGCATCCTAATTTACTAATAACCATGACAAACGTTAAATTTTCTGAATTAGGACTGATTGAAAGCTCAAAAAAGATCAAAAATAAAAAAATAAAGGAATTTAATCTTGTTCTTAAAAGTGACAACTCTTTTGATTTTAATGATCAAATATCAGGAATTTCTCTTAGCAATTTTATAAAAAAATATTGGGGTATAGAAATAGATAATAAAGGTAGAACATCATACTCTAATCCATGCATTATAAGAATTTATAGAAAAGATAATGAAAGACATCTAAAGCAATTTCTGAAAAATGACTACAAAAATAATAATTATGATTTAATTATTGCTTCTCAGGCATATAGAGCTGCTTCATCAGTTAAAGCAAAAGTTAATAATGTTATTGGTCCATTGATGAGGCTTTTAAATAAATCTGGAAAGCTTTTAATAACTCATTCATGTGGAGGTGAGTCAATTCAAAAAGTTCTAAAATTAGCATTTAAAGACAAGGAAGCTTTTCCAAATAATGCAAAAGATGTTATTGAGTACTTAAAAGATAATCAATTTGGCGTAAATAATATTTACAATTATTCAAAACCATCAAGTTATTTTTTTAAATTTAAAAAAGCGCCAGACCAAACAGTTACAGAATTATTTGGCCATAATACAGATGCAAAGTGGGCAAACATACTTTATGTTGGACAAATACCAGAGAAAGATATAATGAAATTGGAAAAAAATCCAAGACTGCAAAATAAAGTAAAAAGAACTATAGAAAGTTTTCGTGAAATACAATTCAAAAATGAATTATTTTGTATTACAAAAAAGAGATAATGAAAATATTGATAATGGGCTTACCTGGAAGTGGCAAAACTTATTTAGCTGAAAGAATGCAACCAATTCTAAAAGCAGCATGGTATAACGCTGACAAGGTAAGAGAAATGGCAAATGATTGGGATTTTTCAACAGATGGAAGAATTAGACAGAGCCTTAGAATGAAGAGCTTAGCTGATTTTGAAAAAAAACATGGAAGAATAGTGATATGTGATTTTGTTTGTCCAACATTTAAAACAAAAAGTAATTTTGATCCAGATATCACAATCTGGATGGATACAATTAAATCCGGAAGATATGAAGATACTAATAAAATGTTTGAAAAACCAGAAAATGTAGACTTTAAAGTAACAGAAATGAATGATACAAATCATTACACAATTGCTGAGGAAATTTTGAAAAATGTTTGATTGGAAAAAGCCTACAGTTCAAATGCTAGGAAGATGGCAGCCGTGGCATAAGGGTCATCAAGAACTTTTTAAAAGATGTATTAAAAAAACAGGTCAAGTAATAATCCAAGTCAGAGATGTCGAGGGCTCATCAGGAGGAGATGGTCAAAATGACAATCCTTTTTCTTGGGATATGGTTTGCTCTAATATTGAAGAAAGTTTAAGAAAAGACGGGTTCGAAAAAGGAATACATTATGAAATTATGCTTGTTCCTAATATTACAAATATCACCTATGGCAGAGGTGTCGGCTATGTTTTTGAGGAAGAGGTTTTTGACGAAGAAATTTCATCTATAAGTGCAACAAAAATAAGGGCAAAATTAAGAGATAAAGGCGAGTTATAAATCTACTCAATCTTAAAGCTCAATCCAGCATTGTCTTCAAGCCTTTTTATTAATTTTTCACCCATTGATGCAGCAGGTGTATAAATTCCTCCAGTCAAATGCTGGCACTCTTTTACAAGACATATAGCACTCTCAGTAATCATTTTCGATGTTGAACCATATCCGGGATCCATATCACCAGACACAGATGCCTTAAATACTTCCCCATCAACATCTGCACAAAATAAAATATCATAATTACCATTTTCTCTTTTTTCTCTTGAAGGGCCTTCACCTGGCTTTGGCGCATCTTCACCACCTATTGGATTAGCCGTTGCAATGGTTTCTGCTGCTTTCTTGCCCTCCTCACCAGGTCCCATTATCCACATCTCGTTATAACGAAAATCTTTGCCGTAAATGTGATTTAAAAGTTTATTAGATCTGTGAATATTTTTTGTATTTATTGGAGCCATAAAAAATGGAGCTACCCATAGATCCAATTCTTCGTCAAATTTTGGTTTTGTATCATCATCTTGTTGTGCTCCCTGATGTCCTTCACATAATGCATGTGGATTAATAAGCACATTTAAAAGTTCAGGATTTGACTTGAGTGATGACATTGTAGCTTTCATCGAAGCTGCAGTCCCTCCTGAAAACTCTCCATTCATCGCTCTAACACGACCTCTAACATAAGGAGCATATTTATTGATGTTCGATTTTGTTTCCTTTTGAACAAATAAAACACCTAAATCAAAAGGAATACTATCAAACCCACAAGAAAATACTATTCTTGCACCGGTTTTATTGGCCTCATCAGAACATTCGTCAATAATTTTATGCATCCAACCCGGCTCACCACATAAGTCAACATAATCAGTACCAGAGGAAACACATGTCCTTATGATTTTTTCACCATAAAGTTGGTATGGACCAACAGTAGTTAAAACACATTTGGTTTTTGTTACAAGACTATCTATCGACTCTTGTTCATCACTGTCAACATGAAGAATGTCAATATGATCAGGAATATTTAATTTATTTTTGAGATTTTCTAGTTTTTCAAGATTTCTGCCAGCAATGGCCCAAGTTATATTTTCATGATTCAAATATTTTTCTAATGAATATTCAACAACTAATTTTCCTGTGAATCCTGATGCACCGTATATAACAAAATCATACTTTTTTTGATCATTCATGCTTTCTTCCTATATTAAAATGTGTTCGAGGATTATAATATATTAATTAATATATTGACTTAAAAGATGCTTAGTAAAATATTTGAATTTTTTAGGGTTTTGGGAGAGCTGAGATATCTCATACCCCTAATGAGGTATGAGTTTCCAAGTCCAGATGATAATGCTTCACTAGCCCATTCTTTTGAAGAAACTACAGAAAAATTTGGTTCTAACGATTTTATCTTCTTTGAAGACGAAGTTTGGACTTACAGACAAACAAATGAAGCAGCTAACGTCTTAGCAAATAAACTAATTAATGATGGCGTCTCTCACAGTGACAGAGTTGTTCTATTTATGGAAAATAGACCTGACTACATTATCAGTATCTTAGCACTGAATAAAATTGGTGCCATTGGAGTTCTCATTAATACAAGTCTAACTGGAAATCCTCTTGTTCATTGTATTAATTCTTCTGATTCAAAAAAGTGTATTGTGGGTGCAGAACTTGCTTCGCCACTTGAAGAGGTGCTTGGCGAAATTAATATAAAGGATAAATCAGACATATATTGGGTTAAAGACGGAGATGATTATGAGTGTCCTGAATGGGCATCAAATTTAAAAAATCTTCTAGATAGCTCTAAATCTAGTAATTTAAGTATTACTGATAATGTTACTGCAAAAGATACAGCCTTCTATATCTTTACTTCGGGGACAACTGGAGTTCCAAAAGCTGCACTTTTTCCAAATGCAAAAATTATTGCAGCCTCAGTAAATATTTCAAAAGGGGGTTATAGGATTGACAGCTCTGATTGTATGTATAACTGTCTACCACTTTATCATTCTACAGGTTTAATGCTTGGACTTTGTGCATGTGTTCAAGTTGGTGCTGCTACATTTATAAGAAGAAAGTTCTCAGCTTCGGCATTTTGGAAAGAAGCAAAAAAATTCAACACTACTGCATTTGTTTATGTTGGAGAGCTTTGCAGATATCTTAGTTTTCAAGAGCCCTCTGACGAAGAAGTTAATAATCCAGTGTCAAAAATGGTTGGAAATGGTCTAAGGCCTGATTTATGGGATTGTTTCAGAAACAGATTTGGTGTTGAGAGGATTATTGAGATATATGGTGCTAGCGAAGGTAATGCTTTATTCATGAATTTATTAAATAAAGATGAAACAATTGGTATGACAAATGCTCGAGTTGGGATTTTTAAATATGATGTTGCCGAAGACAAATTAGTTAAAGATCAAAATAATAAATATATCGAAGTTGATGAATATAAACCCGGCCTCTTGCTTGTTGAAATAGGTCCAAATGCTATTTACAACGGTTATACAGATAAAAAAGCAAGTGAAGAGAAAGTAATATCAAATGTTCTAGTTAAAGGTGATCGCTGGTTTAATACTGGGGATTTGGTTAAAACAATGGATGTGGGTTTTTCATTAGGAAGAAAGCATTACCAGTTTGTTGACAGAGTTGGAGATACATTTAGATGGAAATCTGAGAATGTTTCAACTAATGAGGTAGCAGAAATTCTAAATTCCTTTGAGCATGTAAATATGGCAAATGTGTATGGAGTTAAGGTCCCAAAAAGTGAGGGTCGTGCTGGTATGGTTGCATTCAATTGCGCTCTTGATGATTTCAATTGGGAAGAATTTTCGTCTTTTGTATCTGAAAAATTACCCAGTTATGCTCAGCCAGTATTCGTGAGAATAATTGAAGAACTTGAAACAACCGGGACATTTAAGTTGAAAAAGAATGATCTTAGGGAAGAGGCTTATCATTTAGATAAAGTTGAAGGAAATCAAGTTTTTATAAAAAAACCTGGGCAAAGTACATATGTGCCTCTAGATAGAGATTATTATGAAGTAATTGAATCTGGGGAAGCAGGTTTTTAGTAAGCTATTTGATATTACTATCTATTAAAACTGCTATTAATAATGCTGGTTCACTGCCATTATTTACCCAGGCATGATTTGTACCCCTTTGAACAACCACATCAAATGGTTTTAAATCAATCTCTTCTTCATCAAGAATCAAAGTAACGTCCCCTTTTAGTAAGATTATGTAATCTATAGTTTCAGTTTTATGCATTGCTGGATGCTTAGTAGTATCAACCCTGTGATGCGCAGCACCAATTTTTTCAAATGCATCTGCTGCAATTTCTTGCATCATTGCTTCTGGAACTCCTTCAGGTAAAGGATTTATTTGGAAATATCTAAACTTTGTACCTCCGCTTGGTGGTGATAATAATATATCTTCATCCGCCCTATCAATTTCATCAGTTGAAATAATATCGGAGCCATCTGTATTCCATAATTCAAAGAGACCTCCAACATCTTCTCCAATTGACCTTGCAGGGGGACCATCAAAGGTAACAATAGATTTACCATGCTGGTTATGTCCAGTAATTATTCTTCTCATGTTTGACTCCTTATTTTGTTTAACTTACCTTTTATTTTTATTGCTCTTTTATTAGATTGAAGTTTATCCCAGTCTATGTCTCTAGTTTTCTTCATATTAGATATGTCTTTGGTAGGCTCAATCTTAATATCATCTAAGAAACTTAATGCTTTTTTGACTTCATATCTGTTATTACAAATTATTGCCATATCGCAACCCGCTAGAAATGAATTTCTTATTTTGATGGAACAATTTTCTCCTGCTGCTCCCTCCATTGACAGATCATCACTTATTATCAGGCCCTGGTAATTCAACTCCTTTTTAAGGATGTCTTGAATCCAAGCACTCGAGAAACTTGGAATGTTTGTATCAATTTCAGGAAATAAAATATGACCGCACATTACAATATCCAGTTTGTCTTTCAATTCTATGTATGGCCTAATATCTGAATTTATAAGGTCTTCCTTAGACCTATTATCTATTGGTAATTGTAGATGGCTATCTTCGTAAACACCTCCATGACCAGGGAAGTGCTTTCCTGTTGATCTCATACCAGCATCATGCATGCCATCAATGTATTTAGATGTATATGAAATTACTTCCGAAACATTTTTTGAAAATGCTCTATCTCCTATAATGCTCGAAGTATTCTCATCCACATCAAGCACAGGTGCAAAATTAATATCAATCCCAACTGCTATTAATTCACTAGAAATTAACCATGCTAAATCTGTAAAGATTTCTATGTCATTATTTTCTTTTGCATATAATGTAATCTCTTGCATAGATGGGATGAGCGAGAATTCATTTTTTAATCTCTGAACTCTGCCTCCTTCTTGATCAACAGCAATAATAATATTTTCTTTTATAGAATTTATTTCACTTATAAGATTTTTTAATTGTTCAAAAGATTCAAAGTTTCTTGAAAAAATAATTAACCCACCAACATGTTTGTTAGAAATTATAAATTTATCTTCTTCTGATAGACTCTTTCCATTTATATCTATCATTAATCTTCCATATAAATCTTTCATGTTTAAATCATATCAAAGAAAATTGATTCAAGTTAAGCAGATATAAAATATATAATTAAATTATGAAATCTAGAGCATTAATTACAGGAGCATCCTCAGGAATAGGTTATGCCTATGCTAAATATTTATCAAAAGAAGGATGGATTCTAGATCTCATTTCAAAAAATGCAGAAAGATCAATTAGGTCTCGAGAAACTTTAGATTATCCAGATGCAAACTTTTATCTTGCTGATTTATCAAAAAAATCTTCAATTAAAGAAATAGTATCTAACTATGAAACTCCTGATCTTATTGTTGCAAATGCTGGTATTGCGATTAATGGCTCAATTGGAAAATTAAACGAATTACAAAAAGAAGATGCTTACTACCTCATGTGTGGCGGTATTATTGATCTTATTGAAGGATTTGCTCCAAAAATGATAGAAAAAGGTACTGGAAGAATAGTAATTATTTCAAGTATTGGAGCAATAACTGCAATGCCAAAATCTTCAATATATTCAAGCGCTAAGGCGGGCATTTATATGTATGGTAAATCTGTTTCAGCTGAATTAAAAAATAAGGGTATTTCCGTAACGGTTAGTTTACCTGGTTATGTTGAGACTGAAGCCCATAAAAAAACTGGGCTAGGTCATTTGAAATCAAAAGTACCAAGTTGGATGTGGATTAGTGCAGATAATGTTGTTAGCCAAACTGAAAAGGCATCAAAAAAGGGCAAATCAGAGGTAATTCCTGGTATTGTCTATAAGCTAACAAAACCGTTTTTAAAATTTAATGCTGCAATTAATTTGTGGAGATTAATAACTAAGAAGAATTAATAATTTACGATAGTTTTTACAAAGTAGCCCTTTTCCTTTATTAATTCACTCCCACCGAGATCAGTTAAATCAATTATGCACAAAATTAATATATCCTCATTTCTGACATTAAAGTTTTCTGTTAGCAACTCAGCGCATGCTATTGCTGTTCCCCCAGTAGCAACCAAATCGTCAACAATAACAATTTTCTCACCAGGTTTTATTTCTGTATTTTGTTGGATTTCTATAGAAGTACTTCCATACTCGAGATCAAAACTCTTTTTAAAAGTTTTATTAGGTAATTTACCTGGTTTTCTTGCTAGAACAAAAGGCAGGCAAAGATCTCTAGCGATAGTTCCAGCAAAAATGAAACCCCTACTTTCAATACTGGCTATAATATTTGCTCCAAATTCTTTTGTAATCTTTGTTAATTCATCGCAAGTTTTTACAAAAGCCTCAGGTGTTTCAATTAGACTAGTAATATCCCTGAATGAAATACCATCTATCGGAAAGTTTTCTACAGTTCTAATGAATCTTTTTAAATCAAGGGGATCACTCATCACTTATCTCTCCAATTAGGATCTCTTTTTTCTAAGAATGCATCAATGCCTTCTTTTGCATTTTCATTTAATGTATTCTCTGTCATCACCTTTGAAGTATATTCATAGGCATCAAATAAGTTTAGCTCAGACTGCTTGTAGAATGCTTCCTTTCCAATCGAAACAACCGAAGCTGATTTTTTTGAAATTTTTTCTGCTAAATGCATTACTGATTTTGTTAGATCTTCTTCTGGAACAAAATCATTAATGAGTGAAATTCTCTTTGCTTCTTCAGAATTTATCATGTCACCTGTTAATAGCATCTTCATGGAATCTTTTTTACTAACATTCCTTGATAGAGCAACCATGGGCGTTGAACAAAAAAGTCCAATATTAACACCAGGCGTAGCAAATTTAGCAGAATTTGAAGAGATAGCTAAATCACACGAAGCCACTAATTGGCAGCCAGCTGCCGTTGCAATTCCATTAACTTCTGCAATAACTGGTTTAGAACAGTTAACAATCAATTGCATTAAAGAGGAGCAAGTTTCAAATAGTTCTAAGTAATAAGATTCTCCCGTATCGTCAGCTCTTCTAGCTTCATTAATTTCCTTTAAATTATGACCTGAGCAAAATACATTTCCAGTTGAGGCAATAACAATAACTTTAACAGAGTTATCTTTAGATGACTCCGTTATTGCATTTGTAAGTTTTTGAATCATCATTTCAGATAAAGCATTCTTATTATCTAAATCATTTAAGGTAAGACGAACTATACCAATATCATTTTGATCTATTAAAAGGATGTTTTCTTTCATAACTTAATTAAATCTCATATATGTTTGATAGTCTAATTTAATTCTCAAGAATTTTTTTTGGGCATTCATTCATTACAAAAATAATATCTGAGTCTTTAGCCAGATGTGAAGATTTTTTATCAACTATTCCTTCTTGTGTCCAAATTACTTCAACACCTTTTTTTATTGCATCTTTAGTTATTTCCATTACAAATTCTTTTGCACGAAAGATATCAACCATATCAATTTTTTGATTAATATCTCTTAAGTTTGAAAAACACTTCTTCCCAAGTATTTTATTATCTGCATGATTTGGATTTACAGGAAAAACTTTATAGCCTTTATCAATAAGGAATTTCATAACCTTATGACTATCTCTTTTAGGATTGGGACTTGCTCCTATTAATGCTATAGAAGATATGTTCTCTAGGATTACTTTTAAGCTTTTTTTATCTAAATTCATTTCCACTCAATTGCAGTATTCTTTAAGGAGTCCTTTGTTGCAACACTAACACTTATAAAGCACATTATGCTTTCTTTGTATTTGTCGTAATAAAAACATTATAAAAACTGTTACCTATTAATATGTTTTTATAAAATTTTATTCAATTTAAACTTCTTGCAAATTTTCTTACTTTTTGCATATGCTTTTTAAAGTCTCTTTTTTTCATATTAGGAAGCACTGAATAGAATCTTATATATTTTGTCTTAAGTCCTCCTAGTTGAAATACAGACTTTTTTAATCTTCTATAAGGAATATTGTCAAAAAGAGAAAAATTAAAATAACTTATCATTGGTCCTCCATAAGTCATTGAAATAATACCAATTTTATTTTTCATTGCTCCAGCAACAGGATATCCATAATTCCCGAAAAACTTGCTATCAGGTAATAATGATTTGTAAGAAAAAAACCATGTTGGATGAAGAACCCAGTCAATCCAATTTTCTAGGACCACACTCATTCTTAAATTATGACAAGCACTCATTAAAAACATAACATCAGCATCTTCAAGTCTGTTTCTATAATCTATTACTAACTTTGGTGGAGGATTTATGTCACTTCTATAAAACGGTAATTGTTCTTCTTCATCAAATAAATTAATCAAATCAATCTCATGTCCAACTTTTTTTGCTTCATCAATAAAAGCATCTCTCACGGATGCATTAAATGAATCTTTAGTATTATGATGACCAAAAACTATACAAATCTTCATCTTATTCCCACTCAATAGTTGCAGGAGGTTTGCTCGAGATATCATAAACGACTCTACTAACTTCCTCTATTTCATTTACAATTCTATTTGATACATGTTCTAAGAAATCATATGGAAGATGAGCCCATCTTGCTGTCATAAAATCTACTGTTTCAACGGCTCTTAAAGCGATTACTTCTGCATATCTTCTCTCATCTCCAACTACACCAACAGATTTTACAGGCAGTAAAACAGCAAATGCTTGACTAACTTTTTCATATAGTCCTGCATTTATAAGCTCCTCAATAAAAATGTTATCAGCTTCTTGCAAGATTAATGTCTTTTCTTTTGTAATCTCACCAATAATTCTTACGCCTAATCCTGGTCCGGGAAAAGGATGTCTTTCTAGCATTTCTTTTGGTATACCTAATTCAATTCCCATCCTTCTTACCTCATCTTTAAAGAGATCTCTTAATGGTTCAATTAAATCTAATTCCATTTCATCTGGAAGTCCACCGACATTATGATGAGACTTAATGACCCTTGCTTCATTTGATTCAGAGCCTGATGATTCTATTACATCTGGATAAATAGTTCCTTGGGCTAAAAACTTTACATCTTTTAATTTAATTGCTTCTGAATCAAAAACATCTATAAAAGTTCTTCCTATAATTTTTCTTTTTTGCTCAGGATCATCAACATTCTCAAGATGTCTTAAAAATAAATCTTGGCTATTAGATTTAATAACATTTAGTTTCATATTTTCTTTAAAAGTTTGCATAACCTGTTCACTTTCACCTTTTCTTAATAGTCCATTATCAACAAAAACACATGTTAAATTCTTTCCAATCGCTCTATTTAATAATACAGCAGTAACTGAAGAATCAACTCCACCTGAAAGTCCTAATAAAACCTTTTGCTTGCATACTTTATTTTTTATTTCCTCAACTCTAGAAGATATTAAGTCATTTATTTTCCAATCATCATGTGCCTTACACACATTGAAAATAAAATTCTTAAGAATTAACAATCCATTTTCAGTATGTGTAACTTCTGGATGAAATTGAATTGCGTAAATTGGTTGTTTTTTATGCTGCATTGCTGCAATAGGTGCTGAGGAAGTTGATGCTGTTAATTCAAATTCATCAGGTAAGTCTTGAACTTGATCGCCATGACTCATCCATACATTAACTTTTCTATTTAAATTTTTAAATAATAATGAATCTGTAACAATTTCAAGCTCAGCATGTCCAAACTCTTTTTTATTACTAGATATAACATGGCCTCCCATTTGTTCAGCCAAAGTTTGCATTCCATAACAAATTCCGAGAAGAGGGACATTTAAATCGAAAATTGCTTGAGGTACCCTTGGGGTAAAGCTATTTGTAACAGAGTTTGGACCTCCAGAAAGAATAACTCCCTTAGGATTAAGTTTTATTATTTTTTCTTCATCAATATCCCATGGAAGGATTTCTGAATAAACATCAAGTTCTCTGACACGTCTTGCAATTAACTGAGTGTACTGAGACCCAAAATCAAGAACTAAAATAGTATCAATCTTTTTTTTATTAACAGATAGATTTCTCATTAATAACTAGCTTCTTTGATAATTAGGAGCCTCTTTTGTTATCATGACATCATGAACATGGCTTTCAGCCATCCCAGCATTAGTGATTTCAACGAACTGACTTTCAAGCTGCATAGAGCTAATATCTTTACAGCCTACATAACCCATACTTTGTCTTAAACCACCCTCTAGTTGATTTATCACATTTATAACCAATCCTTTATAAGGCACTCTTCCCTCAATGCCTTCAGGTACTAATTTATCAGATTGAATATCTTCTTGTAGATACCTGTTGGCGTCATTTCTTTCAGTCATTGCACCAATGGATCCCATTCCTCTGTATGTCTTAAAACTTCTTCCTTGAAAAAGCTCAACTTTACCAGGCGCCTCTTCAGTTCCAGCAAATAAACTACCTAGCATAACTGAATCAGCTCCTGCAGATATTGCCTTTGCTATATCGCCTGAAAATCTTATGCCACCATCGGCAATAATTTTTACATTATTTTTTTTAAGAGCTTCTTTTATTTCAAGAATTGCTGTAATTTGTGGAACTCCAATACCTGCAATAATTCTTGTAGTACATATTGATCCAGGACCCATACCAACTTTAACTGCATTAACTCCAGCTTTAGCCAATTCCTTTGCAGCATCAGCAGTTGCAATATTACCTCCAATTATTTCAATATCATCAAATTCATTTCTTATAGTTTTTATAGTCTGTAAAACATTTTTAGAGTGTCCATGCGCACTATCAATAACAAAAACATCAACTCCAGCCTCAAAAAGTGCTTCAGCTCTCTCTATAGTATTTTCCTCTGTACCTATTGCAGCAGCCACTCTTAATCTTCCAGAATTATCTTTCGTTGCATTTGGGTGCTGTGCTGATTTTTCAATATCTTTCATCGTGACAAGGCCTGATAAATTTTCGTTTTCATCTAAAACTAAAACCTTCTCAATTCTATTTTTATACATTAATTGCATAACATCTTCTTGTGCAAAACCTTCTTCAACAGTGACAAGCTTCTCAAATGGAGTCATGATTGTTGAAACATTAGAATCCATATTTTCTGCATATCTAAAATCTCTTCCTGTAACAATACCTTTTAATTGACCATTATCCACCACTGGCATTCCTGAAATACTAAGTTCATTTGTAAGATTTTTGAGCTCTTCTATTGAATTTGTTGAACTAATAGTAACAGGGTCACGAACGATTCCACTTTCATATTTTTTTACTGCTTTTACTTCACTCGCCTGTTTTTCAATTGAGTTATTTTTATGTATCACCCCAATACCTCCTGCCTCGGCAAGCGATATAGCCATTTTTGACTCAGTCACGGTATCCATTGCAGCTGACAATAAAGGCATTTTAAGTGAGATTTTTTCAGTTAAACTTGACGAAATATCAACTTCGCTTGGAAGGAAGTCACTATAACGAGGTAGAAGTAGTACGTCATCGAATGTTAACGCTTTATGTTTTAATTTTTCCATATGAGATTATATCCAAACCCATAAAGAAAAAAAAGGTTACAGTAGATGAATGATTATTCTTTATTTTTAATTTGTGAGATTAAATCCTTTAATTCAGGCTTATTATTTTCAATTTCTTTAATAGATAGTCCGTCCAGCTCATGAGGAAATACAAGCCATTTATTAGTTTCATGTAGATAAAAATCAGGAATATTGTCTGTAAGATTTTTATCCGGTTTAAAGTAAGGAGTAGCAACTTTTATTTCAGGAGTATTTTTTTTGCATGCAGATCTTATATCACTGATTATTTGTTGAATTGAATGTCCAG
>CACOWI010000005.1 GCA_902630885.1 uncultured SAR86 cluster bacterium | reverse complement strand
CATTCCTCCAACTGATCTATGTCCTTTTAAGTTTAAAAGACCATTTTCTTCGGCATGTAATAAGAATGGAGAATCTAATTCATCATTTTCAAGAAAAAATGTGACATTCATAATTGATCTATTTTGAATATCTATATTATTTGAATAAAAATCTGAACTATCAATATATTCATATAATTTTGATGATTTTGAATAATTTTGTTGTTTAAAAAATTCAAGTCCTCCTTGTTTTTTTATCCATTTAAAAACTTTTCCGGCCACATACCATGCAAATGTAGGAGGTGTATTTAACATTGATTCTGCAATTGAATGTTCAGAATATTTCAGAATATTTGGAATTTTTTGATTTCCCAATTCCATGAAGTCTCTATCAATAATTACTATTGTTAAGCCAGCAGGTCCAATATTCTTTTGAGCACCTGCGTATATTAATGAGAATTTACTAACATCTAGAGGCTCACTCAAAATTACTGAAGATGCATCTGAAATAATAGGTTTATTTACAATAGGTGCTTCATGAATTGCTACTCCCTGAATCGTCTCATTTGGACAATAATGAACATATGCAGATTTTTCTGATATATTCCAAGTTTTTGGATCAGGGGCATAAGAGTAATTTTTAGCTTCAGATGATGCAATTGTATTCACTTTTGTTATCTTTGATGCTTCAGAAATTGCTTTTTTTGACCATGAGCCTGACAAAATGTAATCTGCCTCACCTGAACTGTTACCAAAATTATATGGAACCATTGAAAATTGATGTGTTGCGCCTCCTTGGAGGAATAAAACATCATAATTTTTGGGTATATTTAAAATATCAATTAAGTCTTGTTTTGCCTCTGCAGCAACTGAAGAATATAACCTTGACCTGTGGCTGACTTCCATTATGGAAGTTCCAGAGTTGTTATATTCTAATAACTCAGATTTAACTTCTTCTAAAACCTCTTCAGAAATTACTGCAGGACCAGCACAGAAATTCCATTTTCTCATTACTATTTAATCTTGATCTTCTTCTTGAGGTATTGTTACACACTCAATAAGTTTTTCTTCTTCTTTTGGAGTAATGATTTTTACTCCTTGGGTATTTCTGCTTAGTGTTGGAACTTGGGAAACATTCGTTCTAATCATAGTGCCTTTATCACTTATCAACATTATTCCATCTTCTTCCTCAACTAATGCTGCCGCAACCATCATTCCGTTTCTCTCGCTTGTTTTTATAGAAATGACACCTTGCCCACCTCTGTTATGTGTTGGGAAATCTTCAAGTTCAGTCTTTTTGCCATAACCATTTTCTGACACACACAGAATAGTTTTTGATGGATCAGCAACATTTAACGAAATTAGTCTTTGATCTTTTTTTAATTTCATGCCTTTCACACCTCTTGCGGTTCTTCCCATAGGCCTAACTTTAGACTCATTAAATCTAATCAGTTTTCCTGCGGATGAGGCCAATAAAATTTCTTTTTTTCCATCAGTTATTGCAGTCCCAATTAATCTATCATCATCATCAAGATTTATGGCCTTAATTCCTGATTTCCACTTTCTTGCAAAAAGGCTTAAGCTGGTTTTCTTAGTTATACCCTTTCTCGTTGCCATAAAAATAAATTTATCTTCAGAAAATTCTTCAACCGGCAAGATATCGCTCACCCTTTCATCATCATCTAAATTAAGCATGTTTACTAAAGGTCTTCCTTTTGAAGTTCTAGATGCAACAGGTATCTCGTATACTTTAAGCCAGAATACCTTTCCTTTTGTTGTGAAACATAAAATTTGAACATGACTACTCAAAACATAAAGATTTTGAATTAAATCCTCTTCTTTTACAGATGCAGCCGCCTTGCCTTGTCCTCCTCTTCTTTGTTCTCTATATTCATCGAGAGGTTGAGTTTTAGCATAACCACTTCTTGAAACTGTAAGCACCCTTGTTTCTTCTGGAATAAGATCCTCATTTGTAATACCTCTTCTGGTGTCATTAATTAATGTCCTTCTTTCATCACCAAAATTTTCTTTAATTTCTTCAAGCTCTCCTATCATCAAATCGATAAGTGTTTGCTTATCATCAAGAATTTTTTGAAGACCAAGAATCTTTTCAACGATTTCTGAAAATTCTTTGCTTAAATTATCTTGCTCCAAACCAGTCAATCTTCCAAGCCTTAGCTCGAGAATTGCTTTTGCCTGGTCTTCAGAAAGTTTATATTTTTTACCTTTGAGTCCAAGATCCTTACTTAATCCTTTTGGTTTACATGCGTCACTTCCAACCTTTTTAAGAATTGCTTCAACTGGACCAGATTTCCATACTTTTTTACAAAGTTCTTTGGCAGCTATCTTTGGATCTTTTGATTTTTTGATTATTGAAATTATTTGATCGATATTTGCAATTGCAACCATCAAGCCTTCAACAACATGACCCCTATCCTTAGCTTTTCGAAGATCATACTTAGTCCTTTTTGTAATAATATCTTTTCTATGCTTAACAAATGCTTGAAGCATTTCTTTCAAATTAACTTCTTTTGGCTGGCCTTCTGATAGAACAGTGAAGTTAATTCCAAAAGATTGTTCAAGTTGAGTTTGAGCAAAAAGGTTATTTTCTAGAACATCAACCGAATCACCTTTTCTTACTTCAATTACTACTCTTAATCCATCCTTATCTGACTCATCCCTAATTTCAGTTATCCCCTCTATTTTCTTTTCCTTAACTAACTCAGCAATTTTTTCTAACATCTTGGCTTTATTAACCATAAAAGGTATCTCATTTATGATTAAACTTTGTTTGCCAGATTTGTCCTCTTCAATAGAGGTATTAGACCTAATATGAATTATTCCTCTGCCTGTTTTATAGGCCTCATATATTCCAGCTTTTCCGTCTATAGTTCCGCCTGTTGGAAAGTCTGGACCAGAAATGTCCTTGATCAATTCATCAATTGAGATTTTTGGATTATTGATTAGATTGATACATCCATTTAAAACTTCGTTTAAATTATGTGGAGGAATATTTGTTGCCATTCCAACTGCAATTCCAGAAGAGCCGTTTACAAGTAAATTTGGAATTTTTGTTGGCAGGACGTCTGGAATATCTTCACTACCATCATAGTTTGGTGAAAAAGAAACAGTCTCCTTTTCTATATCACCTAACATTTGATCTGTAATTTTAGACATTCTTACTTCTGTATAACGCATTGCGGCAGGAGGATCGCCATCAATTGATCCAAAATTTCCTTGACCCTCAACTATCGGATATCTCATTGAAAAATCTTGAGCCATTCTGACCATTGCATCGTAAACAGCAGAGTCTCCATGTGGATGATATTTTCCAATGACATCTCCAACAACTCTTGCAGATTTTTTATAAGGTCTATTATAGAAATTTTTAAGATCATACATTGCGTATAAAATTCTTCTATGGACTGGTTTTAAGCCATCTCTTATGTCGGGAAGAGCCCTTCCATGAATAACGCTTAAAGCATAACTTAAGTAAGATTGCTTAAGTTCATCTTCAATATTTACAGATATAATTTCTTTAGCGAAATCATTCATTTTATAGCTCGGAAAACACTTGTTTTATGCACAAATTTTATAACCCTAATAGGGTAATATTTTAACATATTTATAAGTGAAATTACTCTTTAAATTCAGTAACTAAGCCGCCAATTGACTCCTTTGCGTCACCAAATAACATTCTGGTATTTTCTTTGAAAAACAAAGGATTTTGCACACCTGCAAAACCAGATGACATTGATCTTTTTAGAACAAAAACTGTCCTTGCATTGTGAACCTCGATTATAGGCATTCCGTAAATTGGACTTCCTGGTTCTTCTGTTGCAGATGGATTTACTACGTCATTTGCTCCAATTACTACAGCAACATCAACAGTATCCATAGATGGATTTACATCCTCTGGTTCAACTAAGACATCATATGGTACATTTGCTTCCGCAAGCAAAACATTCATGTGACCAGGCATTCTTCCTGCAACTGGATGAATACCATACCTTACTTCAGTTCCATTTGCTTCAAGGAGCTCTCCCAACTCTCTAACCACATGTTGAGCTTGTGCAACCGCCATACCATATCCTGGAATTACGAGAACAGAACTTGCATTCTCTAATATTAAATATGCATCAGACACATTTATTGGTTTGACCTCACCAGTTTCTTCAGATTTTGAAACAGAAGATGACGAAGCATAACCAACGAACAAAATATTACCAATTGAACGATTCATGGCCTTAGCCATAATGATAGTTAAAATTAAACCACTGGCTCCAACCAAGGATCCAGCAACAATCAGAACATTGTTTAATAGCAACAATCCTGCAAAAGCTGCGGCAATACCAGAAAATGAGTTTAAAAGTGAGATGACAACTGGCATGTCACCACCTCCAATTGGAATTACAAATCCAACACCGCCAAGTAAAGTCAAAATCAATAAAATAGTGTAAAAGTCAAAACCTGGTGTGAAAATCTTTGTTATAACAATTGAATATAATAAATAAATAATTGAAATATAGAAAAGCGTTGTAAACAATTTAGTAATTATTGAGGACTTTTCGACCTTGAGTGTCTCTGATAATTTACCGTAGGCAATAACACTACCAGAAAATGTGACGCCTCCGATATAAGTTGTAATCATTACTAACAAATATTGAAAATTATTTGATGGTATAGAGTTAAATTCAGACCATGCAATAAAGAATGTTGCTAAACCTCCAAATCCATTAAATAGTGCTACCATCTCCGGGATTGAGGTCATTTTTACTTTCAGTGCAATAAGCGAGCCTATAATTGCGCCTATGGTAATTCCAATCAAAACTAAAAGTGGATTTATTACATTAATGAATGTTACAGAAACAGCTATAAACATTGCCAATGCAGATAAGAAGTTACCCCTTACAGCGGTATCCTCTTTTCCGAGCATCTTGATTCCTGATATAAATAGTATCGAGGAAAATATGTAAATAATATTTTGAATTGAAGATATATTTTCAAAAAAACTCATAATTATTTCTTCTTAAACATTTTTAACATTCTGTTTGTTACAAGATAGCCGCCAAAAACATTAATCGATGCAAACATGACTGCAAGGAAAGCTAAAGCTTGTTGAAGCTGCGTATCAGATCCAAGAACTAAAGCACCTACTAAGGCAATTCCTGATATTGCATTAGCACCTGACATTAGGGGTGTATGAAGAGTACTTGGAACTTTAGAGATAAGCTCCAATCCCAAATAAATTGATAGTATGAGAACAAATCCTAAAAGAATATAAATTTCCATTATTTCTTAAACCTCTCATTTTTAATTTCACCATTATGAACCAAAACACTGTTTGAAATAATCTCATCTTCAAAGTCAAAATTAACTTTTAGATTTTCTTTATCAAAAAAATCTAAAATCCAATTATTGTAATTATTAGATAATGCTAAAGAGGCGTGATTAGATACTTTAGAAGCTAAGTTTGATATACCAATAATCTTAACTCCATTTCTTTCAACTACCTTGTCTACTTCTGATCCCTCTACATTGCCACCTGACTCAACTGCCATATCAAAAATAACACTACCAGGCGTCATTCTATCTATTGTATTGTAATCAATTAAAAGTGGTGCTGGCCTACCAAATAACTGAGCTGTCGTTATTACAATATCAGATCTTTCGCATACTTTTGACTGAAGCTCTTTTTGTTTCTTTATTTGATCTTCAGAAAGCTCTTTAGCATATCCTTGATCAGTTTCTCCAGTTTCGCCTAAATCAATTTTAACGAACTTAGCTCCGAGTGAATTTACTTGCTCCTCGACAACGTCTCTAGTATCAAACGCTTCAACTCTAGCTCCCAGTCTCTTAGCTGTTGCAATAGCTTGAAGGCCTGCAACTCCGACACCTATTACAAATACTTTGGCCGGTTTGAGTGTGCCAGCTGCCGTCATCATCATTGGTAATGCTGTGGATAAATGTTTTGCGGATTCTATAACTGCAACGTATCCAGCGAGATTAGCTTGTGAACTTAAAACATCCATCTTTTGAGCTCTTGTAATTCTTGGAATAAATTCCATGCTTACTAAATTAATTTTTAAGTTAGAACATGCTTCTATTAAATTTTGATTACTGAACGGATTAATCATTCCAAGCAGCGTAGAATTTTTTTTGATTAATTTTAGCTCTTCATCGCCAAGTGGTTGATTTGTTATTATCAGATCGCCATTTTTAAGGCATTCTTCTCGTGAGCATTTCTTTAATCCACTTTGCTCAAAAATTTTATCGCTAACGTTAATGCCATCACCAATATTTTCTTCAAAATAAACTTCGACTCCAAGATTTAACAAATTACCAATAGTATCTATATGTATGGGAGATCTAGAATCAGAATCAACGGAAGACTTTAGTGCAGTGATAATCAAAATAAGTATATTAATAGTTTTGTAGTGAAGTTAATCTTATCAGTTCTAATAAGTCAATTGAATCAAATATCTTATTTTTATGCATTTGATAGATGTATTTTCTTGTAGTGATGCTACATTTAAAATTTTTATTTGTTCTTAAATAAATTTTTAACAGTTAAAATGTGTAGATGACTAACATAGATCAACAAGAAATTAAAAAGTTCTCTGATATTGCAGAAGAGTGGTGGAATAAAGATGGAGATTTCAAACCTTTGCATGTAATAAATCCTTTAAGAGCTGATTATATAAAAGAAAAAATCGAACTTAAAAATAAAAAAGTTTTAGATGTTGGATGTGGTGGAGGATTATTGTGTGAATCTTTATATGACTTTGGTGCAGAGGTTACAGGCATTGATGCTGCTGGTCCTGGAATCGAAGTAGCGAAAATCCATGCTCAAGAAAATAATAAAGATATAAAATACTTTGAAAAAACTGCTGAGGAATTAAATACAGAATATAGCGAATATTATGATGTTGTTGCATGCTTAGAAGTTCTTGAACATGTCCCGGATCCCAAGTCACTTGTAAATACATGTGTTCAATTGCTTAAACCTGGCGGTTTGTTATTTCTTTCAACAATAAATAAAAATCCAAGATCATGGATTACTGCAATAGTTGGTGCTGAATATATTTTTAAGCTGCTACCAAAGGGAACTCACGAATTTGACAAATTTATAAAACCATCATCATTGGCTAAATATGTTAGAGATGCTAAAGCTGAATTAATTGAAACAAGAGGAATGTTTTACAATCCTCTAACACATAAGGCAAATCTTAATAATGACTTAGGTGTAAATTACTTAATGTATGCAAGAAAACCATAAAACAGAGCTTATTTTGTTCGATTTAGATGGGACTTTAATTGATACAGCCCCTGATTTTAAATCTTCGCTGAATGTTATGCTGGAAAAATACAATATGAATAAAGTCAGTTTATCTGAAATTCGACCTCATATTTCTGAAGGAACATCAAAACTAATTAAAAATTTTTTTAACATAAATGAAGATGATTCTGAATTTGAGCTTTTAAAGTCTGAGTTTCTAGATGAATACAATTTGAATATGACAAAAGACTGTAAGCTTTTTGATGGCATGACAACATTTGTAAATTTTTTAGACGAAAATAATATCAAATATGGAGTCGTTACTAACAAGTTTTTTAAATTTGCCAATCCTATAATCAATTCATTCTCAGAATTAAAAAATATTAAAGTATTAATTTGTCCTGATCATGTAAAAATATCTAAACCAGATCCTGAAGGCATCTTGTTAGCCTGTAAGAAACTTAATACCAATCCATTAAATACAATTTATTTGGGCGATCATCTGAATGATTTAGAGGCTGGATTGAGTGCAGGAGTAAAAATTTTAGGCTGCGTATACGGATATTCTCTTGATGAAAATACCCTCAACAAGCTTAATTATCCATTCATAAAAGATATTTCAGAAATTTATTCGCATTTAAATATTTAATAATTGAATATGAAAAAAGATTTTTTAATTAACAAAAATATACTGATTACTGGTGCGACGAGCGGAATAGGCAAGTCACTTACAAAATATCTAAGTGAATGTGGAGCAAATATCCTCATGCTGTCTAAAGACGAGTCAAAGCTAGATGATCTTTATGATGAGATTATTAAAAAATACAATACTGATCCATGCATACTTAAATGTGATTTAGAGAAGCTTAACGAGGATAGTGCTGCAGAGATAAATAAAATTATTAATGAAAATTACTCAGGCATTGACGCAGTAATATTTAATGCTGCAATTCTTGAAAAGATGTCGCACATAGAAAGTTATGATTTAACAACTTGGGAAAGAGTTTTAAAAATAAATTTAACAAGTATTTTTCTCTTGTCCAAAAACTTAATACCATTGTTAAAAAAAGCATCGAATCCAAGAATAATATTCACTTCTTCTAGCGTTGGTAAGAAAGGTAAAGCTTTTTGGGGTGCTTATTCTGTATCTAAAGCAGGTCTGAATGCTTTATCTGAGATAATTGCTGATGAAGTTGAATCAGTCTCAGATGTTAAAGTTTTTAACTTTGATCCAAAAGCTACTAGAACAAAAATGAGATCAATCGCATACCCTGCTGAGAATCCAAGCATTTTAAAGGATGCGCAAGAGCTTATGGATTACTATCTATGGATGCTTTCCGATCAGAGTTCTTCTTCAGATAAATTCTATATTGAATATGGAATTGATGAATTCAAATAGTAACATTATCATCTTCCAGTATTCTCCATAAAAAAAGACACAAATAACTCCTAAAAGGTCTAAAGTTCTCATAGAAGGGCTCATTGTAACTTTCAATTTTAAACATCTTTAAATGAGCATTTTTTAAACCTAAATCTAAAATAGAAAAAACATCCGGATCACCAATAAAAAATATTCTAGACATTTCGATTGACCATGGTCCAATGCCTTTGATTTGGATCAAAAAATCAAAATACTCAGAAGGATTCATTCTTTTGAGTTCATTTTTGGAGATATTTAAGAGATCTTTATTAAAAATAATTCCATTAAGGTATTCAATCTTTTGTCTTGAAAGACCTGCATCTTTAAACTTTTTATTAAGTTTAATATTCTCCGTTTTATATTTATTTTCTTTAAGTATCTTTTCTGTCCTTTTCCATATTGCGGCAGCTGATTGAACAGAAAGCTGTTGACCAATAATTATTTTTGACAGATGACTTACAAAATCCATTTTAGATACTGTGATTTTTAGAGGACCAACCTTCTCAATATGTTTTGCAAGTTCTGTAAAGCCTTTCTCAACAGCTTTATCATATAAAAATTTGTGTGCGAGTTTATATTCCATAGTTTTTGATTGAATCAATTTCTTTTGTGGATAATTCTATATACCCTCCTTTCTTAAGTGATGAAGGTAAAAAAATAGGTCCAAATCTTGTTCTTTTCAGTCTACTAATTTCAAGTCCAACGGCTTCAAATATTTTTCTTACTTCTCTGTTTTTTCCAGACATAAGACAAACAGAAAACCATTGGTTTGAAGATTGTTTTTCTCCTTCAACAATATCTGTAAATTTATAAATATCGCCATCAATTTTTATTCCTGATAACATTTTTTCTTTCTTTTCTTTTGTGAAATCCCCTCTTGCCCTGACCAAATATTCTCTATCAATCATCGATGAGGGATGCATACAGTAATTAGCAAAAGTTCCATCATTTGTAAAAAGCATTAAACCCGACGAATTAATATCTAATCTCCCAATTGAAATCCATCTTGTTTTTGATTTATCTTCAGGTAGAAAATCAAAAACTATTGGTAAATTTTTTTCTTTTTTATTTGAAGATAGGACACCCTCAGGTTTATTTAACATTAGTAATTTGGTCTCTGAATCTATAAAAGAAACAACGTTGCCATCATATTCAACTAAATCATTTTTATCTACTGTGGCACCTATGAGCGCAACGTGACCATTTACTTTAATTTTTTTAGATTTTATTAATTCCTCACAGTACCTTCTTGATCCGATTCCAGATTTTGCAAGAAATTTTTGAAGTCTCTCTGCCATTAATTAATTATATGGCTTGAGGCAGTAGGTCTTTCTCTTGGTTTTCTTCAATTTCAGGTAATTCTGGTAATTCAGAAATACTTTTAAGGTTTAAATCATTTAAGAAATCTTTTGTTGTCACATATAAAGCCGGTCTTCCAGGAACATCTCTGTAGCCAGATACTTTTATCCAATTTCTTTCCAATAAAGACCTTATAATTCTTGTGCTAACTGTAATCCCTCTAATATCTTCGATATCTCCCCTTGTTACTGGTTGTTTATATGCAATTATTGAAATTGTTTCCATTAACGCTTTTGAAACTCTAGGGGCTTTCTCATTCCAAAGTGAGCTTAAGCTCTGACTGTGATCATCTTTTATTTGAAGTCTATAACCTGATGCAACCTCATTAACTTCAAGGGATGTTCCCTCGTATCTCAATTCTAGATGATTAATTGATCGTTTAACTTCACTAAGCTCAACAATTAATCCGGTATTTTCAAGTATGCTTTTTATTTCAGAAAGTCTCATAGGTCTTCCAGAACCAAAGAGAAGAGCTTCAACATGATTAATAACTTTTTGTTCCAATTTAGATGCTCCTCACGGATTTTATATATAATTCTTCGCTTTTATTTTGAATTAATTCAATGTAGCCATCTTTTGCAAGCTCCAATGATGCCAGAAGAGTCACTACTACTCCCTTTTTACCTTCGAGCCTTTTGAGTGTTTTTGAAAAACTTATAATATTTGTTTTATTTAATATATCTAAAAGTATTTGAATTCTCTCTTTAGTTGATAACTCCTCAAAATCTATTAAATGGCTGTTTTTGTAATTTGGTCTATTTAATACAGCTACTAAGGAGTTATATAGATCCTCAATATTTATCTCAGATTCTTCTTTAATAGATTCTTGAAATTTAGGAACTTTTGCACTTGCTATAAAAAAATCTCTATCAACTCTTGGTAAAACTGCGATTTTTTCAGATACCGTCTTAAATCTTTTATACTCTTGCAGCCTTTTGATAAGAGCTGCTCTAGGATCCTCTTCCTCATCTTCAAAAGATTCTTTTGGCAACATTAATCTTGATTTTATTTCAGCAAGAGTTGCTGCCATAACTAGATAATCAGCTGCTAATTCAAATTTTAAAGAGTCCATCAGTTCGATATACTCTAAATATTGATCAGTTATCTTTGATATATCTAGATCAAGAATATCAATATCATCCTTTCTTATTAAATATAAAAGAAGGTCTAACGGTCCAGAAAATGTTTCTAGGAAAATCTCTAAGGCATTTGGAGGAATAAAAAGATCATCAGGCAACTGTTCCATGTGATTTCCCATCACAACAGGAATTTCAAGCTGCGCAAGATTATAATTTTGCATATTTAAACACTATATAGTGTAAGTTTTAGTTATTTTAATACAATATGTAGTGTTTTTCCTTAAAAAATGCATATTTGTAGCAATTTTTTTAAATTCAATTACTTAACAAAAATGGTTTTCATTAACAAATATTAATTTAATAATATGAGGCCATTTCTCAAAATAGAGTTATAAAATATAAAGATATGAATTATTCAACAGATAACACAAGAATTATTGATAGGAAAAAAGTTCCAGCACCTTACGAGCTGGTCAACAAATATCCTATAAATGATGAAATATCGAAGCTTGTGTATGGTACAAGAAATGAAATTAGTCAAATTCTTCATGATAAAGATGATCGAATATTCGTTGTAGTTGGGCCTTGTTCAATTCATGATCCAAAAAGCGCACTTGAATATGCAGAAAGACTATCAATTGAACACAAAAATTTTAGTGAAAATCTTTTATTAATAATGAGAGTTTATTTTGAAAAGCCAAGAACAACTGTTGGATGGAAAGGGCTAATAAATGATCCTGATATCAATGAAACCTATAATATTGCTAAAGGCGTTGAAATGGCTAGAAAATTGCTCATTGAAATTGCAGAGTTAGGATTGCCTGCAGGGACAGAATTTTTAGATCCAATTTCCCCACAATATGTGACTGATGTTATTTCTTGGGGTGCAATCGGCGCGAGAACTGCGGAAAGCCAAATTCATAGAGAACTCGCCTCAGGCCTTTCTTGTCCTATTGGAATAAAAAACGGTACAAATGGTGGTCTTAAAGCTGCGATTGATGGAATACAAGCGGCAAATCACTCTCATGTCTTTCTAGGTGCAACAAAGGAAGCTGACATAGCTATGCTCAAAACAGCTGGCAATAATGATGCTCATATAATTTTAAGAGGTGGAAAAGTACCAAATTTTGATAAAGAATCAGTGGATAGTACTTTAACTGCATTAAAAGAAGCAGAGGTTAATGAGTCAATAATGATTGATGCGAGTCATGGAAATAGCCAAAAGAAATTTAAGCAACAAATTCCAGTTATTGATTCGATATCTGAACAAATTGCTGTGGGTAATAAAAATATAAAAGGCGTAATGATTGAGAGTCATTTAAATGAAGGTAATCAAAAAATTACTGAAAAACTAAATTATGGACAAAGCATTACTGATGCATGTATGGGCTGGGAAGATACTTTGATATGTCTAAATAAGCTGAATGATGCTATAAATTCAAAAAGAGGTAAATAATATAATTGAGTAATGAAGATAACTTATCCTTTTCAAGTGAAGTAGCTGAAACACTTGGCATTGAGTGTGCACTTATTCTCAATCAATATAATGAAAACTTATTAGAAGATACCGCATCTTTAGAGGGTTTAATTGAGTCAACGAAAAAGAATTTAAGATTTCTTGATGAAAAAAAAATCAAAGAATCTATTAATACGCTAATTAAATTTCAACTAATTAGTCTCAGTAGAAGAACATACAAACTAAAAGAACCAAAAAAAAGCATGGATTCATGTCAGCTTGATATTGAATGGACTCCTTCCCCTGAGGTTAATGAGGTTTTAAATATGACTGAAATCACAGATGATTTTTTCAACCTAAAGCTCAAAGAATTTAAAATTTACTGGATAGAGAGAGGTCAAAAAAAGAATAACTGGAATTCAACATTTATTGATTTTATAAGACGTGAATGGGCAAAAGAAACTAATTCAAAGAAAGCTGTTCCATATGTTATTGATGAAAACTGGTATCCTGATGAAGATGTGTTTGATATTCTTAATCTATCAGAAATAAATAAAGATTCTGCGTTAAAATATCTAAGAGAGTTTATCTTGTATTGGAAAGATAAAGGCTCTGCATTTACAACATGGAATTCAAAATTCATTGAGCATGTGAAAAGGCGACACATAACGATTAATGAAATAGGTAGTGATGAAGAAAATAAAAAATATTCTGAACCAGGAAAATATACAAAAGACTTCAAAACAAGAAAAAATGACAACACTTGGGCAAAAGAAATCAATCTCGACTAAAGAAGATTTTATAAAATCTATTGATGCTATGTTCCTCAAGCTTGAGTTAGCTTATCACTATCAATTTTATAAAGTTTTTGGAACTGATGAAAAACTCAAAGAAGGAAAGAAGCTTTGGGCTATGTCATTAAAAAATGAGTCTCCAGAAATTATTCTATCTGCAGTTGAGAAAGTTATAACATCTCAGTCATACCTACCCACATTAACTGATCTCATGAAGGCATGTGGAGAAATAAACAAAATGGATGGCTTCCCAACACCAGAAGAGGCATACATAGAGGCTAGAAAATCATACCAACCAAGAATTGAATTTAATTGGTCACATCCTATTGTTTATTTCACCGGAAAAAAAATTGGTTGGAATAGTCTTAATGAAAAAGATACAAAAGAAAACTTTAATGCATTTAAAAAAATATTTAATAATTTAAAAAGTGAAGTTATTAATGGAAAAAATTTTGAAATAAAAGATAATACACAACTTAAAACTAGAAAACCTCTTAATAAAGACTTGTTTGAAAAATTAAGAAAAAAACATAAAGTTTAAAACTATTAATAGTTTACTAAAGTAGTTTGATTCTAATAATATGAAATTAACAAAAAATATCAGAATATCCTTGTACATTCTTATTCCAATTCTTTTGTGGATGATTTCTGGTTTATTTAAAAATGATTCACCTCAAGAACCAATTCAATCATCCGAACTATTCAATGTTCAAACAGTTTTAAGCGTTGCAAAAGAATATCAACCTTATATAAAACTTAAAGCCACTACAAAATCTGAAAAAAGAATTAATGTAAAAGCAAAAACATCTGGTGAAGTAGTTCAAATTGGAGCTGTTCAAGGACGATTTGTTCAAAAAGATACTGTTTTATGTAGTTTGGGTGTGGTTGAGCTAAATAGAACAGAAGTTAAGGCGCCCTTCTCAGGATATATTGAGCAAATTGTAAAACCAGGAAATTTTCTTGAGAGAGGCCAGGTATGTGCAACAATTATTCAATTAGATCCGATATCACTAGTAGCAGGAGTCCCAGAATACGATATTAATAAAGTTAGAATCGATCAAAGTGTTTATGTAGATTTAGTTACTGGGCAGACTATTGAGGGAAAACTTACATTTGTATCTAAAAGTGCTTCTCCAGATACAAGAACATTCAACGTAGAGTCTCAAATAAACAATCCTGATGGATTAATCAAAGATGGTCTTACAGCAGAAATAAGTATTGAAATTGATAAAGTGAAAGCACACAAGATATCTCCTTCAATTCTTCTGTTAAATGATGAAGGAAAATTAGGTATCAGGATAGTAAATATTGGAAACCTTGCACAGTTCGTTGAAATCGAAATTTTAGAGGATTCTGAGGAAGGACTTTGGGTTACTGGTATTCCAGAAGAAGTTGAAATAATTATTCAGGGTCAGGGTTTCGTTGAAGACGGTCAGGAAGTTATAACTAATCGTATATGATTAAAATAATTGACTTTGCGATAAAAAAAGCAAAAACAACTCTTCTTATCGCATTTATGGTGATTATTGCGGGATCGTATGCAAGGCAAGAAATACCAATTGCTGCATCGCCAAATGTACAACTTCCGTTTATAACTGTATCAGTTTTTCTTGATGGGGCATCTCCAAGTGATACATCTAGGCTAATAGCAAGACCACTTGAAAATAGATTAAAAACAATTACTGGAGTAGAAAGTATAAGATCCACAAGCTATCTAAGTTATGCGAGGGTCTTCCTAGAATTTGAAGTCGGTTTTGATATTGATAAAGCCTTGGTGGATGTAAAACAAGGAGTAGAAGAAATTAAATATCAACTGCCGCTTGAGGCTGAAGATCCTCAGATTCAGGAATATAGTGAAGCCAGTTTTCCTGTTATGAACATTAGTATTGTTGGTGGCAGTTCAGTTAGGCAAAAAGTTTTTTATGCTAGAGAGCTTAAAGACTTAATTGAACCTATTGAGCAAATTCTTGAAGTTAGAATGACAGGTGCTCCTGAAGAAGTTCTTGAAGGAGTTATAGATAAAGCAAAAATGGAGTCTTATGGCGTGACTCTATCTGATATTTATTATTCTGTTTCAAATAACAATGTGATAATTCCGGGAGGTAAGCAAGATACTGGAAGAGGAAGTTTTAATATTGAAGTTCCAAGTATTATTGAATCTGCAAAAGATGTATATGCAATTCCGGTCAAAGTTACAAAAGATGCAATTGTAACTCTTGGTGATATCGCTGTTATTAAGAGAACATTCAAAGATTTCACATCATATGCAAGAGTAAATGGAGAGGATGCTGTAACATTGGAAATTTCTTTAAGGGAAAGTGCTAATGCTATAGATGCATCAAATGCAATTAGAGAAATACTATCAAGCTTTGAAAAAACCCTTCCAAATAATCTTGATATCGTCGTATCTAATGACGATACGATATATGCAAGCTTGATGGTTAAAGAACTAAACGGAAACATAATCGCTGCAGTAGTCTTAATTATGGTGCTTGTAATAGCGAGCATGGGAACAAGGGTTTCAATGTTGGTTGGCCTTTCAATTCCTTTTTGTTTTTTAATGACATATTTAATTTTGTACAGTTTGAATATGGAAGTGAATTTCCTTGTAATGATGGGTTTGCTTCTTGGCATGGGAATGCTTATTGATGGCTCAATTGTCATAACAGAATATGCGGATAAAAAAATTGCAGAAGGTCTCTCACGTGTTGAAGGTTATACATTGGCTTCAAAAAGAATGTTTTATCCAATAATTGCGTCAACTGGAACAACATTAGCCGCTTTCATACCAATGATGTTTTGGCCAGGATTTACTGGCCAGTTTATGAAATATCTCCCAATAACAATTTTCTTTGTCTTGTCAGCATCGCTATTTTATTCACTAATTGTAATACCTGTTCTTGGGGCTTACTTCGGACAAAAAGAATCTGCTCTAAATAATGATGATGGCCATACCTCAATTTTTGTAAAATTAACTGACTGGTACGGGAAATACATAAAAAGGTTTGTAAGAAATCCAATTGAAACTGTAACAGCAGTTGTATCCGTTCTGCTAATAATAATTATGAGTTATTCCATATCTGGTATGGGCACAATTTATTTTGCGATTGTTGACCCAATCCAGGCCAATGTAACTATAAAAGCTAGGGGTAACTTTTCTGCGCTTGAAGCAAAAGAAATTGTTGAGCAAGTTGAAGAAAGATTTCTTGAGGTTGAAGGTATAAAAAATGTATACCTAAGATCTGGTTCGAATTGGTGGGAGTCAGGCTCTGATAGAGTTGGAGGTGGTTTTATAGAGACATTAGAACCCTCTCAAACAAAAATTTCAGGCTTTGAAATTATGGATCTTTTAAAAGAATCGACTAATGACATGCCAGGAATAGCTGTCGAAGTAGAAGCAGACGAAGGAGGACCATCATTCGATTCACCTATTGAGTTAGATGTTTTCGGAGATACAGAGGAACAAGTTAATGAGGCAGTAACCAAAATTGAAAATCATATGCGTAATAATATGAGCGGTTTAAATAATATTTTTTCATCCAAAGCATATCCATCTGTTGAATGGAGCGTTGAAGTAGATAAACAAAAAGCAGCTCAATTGGGTGTTAGTGTAAGTGATGTTGGTGCCTTGGTTCAAATGTTAACTTCCGGATTTAAAGTAGGTGAATATAGACCAGATGATGCTAAAGACGAAGTTGAAATAAGGGCTAGATTTCCAGATTCTGATAGAACTATTACCGGAATAAGAGACTTAAACGTTGTTACTAGACAGGGTACTGTGCCAGTAAGTTCTTTTGTTCAAGTTGTACCTAAAGAGAATCGTCAAACAGTTAATAGAAAGAATGGCAAATATTTTCAAGAAATTGGAGCTGGAACTGAGGATGAATCAAAGGTCTCTGAAAAAATTAACCAATTAAGTGATTGGCTAGAGACTACTGATTTAGGACCAAACATTAATTATAAATTTAGCGGAATGGCTGAAGAAACTGAAGACGTAAATAGATTTATAATTGTTGCTGGTATTACAGCAATATTTATGATGCTATTAATGCTTATCACACAATTTAACAGTTTTTATCAATCTTTCATTATTTTGTCGGCGGTTACAATATCATTTGTAGGAGTTTTATTAGGCCTTCTCATAACTGGCAAGTCTTTCAGTACAACTATGACAGGCATATCGATAGTTACTCTCGCAGGAATTGTTGTGAATAACAATATAGTATTGATTGATACTTTTAATAAATTAAAAGAAGAGTCTCCTCAAATTGACCAATCAATTCATATCATAAATGCATGCAAGCAAAGATTAAGACCAATTATCCTTACATCACTTACAACAATTTTTGGTTTATTGCCTTTGGCAATGGGCGTGAGTGTAGATATCATTTCTAGAGACGTCGTCATTGGGAGTAGAGTTGTAGATTGGTGGTCAAATCTTGCAGTATCAATTGTATGGGGTCTCGGATTTAGTACATTTATGACATTAATACTTACTCCGGCAGTTTTATCATTACCTTTCGCATTAAAAAATGAATACAAAAAATTCTTTAAAACTCAAGTGGATGGCATACAATAAATTATGGCTAAAGAAGATAAAAAAATAGATTTTGAGTCATCTCTTAAAGAACTTGAAAGTATTGTTTCAAAATTAGAAGATGAAAATATTAATTTAGAAGACTCTGTAAAGTCATTTGAAAAAGGCGTAAATCTTGTAAAGGAATGTCAAAAACAACTTCAATCAGCAGAATTAAAAATTAAAAAACTTCTTGATGATGGTTCTGCTTCTGAAATTGATAACACATAAATAAAGTGTTGGAAGATTTTCTATCTCAAACGAGACATCAAGTTTCTCAAAATATTGACAAATCAATTGGCAATTCTAATTTAATTGAAAAAGCTATGTCTTACTCAGCTTTGGGTGAGAGTAAAATGATTAGAGCAGCTCTAATTATTGCATCTGGAAAGATTAATAAACAAATCTCTGATGTGGGTCTTATAACCATGGCTACAGGCGTAGAACTCATTCATACTTATTCGTTAATCCATGATGACCTCCCATCAATGGATGATGACGATTTACGAAGAGGACAGGATTCAAGTCACATTAAATTTGGTGAGGCAAATGCAATTCTTGCTGGGGATGCGCTTCAAACTCTTGCTTATGAGATTATTTGTGATGAAAGTTCTTTAAAAGATAGCTATAAAGTTGAAGCAATAAGAATGATAAGTAAGGCATGTGGTAAAGATGGCATGGTATATGGTCAACATTTAGATATAAATTCAGAAACAAAAAAAATTAATAAGCAACTTATTGAAGATATTCACATTTTAAAAACAGGCAAACTCATAGAATGCTCTGTCATGTTGGGGCAAATAGGTAATGAAATTTCCGAAGAAAAAAATCATATGACCAACTTTGGCAGGAAAATTGGATTAGCATTTCAGATAACAGATGATATTCTCGAAGTCACTTCAAATGAGAAAACTTTAGGAAAAAATATCAATTCAGATTTTAAAAATTGTAGGGCTACATACGTTAATATTTTTGGTCTTGATGAATCCATTCGAAGATCTAAAAGTTTATGTGAATCTGCAGTTAATGATTTAAAAAACATTGAATCAAGTGAAATTGATTTATTGATAGAATTAGCAAAATATATTTCATACAGAGAAAAATAAATTGAAAATCTTTAAAGAAATACCTACTGAACTGCCAAAAACTCCTTTGCTAGATTCAGTGACTTTTCCCTCTGACTTAAGATCATTTTCAATAAATGAACTAGAAACTCTGGCAAATGAGTTAAGGGAATTTTTACTATATTCAGTAGGTCAAAGTGGTGGACATTTGGGTGGTGGGCTTGGTGTTGTTGAGCTAACAATAATACTTCACTATCTGTATAACACTCCATATGATAATTTAGTATGGGATGTTGGTCATCAAGCATACCCTCATAAAATCCTTACAGGAAGAAAAGATAAAATTACTACAATTAGGAAGAAAAATGGTTTGGCGCCCTTCCCCTCAATATCGGAAAGTGAATATGATGCTTTTGGTGTCGGTCACTCAAGCACTTCTTTAAGCGCTCTTGTCGGTATGGCGATTGCATCAAAAGAATCTAGTCCAGATAAGAAACATGTTGCTGTAATTGGAGATGGAGCTATGACTGCGGGTATGGCTTTTGAGGCACTAAGTCACATTGGACATTTAAAACCAAACTTGTTAATTGTTTTGAATGATAACGACATGTCTATTTCAGAAAATGTTGGTGGCTTATCTAATTACTTTTCAAGAATATGGGCATCAAAAATTTATAAAGGAATTAAAAAGAGCGGTTCTAGTTTCTTGAAGCCTTTACCACAAGCATATCATTTAGCTAGAAAAGTAGAGACACAAATGAAAGCTATGGTAGCACCAGGAAGCATTTTTGAGGAACTTGGGTTAAATTATATTGGGCCAATTGATGGACACAATCTAAAAGAATTAAATGATGTTATTTCGAACCTAAAAGAATTTGATGGCCCTCAATTTTTACATGTAATCACGAAAAAAGGTGCAGGTTTAGATTCAGCTGAAGCTGATAGAATTGGTTTCCATGCAATTGGGAAGATTAAATCAATCAAAGATAAACAGTCTAAACAAAAAAAATATCAAGATATATTTGGTGAATGGATTATAGATATGGCCAAAGTTAGCGAGGATCTCATTGGAATTACACCTGCAATGAGAGAAGGATCAGGGCTTGTTGAATTCAGTAAAAAATTTCCTGATAGATATTTTGATGTTGCTATTGCAGAGCAGCACTCTGTAACATTTGCTGCAGGTTTATCAGTAGAAAAAAAGAAACCTGTGTTAGCAATATATTCAACTTTTTTACAAAGAGGTTACGATCAATTAATACATGACGTTGCCGTTCAAAATCTTGATGTCACATTTGCATTGGATAGATCTGGTCTTGTTGGTGAAGATGGTCCTACTCATTCAGGTAATTATGATATCGCTTATTTAAGGTGTATTCCAAACATGGTGATATGTACCCCCTCAGATGAAAATGAAACAAGAAAATTGTTAACAACAGCATACTTATATAACGGACCAGCCTCTGTTAGATATCCAAGAGGTACTGGACCTAATAGTAAAATTGACAAAGATCTTAAACCTTTAAATATTGGAGAGGCAAACATCATAAATGAAGAAAGTTCTGAAATTGTAATTCTAAACTTTGGAACTCTTTTAAAAGAAGCAAATGAAATTTCGAAGGAACTTAAAGCAACTTTAGTTGATATGCGTTTTGTAAAACCACTAGATGAGAAGTTATTAAAAAAACTACTCAAAAAGGCTGAGGTTTTTATTTCCATAGAAGATGGTTCAATTATGGGAGGCGCTGGAAGTGCGGTTCAAGAGTTTGCATCTAATGAAAATTTAAAGGTTAGATCAATTCTTTTTGGAATACCTGACAGATTCATCGAACATGCCTCAAGAGAAGAAATGTTGATTGAAGCTGGATTAGATATTAAAAGTATAAAGTCTAAATTAAGTAAATTGTTGTAATCGATGCAAATACTGCTGCAAAAAACCCAGCAAGCAAGTCATCAAGAACAACTCCGAATCCACTTTTAATATTTTTGTCTATGTATGAGATTGGATAGGGCTTAAAAATATCAAATATTCTAAATAATACTAATACCAATAAAGCATAAAAAGATCTTTCATATTGTGTTGAAGCTATAAAAAGCACAGGAATCATTGCGAACCAAATACCAACCAACTCATCAATTACGATTGACTTATGATCTTTCTCAATAAGATCTTTTGTTACAACATTTGATATATAAACCGCAAATATAATCATAAAAACTGAAACAATGACTAAGGTAATTATATTAATAAAATGTGACAAGACTATAAACATAAGCCAAGCAAATATTGTTCCGAAAGTTCCCGGTGCTATTGGAAGTAGACCAAGACCTCCCAAGGTTGCTAAAAAATGATATGGATTTTTTAAATCTGGAAACTTTTGCATGTTAAATCATTGTAACAATTTTTCTTGCAATAGAAGGCGATGTCGTCCACTTGCCACCAAAAATAGTTAAAAGAGAATCATTTTCTTGGATAAAAAAATCTCTGGTAGACTTGTGAAAGTTATCTTTTGATTTTATTAGTGGTCTAACTCCAGAATATGTACTGATTATCTCTGATTTTGAAATAGGCTCATTTAATAGTTGATTAAAACTATCAATAAGGTATTCAATTTCATCATCAGTTATCTCTGGAAATTCAGGATGGGAAACTTTTTCTTCAGTTGTTCCCAACAAAACCTTATCTTTATATGGCAGAGCAAAAATATATCTAGAATTATTTTTATCTGAAAACATCAATCCTGACTCCAATGTTCTATTGATGATTAAATGGCTTCCTTTTATATAATCGATATCTTTTAAACTTTTAATATTATTTTGTTCGAGTAACATTTTCGACCATGGACCTACTGCTAATATTATTTTGTCAAAATGATTTTCATCAATATTACCTTGAGGATCAAATTCTTTAACTTCATTATTTTCTAATATTTCTATATCAAGTTCTCTAGCAATTGTAATTAGCTCTCTTCCTAGAGAATCATCATCCATACTCCCATCAAAAAATGAAAGATAGGTTTTATAGTTATCTTTTATATCAAGATTATGATTATCAATTTGCTGTGATATAGAGCTGGTACCTATATTTTTTGAACCTGCTAAGAATTCATATAACTTAATTCCAAAGAAAGATTTCATTAGTATTAAAGAAAACATATTTTTGAAAGGTATATATATCTTTAATTTTCTTGTGTGAATTGGAAAATTTTCTAACCACCATGATCTATCATTTAGACCATTTTTAACTTCATTAAATTGAAAATTCTCTAGATACCTTAGTCCTCCATGTAAAAGTTTTGTAGTTTTGGAACTTGTCTCACTCAGTAAAGTATTTTTTTCAAAAATTGATACTTTATGACCTTCTCTTGCCAAAAAAATACCTACTATTAGACCAGTAATTCCACCTCCAATTATTCCAATTTTTTTATTCAAAGGAATCCCATCCATGCGTTTTAAAGTCGATTACCGAATTATCTTTTTTTATAATTATTTCTTTATTTGACTTGATTTCACCAATACAAAAGTCTTCTGAAAAAAATTCGCTATCTTTAAATTCTGATGAACATGTATAACACAATTTATAATCATCTCCATAAGATAAATCATCAAAATCATTAGTTATAGGAATATTTTCATAAGTTATTTCAGCACCAACTTTTGAGGATTCACATATGCTTGTTAGATCTTTTATTAATCCGTCTGAAATATCAACGCAACTATTGGCATATTTAGAAATGAACTTACTTTTGTCAAAATCCACTTTAGGATTAAAAAACTTTTTTACGAATTCAGTTTTTTTATTATTTTTCCAATCTTCTAATCCCCTTCTACCTTCTCCCAATGGGCCAGTTATAAATATTAAATCTCCGACTTTTGCAGTTGATCTTAATATATTATTTTTATAGGCGTATCCAAAAACATTAACACATATGCTGATCTCTCCATTAGTGATATCTCCTCCAACTAATTTTATTTGATATTCATTTAATATTTTCTCAACTCCGCTAGTGAATTTTTTATACCAATCTAAATCTGTGCTATTTGATGTCAATCCAATTGATATAAACGATGGATATGCTCCCATGGCTGCTAAATCACTCAAAGCAACTGCAATGGACCTGTATGCAATATCCTGTGGTGAAGAATCTTCAGGAAAATGAGTATTAATTTTTGATATATCTATCGAATGAACAAGATCTTTATCTTGAGATTTTATTACTGCTGCATCATCTCCAGATCCAACTAATACAGTATCATCTTGCTTATGATCAACTAAATGCTGAAAGCAATTTAAAATTGCTGATTCTGATATCAAGAAGGATATCTTTCAAACAATCCGCTAGCGCCCATTCCACCGCCAACACACATTGTTACTACACCAAACTGCTTATCTAAATTTTGAAGCTGTCTTGCTAGGTGTCCAACTTGTCTTGAACCAGTCATGCCAAATGGGTGCCCTATTGAAATTGAACCACCATCAAGATTAAGTTTATCCATTGATATGCCAAGTTTATCTCTGCAATATACTACTTGAACTGCAAATGCTTCGTTAAGTTCCCATATATCAATATCGTCAATTGAGAGATTATGATTTTTTAATAGCTTAGGAACAGAATAAATTGGTCCAATTCCCATCTCATCTGGCTCACAACCCATGGTAGTAAAACCTCTAAAATATGCTAAAGGTTTTAAATTTAGTTCCTTAGCTTTATCTTCAGACATTACAAGTGTTACAGATGCGCCATCTGACAATTGCGAAGAGTTACCTGCAGTTACAGATCCATTTTCCGGATCAAAAACCGGTTTAAGAGAAGCTAAGCCTTCAAGAGTTGTTTCCGGCCTGTTACATTCATCTTTATCAACTGTGTATTCAATTTCTTTTGATTCACCTGTTTCTTTGTTAGTAAGAAGCATTTTAGTATCCATAGGTATAATCTCGTCATCATATCCACCAGATTGTTGAGCTGCAGCAGTTCTCATTTGACTCTCAAACGCATATTCATCTTGTGCTTCTCTAGAAACCTCATATCGTTTTGCAACTACTTCTGCTGTCATTCCCATTGGGAAATAAATTCCAGGAACTTCCTCAGCCAATCTTTCATTAACAAAGTTATCCATATTCATATTCATCATAGAAATAGTTTCTGCTCCGCCAGCAATGACTGTGTCATATGAACCTGCCATAATTTGGCCAGCTGCCATTGATATTGACTGAAGTCCAGAAGAGCAATATCTATTTATAGTTGTGCCACCAGTTGTTACTGGTAATTTAGATAGAACTGCTGCGTTTCTTCCAACATTATGACCCTGAGCTCCCTCAGGATTTCCACAACCCATAATAATGTCTTCTACCTCCTCAGGTGGAAGGTTAGGATTCCTTTCCAACATAGCATCTATAATATGCGCTAGCATTTCATCAGGCCTTGTCATATTAAAGCCGCCTCTATGAGATTTTGCTAATCCTGTTCTAACACTATCTACAATAACTACATCTTTCATGATTTCTCCAATTTAAGCTTAACTATTCTATTCTATCTTCATCTTTACTTAAAGTCTTATACCAATCAGGAATGAGGTCTATATCATGCTCTTTTGCTTTTTTTAGAACATATGGAATCGAGATTGGACTGAATGGCAAAACAACCAAAATACCAAGTCCTAGACTTTTAAAGATTTGTTTTAGCTGTTTATTTGCGTTATCAATATCATCATCTGTGGCATTTCCTTCAATATAATTTATATAAATGTCTAACATCTTTTTGTTTTCCTCAGTTTCTTCTAAAAAAGAATCTTTGAGTTTTAATAAATTTTTCTTAATTTGATCTGTATTCATATATTTAAAAATATTATGCTACATTTATTTATATGATTAAATCTGAAAGAGCTATCATAATAAAAAAAATTTTGGATAAGGAATATCCTGAAACACCAGTACCTTTAAATCATAAAGATAATTTTACTTTGCTTATTGCTGTTTTATTATCTGCACAATGTACTGATGAAAGAGTTAATCAAATAACTCCTGCTTTGTTTAAGCTTGCATCAAATCCTCAAAAAATGTCTAAGCTGTCCATAGACAAGATATATAAAATTATTAAACCTTGTGGATTGGGTCCACAAAAATCGAAAGCCATATCTAAGTTATCTAAAATATTAGTCAAACGATTTAAAGGAAAAGTTCCAAATAATTTTTCTGACTTAGAAAAATTACCTGGAGTTGGTCATAAAACTGCCTCTGTTGTTATGAGTCAAGGTTTTGGGATTCCTGCATTCGCTGTTGACACTCACATTCATAGGCTTGCGCAAAGGTGGGGTCTAACTAACGGTAAAAATGTTAAAAAAACTGAAGAAGATCTAAAAAAAATATTTCCTAAAGAATCTTGGAATAAGTTACATCTACAAATAATTTTTTGGGGAAGAGAATATTGTATGGCAAAAGCTTGTTATGGAATTGAGTGTAAAATTTGTAAATCATGTTACCCAAAAAGAAAGAAACGTTTTGTGCACAAAAGACCTTAGATAATATAAAATTACTACAAATTCTTTTTTTAAAATTTATATAAAACAATTATGAAAGCATCTAGAAGTGACAATATTTTTTCGAATAATAATACTATTAAAGATTATGATACCGAGTTATGGGCATCATTTGAATATGAGGCTGAAAGACAAGAGGATCATATTGAATTAATAGCCTCAGAAAATTATGCATCAAAAAGGATTCTTGAGGCTCAAGGATCTCTTTTGACCAATAAATACGCTGAAGGCTATCCCTCAAAACGATATTATGGTGGTTGTGAAAATGTGGATATTGCAGAAAATCTTGCAATAGATAGAGCAAAAGAGCTTTTTAAAGCTGACTATGCAAATGTCCAACCTCACTCAGGATCATCAGCAAACGCAGCAGCATATTTAGCACTCTTAGAACCGAATGATACTATTCTTGGTATGAGTCTTGATCATGGTGGTCATTTAACTCATGGTTCAAAAGTTAATTTTTCTGGAAGAAATTATAAAAGTGTTCAATACGGACTTCATCCCGAAACTCATGATATAAATTATGATGAAGTAAGGTCTCTTGCTAAGGAACATCAACCTAAATTAATAATTGCAGGTTTTTCTGCGTTTACTGGAATTATTGATTGGAAAAAATTTAGAGAGATAGCTGATGAAGTTGGCGCTTATTTTCTTGTAGACATGGCTCATGTTTCTGGTCTGGTTGCTGCTGACTTATATCCTTCTCCAGTTCCTTACGCAGATGTTGTTACATCTACTACTCATAAAACATTACGAGGACCTAGATCAGGGATTATTCTTGCAAGAGCTAATGAAGAAATAGAAAAAAAATTAAACTCTGCTGTCTTTCCTGGTTCTCAAGGCGGTCCTTTAATGCATGTCGTTGCAGCGAAAGCTCTATGTTTTAAAGAAGCTTTAGATCCAGAATTTAAAGTATACATACAACAAGTGATGGATAATGCAAAAACTATGGCTGAAACAATAATGTCAAATGGTATAGATATTGTTTCCAATGGCACTGAGAATCACATAATATTAGTAGATCTCAGAAGTAAGGGGATTACTGGAAAAGACCTTGAAAGAGTCCTCGGATCAGTAAATATAACTGTAAACAAAAACTCTGTACCAAATGATCCTGCTTCACCATTTGTGACATCAGGAATAAGAATTGGGACACCTGCAGCCACAACAAGAGGATTTAAAGAAAAGGAAATTGTTCAGGTAGCTAATTGGATATCAGATATCATTAATAATTTTGATAATGAGGAATTACACAATACTATCAAAGAAGACGTCCATAAACTTACGAGTAATTTTCCAGTATATAATTTATAGATGTACTGTCCTTTTTGCCAAGCAGAAGATACGAAGGTAATTGATTCAAGATTGGTCGCAGATGGTTCTCAAATAAGAAGAAGAAGAGAATGCGAAGTATGTCATTCAAGATTTACAACATTTGAGACACCTGACTTAGCTCTTCCAAGAGTTATAAAAAGTAATGGTGAAAGGCAGCCTTTTAATGGGTCAAAATTAAAGAAAGGCATGCTTAGGGCTTTAGAAAAGAGACCACTCTCTATTGAAGAAATTGACATAGTATTTGGAAAAATATTAAAAGAAATAAGAGTTAGGGGTGTACGTGAAATTAAGTCAATTGAGATTGGTGAAATAATGATGAATGCCCTTAAAGAAGTTGATACAGTTGCTTACGTGAGATTCGCATCTGTTTACAGAGACTTTCAGGATATTAAAGATTTCTCAGAAGAAATTAGCTCTTTAGCAAAAGAAAAACCAAAGAGAAAAAAATCTAAAAAATGAATTTCGAAGAACTTATGCTTCGTGCTTTAACTAATGCGGAGTCTTTTAAATATACTGCCAAGCCAAATCCTGTTGTAGGTGCAATTTTATGGAATGGTAATGAAATTATCTCAGAAGGTTATCATGAGGTTTATGGTAGTGATCATGCTGAAATAAATGCGATTTCTGATGCTAAGAAATTTCTGGGAAAGAAATTTGATAACTTTTCTGAGTTAACATTAATATGCACTCTTGAGCCGTGTAGTCATGTTGGTAAAACTGGATCATGTGCAAAAAAAATTGTAAGCACTGGAATTAAAAAAGTCGTAATTGGTTCAATCGATCCTAATCCCAAAGTTGCTGGTAAAGGTATCAAAATTTTAAAAAAAAATGGTGTTGATGTTATTGTTGGTATACATGAAGATATTGTCAAAAATCAGAACAAATATTTTTTTTTCAAACACGCCAATAATAGACCTTATATAATTCTAAAAATTGCTTCATCCTTGGATGGAAAATCTCACATTAAAGACGATGAAAGAACAATTATCACTACGAAAGCTTCAAGGGAGGATGTTCAAATATTGAGAGCTTCATGTGATGCAATTCTTACTGGAGGTAATACACTGATAAATGATAATCCTAGAATGAATGCAAGAGTAAGTTTTCCAACAAATCAACCCAAAAAAATATTATTAACAAGTAAAGAGTATGATAAGGAACTAAATTTTTTTAAAGAAAACAATGTTCAAATTTTTAAAAATCAAGATCTAACAAAGATAATAAATTCATTTAAAGATCAAGACATTTGTTCAATTTTAGTCGAAGCAGGACCTAAGCTAGCAAATTCTTTTTTAAATCTTGATCTTATTGATGAAATTATTGCATATACTTCGAATGCAAAACTTGGTAATGAAGCAATAAGTTGGTTTAAAGAAAATAATGCTATTGAAAATTATGGTTTTAAATTAGAATCCTCCTATAAAATTGAAACCGATCTAAAAGAAATATTTAAAAAAAATGGATAAAAGTAACATTCTAGAAATTATTGACGATATTAAATCTGGAAAAATGGTTATTATTGTTGATGATGAATCAAGGGAAAACGAAGGAGATTTGGTTTGTGCTGCAGATTTGGTAACACCAGAAATTGTTAATTTTATGGCTTCTAAAGGAAAAGGTTTAATATGCCTTCCAATGAGCAAAAAACTTTGTGATAAATATAATTTACAAATGATGACTAACAATAATAGAGCCGCTAATAAAACAGCATTTACAGTATCAATTGAAGCTGCTGAAGGAATCACGACAGGCATTTCAGCTGCAGATAGAGCTCATACAATAAAAACAGCAGTTAATAAAAATTCAATTCCATCAGATATTGTTCAACCAGGTCATATTTTTCCATTAAAGGCTATGAAAGGTGGTGTCTTGAGCAGAGCTGGTCATACTGAAGCTGCATGTGATTTAGCAAAATTAGCAGGTCTTCAACCTGCTGGAGTGATTTGTGAAATTATGAACGAAGATGGAACCATGGCAAGACGAGACGATTTAATTAAATTTGGTAAAGAAAATAAAATTAAAGTTGGAACAATTGCAGATTTAATTGATTACAGACTTTCGATGGAAGCAACTATAGAATCTGTCTTAGATAAAGATGTAAAAAACGAATTTGGTGAATTTAAACTTATTGTTTGGAGAGATAAAATTTATGATGAATATCACTTCTCTCTTTCAATGGGTAATTTACATGAAAAGGATTCTCCTCTTGTGAGAGTTCAAACCCAAAGCATTCTTCAGGATCTGCTTGGAATTGATGAGTTAGGTAAAAATTGGTCAATTAGAAATTCATTAAAAAGAATTTCTGACGAAGGTACTGGATTGCTTGTTCTTATTAATCACAGAGACGCAAAAAGTTATTGGCTTAATAAGCTTGAAGAAAAGGAAATAGAGCCAAAAAGTAACAGGCGCGTAATTGGAGTTGGATCTCAAATTCTCAGGGCATTAAATCTAAAACAAATAACTGTTCTTGGCACTCCGACAAAATATAATGCAGTTTCTGGTTTTGATATTGAAATAACAGGATTTGTAAATGAATAATATATTAATAGTTCATACATCCTGGTACGAAAATTACATTTCTAATATGCTTAAAGTTTCCAAGGATATCTTAGGTGGTGAATTCAAGTGCTCTGTATCACAAGCCCCTGGTGCGATTGAACTTGCTGCTCTTGCAAAAAGTAAATTAGATAAGAATAACTATGTTGGTGTCCTATTTTTAGGCGTTATCATAAGAGGCGAAACAAGTCATTATGATTTAGTCACTCAGGAAACCTTTAGATCTATTGGTTCACTTGCAGAAAAATATTTTGATGTTGCAATAATTAATAATGTTTTATGTGTTGAAAATGAAAAGCAACTTATTGAGAGATTGGAAAAAAATACTGAAAATAATTCAAATGCTTTAATACATCTCATCAATGAAAAATCTATCTAACTTCAAGATAATAATCAAAACAAGAGAGTATTTAATTCAAGCAATTTATCAAATGTTATTTAGTAATGATGGCATTGAAAAGATAATAATTCAGTTCAAGAATGAACATAAAAATAAAAAATTAGATTTTAAAATGTTTTCAAAATCACTAAAGTCAATTGAAAAAAATAAAAAAAATATTGAATCAATAATTAAATCTTTAAATATCTCAGACTCAAGTTTAGAGTTAATTGACAAGTCAATTCTCATTTTTGCAATCAATGAAATGGTGTATGGCTCTATAGACAAACCAATTATCATTGACGAATCGATAAGATTAGCAAAGAAATTTTCAAGTCCAGATTCTTATAAGTTTTTAAATGCTACTTTGGATAAAATTATAAAAAAAAATATCTAAAAGTTATCTTAATATAGTTTGATCTCTTGATGGTCCAGTTGAAATAATTGAAGCGCTACTATTTGTGTAATGTTCTATGTACTCGATGTAGACTTTTGCATTTTCGGGCAATCTTTCATATTCAGTAATCCCCTCAGTAGAGGATAACCATCCTTCAAAATCTTTGTATACAGGTTCATCATTTTTGTAATCAATACATACTTTGATATTTTTCATTTCATCTAAAACATCTAGTTTGGTTATGCATAAATCTGTAACGGAGTTAATAAAAATAGATTTTTTTAATGCAACTAGATCGAGCCAGCCACATCTTCTTGGTCGCCCAGTTGTTGCTCCAAACTCATTTCCTTTTTCAGCAAGCATTTTACCGTTATCATCAAATAACTCAGTGATGAATGGTCCCTCTCCGACCCTAGTCGTATATGCTTTTGATATGCCAATAATTTTATCAATATATTTTGGTCCAATACCTAATCCAGTAGAGACACCTCCTGCAGTAGTGCTTGATGATGTAACATACGGATAAGTACCATGATCAATATCTAAAAGAGTTCCTTGAGCTCCCTCAAATAAAATAGATTTATTTTCTTCAACCCATTCCTGCATTAAATTTTGTGAATCTACACAATACTTCTTATACAAGTCTTCATATTTAATTACCTCTTCATACACTTCATTTATGTCATGTGGTTTATGGTCATATAAATTTAGCAGTCTATTATGATATTTCACTAACTTTTCAATTTTTTTGTTTAGATTTGATTTATCCCCAAGATCTCCAAACCTAATAGCTCTTCTTCCAATTTTATCTTCGTATGCAGGACCGATTCCTCTTCCTGTAGTTCCTATTGATTCTGTTTTATCTCTTACTTTATCGATCGATATGTGACTTGGTAGAATTAAAGTACAAGATGAACTTACAAAAAATCTATCAGTAAAATTTATATTCCTATCTATTAGATTATTAATTTCTTTATCAAGTGCATCGAGAGCTAAAACTACCCCGTTACCTATTAAACATTGAGATTTTTCATGAAGTATTCCTGATGGAATTAAATGTAATACAGTTTTTTCACCATTAACCTTAATAGTATGGCCAGCATTATGGCCGCCTTGAAAACGGCAAACAATATCTATTTTATCACTTAGGTTATCTACAATCTTTCCCTTACCTTCATCTCCCCATTGAAGACCTAGGATTAAAGTATTGTTAGACACTCGAGAGCCTAATCTTGATCTTTTTTATCGTTAAGATATTTAAAAAACTCTGAATCTGAATCAATAAGCATTACATCTGATTTATTTTCAAATGTTTCTACATAAGCTTTCATACTTCTAGTAAATTCATAGAATTCGGGATCTTGTGAAAAAGAATCTGCGTATATTCCTGCTGCTTCTGCATCACCCTCACCTCTTAATTGCTCAGCTTGTTTATATGCCTCAGCTAGAATAACAACTTTATCTTTATCTGCTACTGCTCTAATTTCTCTTGCAATTTCTTTACCTTCTGATCGAAGCTCTTCTGCAAGTCTTTGTCTTTCTGTTCTCATTCTCTCGTAAACAGAATTACTTAAGTTTGAAGGCAGATCAATTCTTTTAACTCTAAAATCAATTATTTCAACACCCAGATCTTTTACAGATTCATTTAGAGAGCTGAGCATAATACTCATTAATTCATCTCTTTCACCTGAAACAACTTCTTTAACTGTTCTTTTACCAAAGTTATTTTTTAAAACAAACTCAGATCTTTGTCCCAATAAACTATTTAAACTATTAAAGCTTCCGTTATTTGCTTTATAAAATGTTAATACGTCAGTGATTCTATATTTAATGAATGAGTCAACAAGCAAATACTTACTTTCAACTGTTAAAATACGATCTGGTTCCTCATCGAGAGTTTGAATTCTTGAGTCATATTTCTTTACATCTTGAATAATAGGTAACTTGAAATGAAATCCAACAGGTATATCGGGTCTAACAGCTTCTCCAAATTGAAATACAATTGCTCTTTCTTTTTCATTCACAACAAAGAAACTATTAATTAATAGTCCAAAAGTTAATGCGCCAAAAATTATGTAAAAAGTATTTCTATTCATCATCATCACCTTTCTTTTTATTTTCTTCCATTATTTTATCAAGCGGCAGGTATAAGAGATTGTTGCCACCTTCAACATCGACCATAATTTTTGTTGAATTAGATAAAACTGATTGCAATGCATCTAGATATAATCTATCTCTTGTAACCTCAGGAGCTTTTGTATATTCCTCAAGAAGTTGATTAAATCTCTCAACTTCACCTTCAGCTTTAGCGACTACCTCTTCTTTATAAGCCTCAGCACCTCTGATTCTTGCCTGAGCTTGGCCTCTAGCTTCAGGAACAATTGATAGTGCATATCTTTCGGCTTCATTTTGCAATCTCTCTTTGTCCTCTCTTGCAGCAACAACATCGTCAAAAGCATTCTTCACTGCAGCAGGAGGATCTGTTTTTTCGATGTTTACTTGTTGAACAATCAAACCTGTTTGATAAATATCTAAGTATGATTGAAGTCTAGTTTGAACTTCTTGTGCGATATTCTCTCTTCCAACAGTTAAAGTTTGATCTAAAGTGTTATCACCAACCACATGCCTTAATGCACTCTCAATAGCATTTCTTAGACTGCCTTCAGGATCCTTAACGTTAAGAACAAAATCTTTTAAATTTGCAATTCTATATTGAGCTGAAACTGTTACGTCAACGATATTTTCATCTTTTGTAAGCATGCTGTTTGTTTGCGTATATCTTCTTGTTAGAGACACATTCTCAATGTATCTGTCATCTATTCCAGCTAATCTGAAGTTAAGGCCTTCTTCCTGTTCTTCATAAAACTTACCAAGTCTTAATATTACTGCTCTTTCAGAGGCATCTAATTGATATATACATTGAGTCGCATATACAATCGAAAATCCAAACAAAGCATATATAAATATTCTTGATGAAGGGAACTTAAATCCACCGCCATTTCCGCTATCGCCTGACCCATTAGAAGATGATTTTTTACCTCCGAGAATAGATGAAAATTTCTTCATTAACTCATCAAAATCCGGTGCGTCATTTTTATTACCCCAAGGGTCTTTATTTTGATTTTCCCAATTCACTTTTTGTATTACCTCATTTGAAACTAGTATTATAAACTTATGTTGGGACTTATTATCACATTTAAAGTGCCGTAATTAATTTTTTAATGTCATTTTCAAGCATTGAAAACTTGTTTAGTTTGATTTCTTTAAATTTATCCCAACTTCTTATCCATGTAGTTTGTCTTTTTGCTAGCTGTCTAGTTGCGTAAAGTGCTTTGTTAAAAAAAGTTTCGTGATCATACTTTTTTTCAATGAAATCAAATGCTTGTTTATAGTTAACTGATTTTCTTAGAGGATGATCAAAATCAATATTGTATTTATTTAGTATATTCGTTGCTTCGTCCACCAAACCTTGTTCAATTATCTTTTTTAATCTAGCTTCAATTCTATTATGGAGAGTATCTCTATCAACAGAAATGCAATATTGAAGAACGTTAAATTTATCTGATAGATTATTTTTTGTGTCATCAGAAAAAATTTCACTCATTTTTTTTCCAGTTTTTTTATATACCTCTAGAGCTCTAATGATCCTCACTTCATCATTTTTGTTAATTTTATTAGCATAATCAGGATCTATTTGATTTAGCTTTTTATGCAAAAAAAAGTCCTCACTATCTAACTTAAGTTTAATCATACTATCTCTAAATTTTTGATCTCTTTCTGGCAAATCATTTATTCCTGTGTATAAAGATTTAAAATACATCATAGAACCCCCAACAAATACTGGTAGTTTGTTCTTATTGTGAATTTCTTCGATTATTTTTATTGAATGTTTGTAAAAATCTGCAACCGTAAAGACTTTATCCGGGGTAACAATGTCGACCAAATGATGATGATGTTTCTCAAGTATATTTTTACAAGGTTTTGCAGAACCTATGTTGCAGTCTTTATAAACCATGACTGAGTCTACACTAATCAACTCTATAGGATATTTTTTTGCAAAATTTATTGCTAAATCTGATTTTCCTGATGCTGTTGGCCCAAAAAGAAATACTATTGATTTATGTGATTTGTCTATTAGAGAGCGTCCTCATTTGTTTCACCAGTTCTAATTCTAACAACCTCATCGATTGGTGAAACGAATATCTTTCCATCTCCAATTTTTCCAGAAGCAGATGATTTTATAATAGCAGCCTTAACTTGTTCTACCATTTCATCAGTCACTGCAATCTCAATTTTTATCTTTGGAAGGAAATCAATAGTATATTCTGCTCCCCTGTATAGTTCTGTATGACCCTTTTGCCTACCAAAGCCTTTAACTTCTGTCATCGTCATACCTGAAACTCCAATTTCATCTAATGAAGTTCTTACCTCTTCAACCTTAAAAGGTTTAATTATTGCTGTTACTAATTTCATAATTAATTAAATCATGTATATGTTTGTATTGTTTATCTGATGAGCCAATATTTTTAGCTACCACCTCAGAAGCATTATCTACCATATTAATTCTTAATTCATCATTATTTAGCAATTCTCTATATGCATTTGATAGTTCAGTATTAGATTCCAATTGAACACAAGCATTCTCAGCTTGAAACAAAGTTAAAATATCCTCAAAATTTTTCATAAATGGGCCAACAATAATTGCACATTTATTTTTTGCAGCCTCAATAAAATTATGTCCGCCATATTTGCTATTTAGGCTACCGCCAATAAATGCTATTTCAGCAGTTTCATATAATGAATTTAATTTACCAGTTGAATTAATAATAGTCGCATTAGTATTTTCAATGTCAAAATTAAGATTTGGTTCTATAACAGCACTCAATTTTCTATTTTTAAAAATCTCCAATACTGAATTAGCTCTTTCTGGATGTCTAGGTACTATTATTAACTTTAAATTTGGGAACTCTTCTAATAGATCAAAATAAGAATCTATAACAATCTCCTCCTCTCCTTCATGAGTGCTTGCTGCTAGGAAGATTTTATTACTTGTGATTATTTGATTTGATTCGTTATTATTTATTTCAGCATCAAACTTTACCGAGCCGACCTGTTTGATCTTTTCATTTGAGACTCCAATTTTAATAAACCTCTCAACATGTTTATTACTTTGTGCTAGAACTAAAGAAATTCTTTTAAGAACAGACTTTGAAAATGATTTGAACAATAAATACCTTTTTAAAGAAGACTCAGATAATCGTGCATTTGATAGGATTATTGGAATCTTTCTTTTAGAAGCTAAATAAATCATTGACGGCCATATTTCTGTTTCAAATAAAACAAGACAGATAGGATTGAATTTTTTAATAAATGCATTCACAAATATATAGAAATCCCATGGTGCGTATACAACATCTACATCATTATCATAGATATTTTGAGCATGCCTTAAGCCAGTCGGAGTTGATACAGTTAAAATTATATTATTATCATTCTTAAATTTTCTTACCAGTTGCTCTGAGCCAATTACCTCTCCTAAACTAACTGCATGAAACCAAACAAGATTTTTTCTAGAAGATTGCTTGTATATTCCAAATCTATTTAAAAAATTAGATATATAATCTCTATCTTTAAAGCCCTTGATTATAATTCTTGTTACCATAAGAGGTAACAGGAATAATAAAACTGAGTTATAGATAAATAACATCATAAAATATCTAACAATTTAATAATGTAATGATACATCTTAATATCAAATGAAAAATGCTTTATTAATAATTCTTATAAGTTTTTGGAAAATATTAATTCTTTTTCCAATAAAGTTTCAATATGTATTAGCAACTGTTATTGGTAGTTTGATTAATTCATTACCTTTGAAGAGAAATAAAATAAGCAAAGTAAATATTGAGTTATGTTTTAAGGATCTGAATAAATACGATAGAAATAACATTCACAAAGAAAATACAATTGAATTTGCAAAAGCTATATTTTATACGGGCATTGCATGGTTCTGGTCAAATGAAAGAATTAAAAAAAACATTCCTTATAAAATTAATGGTCTGCAAGATATATTAAGGAATCAAGATACTGGAAGTGGTATTCTTTTGTTATTTAAACATTCTCTTCATCTTGAACTTGATTCAAGAATAATAGCTATGCATGCAGAAATTTATGGTATTGAAAGAAAACATAATTCAAAAATGTTTGAAAATATTCAAAGATCAGGAAGACTTAAAAGCTTGAGAGGAATAACAGATAGAGATAATACTTTTACTTTTATCAAATGGTTAAAAAAAGGTAAGACTGTTTTATATGCTCCAGATCAAGATTATGGGATCAAAAAGTCTATTGAGCTAAACTTTTTTGGTATTCCTGCCGCAACTGTAACAGCACCATTAAAAATAATTGAAAAGACCGGATGTAAAGTTTTTTTTATTAACTCTTTTTTTAATGAGGGAGAGCTAATATTAGAGCTTGAAGAATTAAATCTTGACCAATCATCAACTGAGAAATTTTCAAAACAATTAAATTTAACTATTGAAAATAAGATAAAACTTCATCCTCATGAATACCTTTGGCAGCATAGAAGGTTTAAATCAACTCTTGGAAAGGAAAAAATTTATAAGTGAACTTTGATCAAATAAGAAAAATAAAGGGGTTTATGCCTGAACACGAAGGTAAGGCCCTTTTTAAATGGGCAAAAAACTTTTCGAAACTTGGGCCTATTATGGAAATTGGAACTTATTGTGGGAAGTCTTCTTTGTATCTTTCTTTAGGAGCAAAAAAAAATAATGAGTATGTTTATACGATAGATCACCATCTTGGCTCAGAAGAACATCAATTTAATGAGGAATATTTTGATGAAGAAATATATGATTACAAAAATAACAGAGTAAATACCCTTCCATTGTTAATTAAAAACATAAATAAATGTAAGGCAGAAAATATTGTTCCAATAATTGGAGAATCTAAACGATTATCTAAAAATTGGCAGTCAAATATTAGTTTGCTTTTTATTGATGGTGGGCATTCATATGAATCGGCTAATAATGATTATAAATACTGGGAATCAAAAATTATCACTGATGGTTGCTTGGTAATACACGACATATTTGAAAATCCTAATGAGGGCGGCCAAGCGCCATATAAAATATTTCAAAAAGCATTAAAAAATAAATACAAACTTTATGAGCGAGTGGATACTATAGCTTGTCTAATAAAGGGATGATTGATTCTTCAAAAATAAATCGGAAGCGCTTGAAAAATTTAGGACAGAATCAGCAGCAATAATAAGAGCTGCAGCAGTCCAACTTGGTTTTTCATTTGGCCAAAAAATATTTTCTTTATACTGCCATCCCATATAAGGAATTTTGTTTTCATCAGAAATATTCAAAATATCATTAAGAAGTTGTTTGGCTTTATTAAAATCACCAGAAATCATAAGAGATACTATGAATTCTGAAGTTTCAGCAACAGTGACCCATGGCTCTTCAATAACGCACTTTACACCAATTTTATTTACGTAAAAATCAGCAAAAATTTTATCTATATAAAGTTTGATTTGATTTTTATTTAAGCATCCCGATAGAATTGGATAATAGGAATCCATAGAAAATCTTTTTCTATCTTTTAGAATATCAAATTTTCCATTTGGATTTTTAATTGCTTCAGAAAGCAGATCATAGGATTTTATCCAACTTTCAGTATTTTCACGCTTATTCAAAATTTTAGAAACTGCTAATCCACATTCAATGCTTTTTAAAATTGAAGATGAGCCAGTTATTAGAAAATCATGTTCTATTTCTTCATGCTTATCAATTGACCATGGTATTGTCCCGTTTTTTGTTTGAAGATTTACTGAAAAATTAATTGCTAATTCAATTGTTGGCCAAACTTTTTCTAGAAAATCTTTATCTTTAGAAATTTTGTAAAAATGTAAGGCTGCTACTGATATATATGGTCCAAAATGAGTTGGTTTATTTTTTTCAATTGGAGTATCGTTTTTATATTTTGCGTACCAACTGCCATCTATATTTTGATTTCTTATGAGCCAATTAAATGCTCTCTTGGAGGCTTCATATTCATTTGAAAAATTTAATCCCATTATTGACTCAATATGATCCCATGGATCATGCGAGCCATCTTCGTTAGATGGTATTGCGCCAGATTCATGCTGAATATTTTTTATGTATTTACCGAGGTTTCTAAAAAATTTGATCTCCAAGTCTTTTGAAGAGTATATTTTTTTTGGATGATGCATTTTTACATCTTTTCAAAATACATCGAAAAGCTTTTACCCATGATCGGATTCATTAATTTATCAACACTATCAATGATTTTAGGTTTTTTAAGAATATGTCTTTCAAGAATTTTCTTATATGCTCTTACAATTAAATTTGTATCCTGTGAATTCCAAAACAAACACCTCAACCACCAATATGGACTATGAATCGAATGAAATTTTTCAGATGAGAGAAATTTAAATCCACATTCCTCAATTTCATTAATAAGCTCTCTTTGATTAAAAATTCTTAAGTGCCCTCCAGGCTGATTTTGATAATCCTTAGATAAATACCAACAAATCTTTTCAGGCCAAGAAGCAGGAACACTTGCGTAAAATTTTCCTCCTGGCTTTAAAACTCTATTTATTTCTATAACTGCGTCATTATATTCATGTAGATGTTCTAAAACTTCTGAACAAACTATTAGATCAAAAGTATTATCTGAAAAAGGCAGTGAGTATGCTGATCCTTTCATAAATTCAGCACCTGCATCAGATATTGATTCAAAATATGCATAGCCCTCTTCGGCTTTTTGAAGAGAATCATTATCCATATCCAGACCAATACATTTCATCATTGGATATTCCTGCATTACTCCAAATATGTGTCTGCCTTCGCCACAGCCAACGTCAAGCATTGACCCCTCTTTATTTAAGTCATATTTTTTAAAATTAAAAGTTAGCATTATTAAATTCTTCTATAGTTTTGGAAATAATTTTCTCATACTCTTCTGTAATCTTAATCCAGTTAAAATTTTTAATTACGTGCTCCCTAGCCTTACGAGCAACTTCAATATGTTTAGGATAATCTAAAAATATCTCCTTAACACTATTAAAGATCATTTCTTCATTTTTGGATTCAATTAATCTTGCATAGTTTGATGTAAGCTCAGGAATTGCAGAGACATTTGTTGCAATTAGAGGTATTTCGCAACTCATTGCTTCTATAACGGGATAACCAAAACCTTCATACAAAGAGCTTACTATAGCAATTGAGCTTGAGGCATAGAGCTCTCTAATTTGATGTTTTGTTAAATTGGATTTAAAGAATATATCTTCCTCAAGATTTAATTTTTTTATTAATCTTTCTGTATGCCCATTTTTTTTAATATTTCCAATTACTATTAGATGTATCTTTGGGAAATCTTTTTTGAGCATTTTTAAGGCCTTTAATGAATAATCCAAACCCTTTAGCGGAACATCAGCACTTGCAGTAGTAATAAGTCTATATTTATTTCTTGAAAAATTTTTTATAGGTGCGAATTCGTTTGTATCTAGGCCATTATTTATTACAGTTATATTATTTTTATTACATTTGAATTCATCAACGATTCCTTTTTTTGAACTATTTGATGGAGTAATTATTCTCTTAATGCTTGGTGCAACTTTTTTTTGCATTTTTAAAAATGAATACCATCTGTGCCTAGAAATTTTGTATTTAATTTTTTTAGATGACTGAAGTTCATACTTATAGTCAATAGTTATAGGATGATGAATAATTTCGATAAAAGGCAATCGTTTTTGAATTTCTAGAATTCCATAACTCAAAGATTGATTATCAATAACTAAATCATAATCATTATTAATCTTTAAATATTCATTTGCTCTTTCACCAAATGTTTTTGGTTCAGGAAAGCCGCCCATCAAAACCGATAAAAACTCATAGTAATCATTTTTATTCTTATTTCTTTTCTTAAGAAATTTATTACACCTATCTTTAAAATCAAAAGTTTCAAATAAATCTAGTCCAGGTAATTTTATTAAATTAATGTCATCATGTAGATTCGGATATGGTGGTCCTGAGATAACATCAACAGCGTGTCCCATCAAACTTAATGCATATGAAATATCTTTTACGTAAACACCTTGACCGCCGCCAAACTGTGCACTTCGATAACTTAGAATTGCTATTTTTAAATTACGCAAAGCTTTATTTAATATATGTTAACCAGTTTTGATAGGACTTATCTTGACCATATATTATTTCTTGAAATTTTTCCTGAAGTCGCTGTGTAATTTCACCTCTAGATCCTTTACTTATTAAGTTATTATCAAGTTTTGAAATTGGCGTTATTTCAACAGCAGTTCCTGTAAAGAATGCCTCATCAGCATTAAGTAAATCATCATATTCAAGATTTTTCTCTTGGATACTGAAATCTAAATCTTTTGCAATCTGAATAACTGACTGCCTTGTAATTCCGTTTAAACAGTGATTTGTAGTTGGAGTAAAAATACTATCATTTTTAACAATAAAAATGTTCTCACCACTTCCCTCAGATATGAATCCATCTTTATCAAGCATTATTGCTTCATCAGCTCCGTTGTCTAAAGCTTCATGAAGAGCCATTGTATTGCTAAAATAAGTTCCAATTATTTTGTTACCTGAGTGAAGTGGGTTTTCATATTGTTTATGTGAAGATTTCATAACAGAAATACCATTTTCTTTCGCTTTTGGGTCCATATATGATGGCCATTCCCATGCAGCAATAGCTACATTTATACTTAAGTCTTTTGCCCTTAGTCCAAGACCTTCATTACCCAAATAAACAATAGGTCTTATGTAACCCTCTTCAAGATTGTTTTTCAAAAGAGTGTCACACTGAGCTGCATTTAATTCAGATTCTGAAAATGGGATTTTTATACTAATTTTTGAGGCTGCATCAAAAAGTCTGTTGGTATGATCGATTAACCTAAATATTGCTGGGCCACTTTCAGTTTTGTATGCCCTAACACCCTCAAATACGCCAGTTCCGTAATGCAAAGTATGAGATAAAATATGTACATTTGAATCATTCCATTTTTCAAATGACCCATTTTTCCATATATATTTATTTTCAGTATTTACAAACACGTTTCAAGATATAATTGTGAATAAGTATTATTGCAAAATCATACATATAACTAAAGAAAAATGATGGAAATATCAAAATCAATTTTTAGAGAATATGATATTAGGGGTATTTATCCTGATCAAATAGACGAAAATTCAATAAGCCATATATCAAAAGCAATTGCTATTAAATGTGAACAAGAAAATGTTCAAGAAATATGCATTGGCAGAGATGGAAGGCTTTCAGGAGAGTCTTTGCTAAATTCATTAGAAAAATCTCTTTCCGAATATGGAATAAATGTAAAAAATATTGGGCTAGTTACTACTCCACTTCTCTACTTTGCTGCAAAACAAAATAAATACAAAAGTGGTGTAATGATTACAGGAAGCCATAACCCAAAAAACTATAATGGCATAAAGCTAATTATCAATGATAAGCCAGTCTCTGGTAATGAAATATATAGACTGATAGTTAAAAATAAAAACAGATCCGAAGTTCCAGGCAAAATTGAGTACATAGATATCAAAAGTAAATATATTGAAGAAGTAAAAAATAGCATTCAAATTGCAGATGATGTTCAAATAAAAGTTGTAATTGATTGTGGAAATGGTGCTGCGGGATGCATAGCTCCAAAATTATTCAAAGAATTAGGATGTGAAGTTGTTGAGCTCTATAGTGAAGTCGATGGTAACTTTCCTAATCATCATCCTGATCCTGGAAAATTAGAAAATTTGAAAGATTTAATTGAAAGAGTTAAATCAACAAAGGCTGATTTGGGTTTAGCATTTGATGGTGATGGCGACCGAGTAGGATTAGTTACTGATAAAGGCCAAGTTATTTATCCTGATAAAATTCTTATGATGTTCAGCAAGCAAATTCTCAATAAAAATAAAGGGTCTATTATTTTTGATGTTAAGTGTTCAAATGCTCTACAAAATCTTATTAAAGATTTAGGCGGTACACCAATAATGTCGCCAACAGGTCACTTTCATATTAAAAATGGTATCAAAGATCATAATCCCTTGTTAGCTGGTGAAATGAGTGGACACATATTCTTTAATGATAAATGGTACGGTTTTGATGATGGTCATTATTCAGGAGCAAGAATAATTGAATTGATATCAGACAGTAAAAAAAGTATTTCATCACTAAATGAAGAACTGCCGAGCCTCTTCTCAACTCCAGAATTAAATATAACTGTCACGGATGAAACTAAATTTAAAATAATTGAAGATTTCTCGAAAAGATGTAATTTGAAGGGAGAAAAGATAACTATTGATGGATTAAGAATAAATTTTGACAACGGTTGGGGGCTGTTGAGAGCATCAAACACAACTCCAAAACTTGTGATGCGCTTTGAAGGAAATACTGAAGATGATTTAAAAACTATTCAAAGGAATTTTATAGATGAACTTTCTCGCATTTGTCCGGATATTGATATAAATTTAGATTAATTAATGAAAAAAGATAGGAAAAATATAATTCTTCAGTCATTAGCAGGTATGCTTGAGGAGAGGAACATGTCAAAAATAACTACCGCCTCCTTAGCAGAAAAATCAAATATCACTGAAGCTGCACTTTACAGACATTTTCCAAGCAAACGTTCAATTTATGCAGAGCTGTTTTCATTTTGTGATGATACAGTTTTTGCTAAATGCAATGAATTAAAAAAAGAAAAGATCTCTTCAAAAGAAAAAGTTAAGAACGCATTTATTTTTTTCATGATTTTTGTCGAAAAAAATAAAGGTTTTGCTAGATTGTTATCAAGAGAAGCGCTTTCATCAGACGAACAAAATGTGAGTGAAAACGTCAATCAGTTTTACGAGAGATTTGAGCTAGTAATAAGACAAATGTTGAAAGAAGACGAAAAAAATCTTAGATCTCAGGCAGGCGTCTCAGCTCAATTGATAATAACCACTCTTGAGGGAAATATAGGAAGATTTATTAGATCTAAATTTAAAGATTCTCCCTCTGCATATATAGAAAATATTTGGGCTTTGTTATCAGTAAGTATATTTAAAAACTAATTTATATTCTCTTCTAAAAACAGCTCAAAATATGTATTTTCAGAAGATTCAGTTTCAATTTCTCCTGTATTTTTATTAACCCTTACAAAAGATATATTCTCAGGTATCTCTTCTTTTGAAATGTCTAAACTTTTCAATTTAAAGTCCATATAATTTAGCCAGATTGGTAAAGCAATAGTAGAGCCATATTCGTCCTTTCCAAGAGAGGTGAAATCGTCCGTGCCAACCCATACAGTTGTAACTAAATCTTTATGAAATCCTGAAAACCATGTGCTTATTGAATCATTTGTAGTTCCTGTTTTCCCTCCAATATCATCTCTTTCAAGAAACTCTGACTTTCTTCCAGCTACACCATTTTTCATAAAGCCTTTCAAGGTATCTGCCATTAAAAATGCTACCCTTTCATCAATAACTTTTTCTTTATTATTCAATGGATTCAAGACATGGTATGGTCTTTTTGCATTCATTTCTATTGTATCAAGCCAAGGAAAAGCAGAAATATTTTGATTATTAAATTGGGTCTCGTATTCGTTTTGGGAAAATATATTATTACCATCCATATCTTTAATACTGTCGATGAAATGTATATCAGGAATAAATCCACCATTTGCAATAACACTGTAGGCTCTGACCATTTCGGCTGGGGAAAAATTGCCTGAGCCTAAAGCCAATGATAAATCTTTTGGAAGTCTTGATTTTTTGAAACCAAAATTATTTAAATATTCATGTGAATTTTCAATTCCTATTTCTCTAAGAAGTTTTATTGAAACAATATTTACGGATTTTACTAAAGCATCTCTAATAGATATTGGTCCATAAAAATCTCCAGTATAATTTTGAGGTCTCCATTCACTTTCAAGATTCTCGTCCTCAAAAACAATAGGAGCATCATTTATTAAACTTGAAAGGTTATATCCACTAGCAAGACTAGATGAATAAATAAACGGTTTAAAACTTGATCCAGATTGAGGAAAAGACAACCTTACACGATCAAAATTACTTTCATTAAAATTCTTTCCACCAACATAAGCTATTACGTCTCCATAATTCGGATTAATTGATATTAAAGATGATTCAACATTTGGTATTTGATCAAGGGTATATGAATTATTATCTATTTTTAAATAGACAAAATCGCCAAAACTTAGAATTTGATTGAAATTGTATGGCTTTGAACCCAATTCATTGATTGATATTTGTTCTCTTGCCCAATCATATTGATCACTCCAGTTTATACTACCTAACTCAAAATTTTCGTTTATAAAACTTATCTCATCATCGTTTACATTCGTAATTAACGCTTTCATATGAGTTTCATAAAAGGCATAAGAGTCAAATATATTACTGAGCTTATTTGAGATATTGTCCTCAGCTAGATCAATATCTCCAAAATAAAGATCATCAAAAAGGAAACTAGTATTTGAATTTTCTAGAAATTCTTTTTGCTCATCGTTAAAAAGATTCCCATAGTTGTCTGGTTTCCTCCAGCCATGCCTTTTGTCATACACAAATAAATCATTTAAAACGCTTTTAACTGCGATATTTTGTGAACTTGAATCAATAGTTGTATAAACTGACCAGCCCTCTTTGTAAGCTCTAAGACCATATCTATTTATAACTTCCTGTCTGACATACTCTGCTAAATGTTTGGCATCAATATCATATAGATTTATATTTTTTGCTATTTTTATATCCTCTGAAATTGCATTTAAATATTCATTTTTATCAATATGATTGAGTAAATACATTCTAGACAGAATCCAATCCCTTCTTTGAAGTGTCCTTCTAGGATTTTTCACTGGATTAATTCTTGAAGGGAGTTGAGCAATTGCAGCGATAGTTGCTGATTCGCTAACAGTTAAATCGGATAAATTTTTATTAAAATATGTATTAGCTGCTGCTTCGATTCCATAAGAACGGTTGCCTAAAAAAATTCTATTAACGTAGAGTTCAAATATTTCTTCTTTATCAATATTACTCTCCAGTTCTAGTGCTAAAAAAATTTCTTTAATTTTTCTTACAATTGTTTGTTCAGGAGTCAACAAGTATCCTCTAACGACTTGCATCGTTATAGTTCCTCCACCGCCTTGACATCCAGAGGGTCTCAAACACCTTACAAAAGATCTTATTAATCCTGAGTAGCTTATGCCCTGATGATTAAAAAAATTATCATCTTCAGCAGAAAGAAAAGCATTTTTAATATTATTTGGAATATCATTAAAACTTGTTGCTCTTCTTTTTATTTCACCAAATTCTCCTATTAAAACACCATCTTTCGTATATACCTTGAGTGGCATTTGAAGCTCTGATTCATCTACATACTTAATTTGAGGAAGATTAGGCTTCATAGCCAAGTATGTACCAAGAATTAAAAATATTGAGAGTATGCTGACAAAAATTCCAATAAAAAATAAATTTTTTATAATTTTCTGCATAACTTATTTTAAATGTTTAATACTACAGAATAAATCTTTTTAACATTTAAAAAGTGTAATTTTCAATCTAGATGTTAAAATTTCGGCTTAAATTTATTAACTATGAATATTTTTATTGTTGGTCCGATGGGTTCCGGTAAATCTACCGTTGGAAAACTTATATCTGATGAATTATTTTTGAATTTTTTTGATACGGATGATGAAATTGAAGCGAGAACAGGGGCATCAATTGATTGGATATTTGATTTAGAGGGTGAAGAAGGTTTTCGTAAAAGAGAGAGCGAAATGCTCGAAGAAATGGTTAAGAAAAATTCAATTGTTTTGTCTACAGGTGGAGGAATAGTTCTATCAAAAATAAACCGAGAGCTTTTGTCATCGAGAGGGACAGTTTTTTATTTATCAACTCCGATTTCAACGCAAGTCGAAAGAACTTCAAAAGATAAAGATCGACCTCTACTAAAAAATGGTGATCCTAGCCAAATACTAACAAAGCTTCATGAAGAAAGAAAAGATCTTTATAAAAATGTTTCAGACCATATCATTAATACAGAAAATAAGTCTAGCCAAGAGGTTGCAGCTGAGATTATCAAGGTTGTAAAAATTTAGTTATGTCTATTTTATCAGCCGGAAAAGGTGACTCAAGATATGCTATTCATATAACAAATAAAGAAATATCCAAAACTACTCTTAATAACTTTTTATCAAAAGAAAATAAAGTTTTAATTATTACTGATAATGGAGTGCCTAAAAAATATTTAAAAAATCTGAAAAAAAATATCAATGTTAAAAATCTACATTCTTTAACTTTGAATAAAGGTGAAAAATCTAAATCATTCAAGTCTTATCAAAATATTATTAATAAGTTGACTGAATTAAAATTTGATCGTTCAGATTGTTTAATCGCATTGGGTGGCGGTGTAGTTGGTGATATTACCGGTTTTGCAGCTTCAACTTATTTAAGGGGTATCAGCTACATACAAATTCCAACTACATTACTTTCGCAAGTAGATTCTTCAGTTGGTGGTAAGACTGCTATTAATCTTTCACAAGGTAAAAATCTTCTTGGAGCTTTTTATAATCCCAAATTAGTTTTGATATCAACATTATTTTTAAAAACATTGTCAGAAGTTGAGTACAAATCAGGTTTAGGTGAAGTGCTGAAATATTCTCTAATAGGTAATAAAAAATTAAAAAGAATGATCGAAGATTCCTCTCAAAAAATTATTAAAAGAGATGGAGCAATTTTAAAAATAATAATAGAAGAATCTATAAAAACAAAATCAAAAATTGTTACGAAAGATGAGAAAGAAGCAGGTATTAGAGCTATATTAAACTTTGGTCATACATTTGGACATGCTATTGAAGCATATAACAACTATAAAAAAATTACTCATGGAGCAGCAATTACACTAGGTATGGTAATTGCCTCTAAAGTTTCATTTTATGAAGGACATTTAAAGGATTATCAACTTGACAACATTATCAATATGATTGATTCCCTTGGATTAAATACAGACCATAGTAAATATAATTATTCAAAGTTAAAAAAATATATGGCATCAGATAAAAAAGTTAAAGATGGAAAACTTAATTTAGTTTTAATAGATAAAAAATTTAATGCTTTTAAGACTTCAAAATACGACATTAAAAATGTAATTAAGTCTCTCGACTAAGCTGCGTTCGCAGTTGTTGCTTTCAATAAATCTTGAATATTTGAAGCTGCAGGAACTACAAGCCAGAAAAATGACTCAAATTTCTCAAAATCATTTAAAACCTCTTTTGCTTTGGAGCTTTTAGTATATTTATAGTGTTTTTCTAATATTTCTTTTAAATGCTTCCTGTGCGGCTGCATTTCTTCTGTAGTAATTCTCTCTAGATTTACTAATCCTCTATTACATTTATCAAAAAATGTTCTATCTTCGTCAAGAATGTAGGCAAAGCCACCCGTCATACCTGCACCAAAATTTAATCCCACAGGACCAAGAACTGTTACATGTCCACCAGTCATATATTCACAACAATGATCACCAGTTCCCTCAACTACGGCATTGGCTCCAGAATTTCTAACAGCAAATCTTTCACCTGCTGAGCCAGCAATGAATAGCTCCCCTCCTGTAGCACCATATAAGCAGGTGTTTCCAGCCAAAACTGTTTCTCTATTTTCTTTTACATAGTCTGACTGATTTTTAATAACTATTCTTCCACCGTTCATTCCTTTTCCTACATAATCATTTGCATCGCCATCAACCAAAAGATTAAGATTGTTTGCATTCCAGCATCCAAAGCTTTGTCCAGCTGAGCCTTTAAATTTAAGAGTCAGTGATTTTTTAAGTCCATTTTCTCCATACTTTTGTGCTATGTATCCAGAAACTTTTGCTCCAATGGATCGATCTCTGTTAGAGATTTTATAATTAAGTGTTCCTTTTCTTTCGTTATCTATAAACGTTTTAGCCTGAGTCATTATTTCATTCGCTAAAATACCTTTATCCCATGGTTCATTATGTGTAGATGTACAAAAATGAGATTCTTTAATTTTTTCGTTAGTATCCAAAAGACCTGAGAGGTCAATATTTTTGTATTGAGGCTCAAGATCTTTTATTTGCTCAAGGTATTTTGTTTGTCCGATAATATCTTCAAGTTTTTTAACACCCATTTTTTTAAGATGTTCTCTAACATCTTCAGCAATAAACTTAAAGTAATTCATAACCTTTTCTTTCTCACCAATAAAGTGTTGATTAATAAGATCTTTTCTTTGTGTTGCAACACCTGTTGCACAATTATTTAAATGACATATTCTTAAATATTTACAACCCATTGAAATCATTGGACCTGTACCAAATCCAAATGATTCCGCACCTAAAATGGCAGCCTTTATAACATCTAGTCCTGTTTTCATACCGCCATCAGTCTGAAGTCTAATTTTATGTCTTAAACCAGATTCTCTCAGACTTTGATGGGCTTCAGCAAGTCCCAATTCCCAAGGCGAGCCAGCATATCTTATTGATGTAAGGGGGCTTGCTCCAGTTCCTCCATCATGTCCTGAGATTGTTATTAAGTCAGCATAAGCTTTAGCTACTCCTGAAGCTATAGTTCCAACACCTGGTTCAGAAACAAGCTTTACTGAGACTAATGCACTTGGATTTACCTGTTTTAAATCAAATATAAGTTGAGCAAGGTCTTCAATTGAATAAATATCGTGATGGGGAGGGGGTGATATAAGAGTTATTCCAGGTGTTGAATATCTTAGTTCAGCGATTAAATCATTAACTTTACCACCTGGTAACTGCCCGCCTTCACCTGGCTTAGCACCTTGCGCTATTTTAATTTGAAGAACTTCAGCATTGACAAGATAATGAGGTGTAACTCCAAATCTACCTGAAGCAATCTGTTTAATTTTGGACATCTTATTAGTTCCGTACCTGTGCTTTCCTTCTCCGCCCTCTCCAGAATTTGATCTTGCTCCCAAAGCATTCATTGCTTCTGCTAGTGTCTCATGAGCCTTTGGTGACAGGGATCCCAAACTCATCCCAGCTGAATCAAACCTTTTGATAATCTTATCTATATCTTCGGGTTCTTCACTGACTTTCTTAGTTGAGTACTTTAAACCAAGTAAATCTCTTAACATTGCAGGGGGTCTATTATCTACTAATGATGAATACTCTTTATAGACTTCATTTGAGCCAGAAGATACGGCCTCTTGAAGCTTCTTAACTATCTCAGGATTATAAGTATGGTATTCACCGCCATGAACATATTTTAAAAGACCTCCTACACTTATATCTGATAAATTAGATCTGGCGTATTCATCAAGCTTTCTAATCTCTTTATCAAGGTCATTAAAACTTTTTCCTTGAATTCTGCTTACTGTATTAGTAAAGCATTCATTTACAACTCCGTCATCTAACCCAACTATTTCAAATAATTGAGATCCGCGATAGCTAGAAATTGTTGATATGCCCATCTTAGATATAATTTTTAGTATGCCCTTATTAATACCTTTTCTATAACGAGCACAATTTTGATGAGGGTCACCTTTGAGTTCATTTCTATCTGTGAGATCCAAAATGGTTTGGTAGGCAAGAGATGGATATACGGCCGTTGCTCCAAAACCAATTAAACAAGCAATTTGATGAGTATCTCTTGCAGAAGATGATGATATAACTATATTTGCTTTTGATCTGAGACCTATCTTTACAAGATGCTGATGAACGCATCCAACTGCAAGTAATGCGTTTATTGGTAATGATCCTTTTTCAGGTAATGATTCTTTCAAATGAATAATAATTTTTCCTTCAGTAACAATTTTTTCTACTTCTTTTTTTAGCAATTTCAAAGCATCACTTAGAGAAGTGTCCCTAGAGTATTCCAATAATATTTCACTGCTTTCAAAATACGGATTATTTAGAATGGATTGAAGTTTTTTGTGAGAAAGTACTGGAGATGTTGTAACTAACCTTTTGGCATGCTCAGGAGTTTCATCAAAAACATTCAATTCGGGGCCATAACATGTTTCAAGTGACATGACACTCACTTCTCTTAAAGAATCAATTGGAGGATTGGTGACCTGTGCAAATTGCTGTCTAAAATAGTCATAAATTTGTCGATGCATTTTACTCATCACTGCAAGCGCAGTATCATCTCCCATTGAACCTGTGCCTTCTTGAGAATCTGTTGCGAGAGGTTTAATTACAGATGTCCTTTCTTCTTTGTGAAGTAAAAATAATTTTGAAGATATGCTAAATTCTTCTGAATCGTATTTTTTTAATCCAGGACCTTCATATGAATCAAGGCTTGACTCAACATAAATGCTGCTCTCTTTAAGCCAATCTCTATATGGAGCTTTATTTTTAAGCCTCTGATCAATGTGTTTTTCTGTACAGATTTGCCCAGTTTCAGTATTTATAGCAATCATTCCACCCGGTGACACTCTGCCTTTGAATGCTACATCATTTTCATTAATAGGTTTGATACCAGTTTCAGAGGCTATAGAGATAACATCATCATGATCAATCTGAAATCTTGCTGGACGCAAGCCATTTCTATCCAAAACACAGATAGCCCATTTTCCATCTGACATTACAATTCCTGCAGGACCATCCCATGGCTCCATATGCATAGAGTTATACTCATGAAAACTCCTTACGTCAGGATCTAATAATTGTGCATTTTGCCAAGCAGGTGGAAGCAACATTCTTATTGATCTAAATATATCAATACCGCCCTTGATTAGAATTTCAATCATATTATCTAAAGCTGACGAATCTGAGCCATCTTCATTAACAATCTGTTTGAATTGCTGAATTTTTGGAATCAAAGGAGTAGAAAAGATACTTGACCTTGCTTTTACCCAGTTTCTATTTCCTCTGATAGCATTAATCTCTCCATTATGTGCAAGGTATCTAAATGGCTGTGCTAAATGCCATCTTGGACTAGTGTTTGTTGAGAATCTTTGGTGGAAAACACAGATAGATGACTTAAACTCTTTTGACTTTAAGTCAGTATAAAAATTATTAATATCATTTGGCAGCATCAATCCCTTGTAAATAATAGTTTTTGAGGAAAAGCTGCAAAAGTATAATTCTTCATCATCAAGATATATTTCTTCTATAAACTTTCTAGCTTGTAATAATGAAGTTTGAAAATCTTTTTCATCATCATTTTGACTATTTGGAGATATAAAAATTTGATATATATTTGGCAAACAATCAAGGGCTATTTCTCCAAGAACTTTTTTATTAACTGGTACCTCCCTGAATGTTATTAGCTCAAGATTCTCACTCTTTAAAATATTGTTAATTTTTGGAAGCAAGTCATTTATGTTTGACGATAAAAACATTTGTCCAATTGCATATCTGTCTGGCAAATTTATTTTTTGCTCTTTGAAAAGAACATCTTTATAAAAGTCTTTATTGATATCAACCAATAGACCACAACCATCGCCTGTTTTACCGTCAGATCCAATCCCACCTCTGTGGGTCATGCTTACAAGTGCTTTAATAGAATCAGTGACAATTTTTCTAGAGCTTATACCATTGATATTAGCAATGAGACCGAACCCACAGTTATCCTTAAAATCATCTTTTTTATATAGTTTTGGCATAATTTTTGATGTGCGAACTTCATATTATACCTAAAAATTACCAATTTTGTAAAAAAAGTGTCATACTATGTCATACTCACACTTTAAAAATGAATAATAAGAACAAGCAATATCGAATAGAGAAAGGACTTCTGCTCTTTACTCAACCGCGTTCTCCATATTTTTATGGGAAATTTAGAATAAATGGAAAATATAAAACACAATCGTTTGCTCCAATATCAGATCTAAATGAAGCCAAAAAAAGATTATATGAATGGAAAGACGAAATTATTAACAAACAAAATAATTTTGAAGATTCAAATAAAATTATCTCCGATAGAAATGAATATGTATCTTTCGAAAAACTAGATAATAATTTTCAATTTCTAGATGTGGGGAGATTTGATCCTGGGAAAAAAACACCTGATGAAAGAAAAATAAATTTTGTTGAAATTTATGGTGAGTACAATCAAGTTCAGGCTTCTAACCAAGCCCACAGATGTCTTGACTGCGGAAATCCATATTGTGAATGGAAGTGTCCAGTACATAATTATATTCCTGATTGGTTAAAGCTTGTAAATGAAGGAAATATTATGGAAGCAGCAGACCTATGCCATTCTACAAATAGCCTTCCTGAAGTATGTGGAAGAGTATGCCCTCAAGATCGTTTATGTGAAGGCGCTTGTACTCTGAACGATGGTTTTGGAGCTGTCACAATTGGCTCCATAGAAAAATATATTACTGAAAAAGCATTTGAAATGGGATGGAAACCAGATTTATCAAATAGAAAATGGACAAATAAAAAAGTAGCAATAGTTGGATCAGGTCCTGCAGGTATAGCTTGTGCAGATGTTCTGACTAGAGCGGGAATTCACAGTCATGTTTTCGATAAAAACCAAGAAATTGGTGGATTACTTACATATGGAATTCCAGAATTTAAGCTTGAAAAATCTGTTGTCAGAAGAAGAAGAAAAATTCTAGAGGAGATGGGGATTAAGTTTCATATGGGAATTGAAGTTGGTAAAGATATTAAATTTAAAAATTTATACGAAGATTATGATGCAGTGTTTTTAGGGATGGGAACATACACATCTCTTGAGGGTGGATTTAAAGGTGAAAAATTACATGGTGTATACAAAGCAATCGACTACCTTATATCAAACACAAAAAAATTATTAAATATGAACTCTGGTAAAGCTGAGTACATCAATTTTAAAGGAAAAAAAGTTGTTGTTTTAGGTGGTGGAGATACTGCTATGGATTGCAATAGAACTGCTATTAGACAAGGAGCAAAATCTGTCACTTGTTTATATAGAAGAGATGAAAAAAATATGCCTGGATCTAGACGAGAAGTTCAAAATGCAAAAGAGGAAGGAGTAATATTTGATTTTAACATTCAGCCTATAGATATTCTTGGCAATGAAAAAGTTGAGGGAGTGAAAGTGGTTCAGACAGAGTTAGGTGAGCCTGATCAAAATGGAAGAAGGGTCCCTATTCCAGTAAAGGGATCTGAGAGAATATACGATGCAGATGTTGTTATCGTTGCATTTGGTTTTAGGGCAAGTCCTGCTGAATGGTTTGGTGATTATGATATACAAACAAGAAATAATGGATTGGTAATAGCTGAAGAAGATCAGGAATATAAATTTCAAACTTCAAATGAAAAAGTATTTTCAGGTGGTGACATGGTAAGAGGATCTGATTTGGTTGTTACTGCAATCTGGGAAGGAAGAGAAGCTGGAAAAAGTATAATAAAATACATTTCATGAGTGATTCAAACTCTTTATTTTTAAAAGCTCTTAATAAAGAAATTACAAAAACACCCCCTATTTGGTTCATGAGGCAGGCTGGAAGATACATGCCCGAATATCGAGCAATTAGAAAAAAATTTAAAAATTTCTTAGATATGTGTAAAAATCCTGATGTTTGCTGCGAACTAGCATTACAGCCTATAAATGCTTTTAATCTGGATTCAGCAATATTGTTTTCAGATATTCTGACAATTCCTGATGCATTTAATTTAGGTGTTACTTTTGTTGAAAATGAGGGCCCTGTTTTTACAAATCCAGTATCAAAACCTGTAGATGTTGATAATTTGATTGCATTTAATCCTGACGAACTAAATTATGTTTATGAAGCAGTTACAAATATTAAGAATTCCTTACCAGAAAATATACCTTTAATTGGCTTTTGTGGAAGCCCATGGACTTTAACAGCATATTCAATAGAAGGCAGATCATCAAAAGATTTTAAAAAAACTATAAGATTTGTTGAAAATAATCAAGAATCAACCCACCTTCTACTAACAAAGTTTACAGATGCCTGTTACTTGTATTTGAGAAAACAGATTAAAGCAGGAGCAGATGTAATTCAGATTTTTGATTCTTGGGCAAATTTATTGGATGCAGAAAATTTAAGAAACTTTTCACTTAATTACACAAAGTCTCTCATATCTGCCCTCAAACAAGATCCATTGACTGCAAATACTCCAATAATTTTATTTTCAAGAGAGCCGAAATGTGATGAACAAACATTGATAAATACTTCAGCAGACTGCATAAGCTTATATTGGGATATGGTTGATTTTGACATTAATATTGCAAGAGACAAGGTAGCAATTCAAGGGAATCTTGATCCAAAAGTTTTATTAGAGTCAAAAGATTTAATTAAAGAAGAGGCCTATAAAATTCTTGATAAATATGAGGGATATCCTGGATATATTTTTAACTTAGGGCATGGAATTACGCCAAATATAAATCCTGATAATGTTAAGTTTTTAACTGATGTGGTTAGAGAATACTAACTATTCCACAGTCTAATTAATCCCTCTTGTGTGCAAGATGCGATAAGTTTGCCATCTCGTGAAAAAATTGAGCCTCTTGAAAAACCTCTGGCATTTCTTGTGATTGGACTATCAATAGAATATAGAAACCAGCCATCTAAATCTAACTTTCTATGAAACCACATCGCGTGATCTAAGCTAGCATTTTGAAGGTTTTTCGTTAAAAAATTAACTCCAACTGAATTATTCGCAGCTGCTAAAAGTCCCATATCAGATATATATAATAAAAATGCTTGTTGTATTATTTGATCTTTCGGGAGTTTACCCTCGGCTCTTATCCATGTGTTTTTGTATGGCGGTAATCTTTTGGGCTTTAAATAATTTTCTTCCTCAACTGGTCTCATTTCTATCTCCCTCTGACGAATAAACATTGGTATATCTTCCTTTTTCATGTTTAATTCTTCTAATACTTTTTCTCTTATCTCTAACTCACTTTTCAAACTTTCTGGTTCAGGTACTTTTGGCATTTCAATTTGATGCTCTAAACCAGGCTCTCTTTTTTGAAATGATATTGAGCAATTGAAAATTGCTTCACCATCTTGGATAGCTTTAACAGTTCTGGTAGTAAAGCTCTTTCCATCTCTGATTCTATCAACAGTAAATGTAATTGATTTATCCATATTACCTGGTCTTAAAAAGTATGAATGAAAAGAATGAGCAAAATGTTCTACTTCAATAGTTTTATATGCAGCTATTAATGTTTGTGCCATAACTTGACCGCCGAATATTCTCTTATATCCAACATTTTTTCCATTCCAAGAAAATATATCTCTGTCTATTTGTTGCAATTCAAATAGTCCAAGCGATTTTTCAAGCAAAGATTTATCTGTCATATTAAGTTGCGCTAAGTCCACCATCTATAACTAATTCTGTCCCAGTTATAAATGACGATTCATCTGATGCCAGAAAGACAGCTGCATTTGCTATATCAATTGGCTCAGCTAATTTTCTTAGAGGAATCTGTTTGACAAGTTTTTCTTCAATATTTCTTTCAGGAGCTGAATCAATCATAGTTTGAACCATTGCAGTTCTAGTGAAAACTGGATGAATGGAGTTGCACCTAACTAGATTTGTTGATTTTGCACAATGAAGAGCAACAGATTTTGATAAGTGCCTAACTGCAGCTTTTGATGAGTTGTAAGCAGACATATTATGTGAGGCTACAATTCCTGACATTGACGAAATATTTATAATTGAACCATTTCCTGAATCTCTCATAAGGGGAATTGCATATTTGCAACCTAGAAAAACTGAATCTAAATTTACGCTATGAACCTGATGCCAAGATTCTAATTCTGTATTTTCGACATCGCCTCCGCCGCCAATACCTGCATTATTTACCAAAATATTTAATGAGGCTTCATCTTCGTTAATTTTTCCAATTACATCCTTCCAATCACTTTCTTTTGTGACGTCAAGCATTAGATATTTGCAAGATAGTTCTTCTGATGTTTCTTTCAGCACATCTTCATTTATATCAGTAATTATTATTTTTGCTCCTTGAGCAATCATAGCTTTTGCCATTTCTTTTCCGAGCCCTTGGGCGGCACCTGTGATTAAACCAACTTTATTCTTTAATCTTTCTGACATAAGCATTTCATAGAGTTAAAATGGTATCTTACATTGTTTGCAAAAAAACTAGAACTTTAATCTTTCAAAAGGTAGGATATGCAGTCCGTTAAGCGTTTAAGTTAAAAATGACTATTAATAAAGAAATAGAATTGCCAAAAAAACCTGATGACAAAATCAATGTTGCTGATGTTTTCAATATTGATTCAAAGCTTTCAGTCAAAGGCTTTAAGAATAAAACATCATGGGTACCTGACATAGATAGCTCATATGTTTTTGATAAAGAAACAACTCTTTCAATTTTAGCTGGATTTGAACATAACAGAAGAGTTATGATTCAAGGCTTTCATGGGACAGGTAAATCTACTCACATCGAGCAAATTGCTGCAAGATTAAATTGGCCATGTGTCAGAATAAATCTTGATAGCCATATCAGCAGAATAGATTTACTTGGTAAAGATGCAATTAAGCTGAATGATGGTAAGCAAATTACTGAGTTTCAAGAAGGTCTGCTACCTTGGTCAATACAAAATCCGGTGGCTCTAGTTTTTGATGAATATGATGCGGGCCGTCCAGATGTTATGTTTGTGATACAAAGGATACTTGAAGTTGAGGGCAAACTTACACTTCTTGATCAAAATAAAATTATAAATCCGCATCCATCTTTTAGACTTTTTGCTACAACTAATACTGTAGGCCTAGGAGATATGACAGGACTTTATCATGGGACGCAACAAATAAATCAAGGCCAAATGGATCGATGGCATATCCTTTCAACATTAAATTATTTAGATCCCTCTCAAGAGTTAAAGGTGGTTATGTCGAAACTTAATAATCTGAAAGGAGACAAAAATAAAGAAATTATTAAAAACATGATAAAACTTGCAAATCTAACAAGAGTTGGTTTCGCTAATGGAGATATTTCAACATTAATGTCACCGAGAACGGTTATATCATGGGGACAAAATTTTAAAATTTTTAAAGATCTTGTTTCATCTTTTAATCTAACTTTTTTGAATAAATGTGATGATATTGAAAAGTCTATAATTTCTGAATACTTTCAGAGATGTTTTGATTTAGAAATTGATAGTGGAGAATCAGGCTCGTCTTCTTAATGAGTTGGACTAAAAAAAGAGAAAGACTGCATGAAGCAGCTGTTTCAACTATAAGAGCAATTTCAAAAAATAAGAAGATTTCATCCAACACTGGATTATCTCAGAGACCCCCATCAAACAATCATGTTTCTCTACCTAATGTCCCAAGATCTATTAAAGATATAAATAAATGGCGTGGAGAGTCAGATTTTCAAGCGTTTTGGCATTTATTTCATAAAAAAAGTAGCGACCTTAAGCTAACTCTTCCAGCAAGAATGATTTTTAATGAATTGGAAATTGCTAGAGTTGAGTTGTTGGGATGTTCAAAATATCTTGGCTCAGAAAGAAATATATCAGAGTATACAAATTCAAGAAGTAACGAACTTGAAGACGAAAAATCATTAAATTTTTTATCTTATGGAGCAAACTTATGGCTCAAAGAAGACATGAATTTTAATTTAAGTGAAAATTCTAAAAATATTGTTTCTAAATTTATAAAAAAATACAAAATTGATGCTTCTTCAAATAAGATCAGAGAAAATCTTCTTAAATATCTAGATGATCAAGAAAAGTTTCAACAAAATGCAATTAAATTTTTGCAAAAGTTAGATCTAGTTGAGAAAGATCCTGAAGATGAGGATAACGAATATGAAGAGGCGCCAGGATCAACTAACGATATTGAAAACATTGAGGAAACAGTTGAGGATTCAGTAAGTGAAGAAAAAATTGATTTAAAAGATCTTGATCAAGACTTTAATGTTGATATTCAAGATGCAACAGAAAGCATTGATGACACTTCAATTGATGAAGAGATTGAATCTCTAACGTATCCAAATAATGATTTTCAATCTACTTTCAGAAAAGACTACTCAATTTACACATCAAATTTTGATGAGATTATTGATGCAAAAGATCTTGTAACAAATGAAGAGTCAATGCGTTTGAGAAATCAATTAGATAATCTTATTAAGCCTCATATATCAACTATTGGAAAATTAGCTAACAGATTGCAAAGACTTCTTCTAGCAAAACAAAATACTAGTTGGAATTTTAATCTTGAAGAAGGGATTCTTGATAATTCTAGATTACACAGAATTATAGCAAGTCCAGGCTATCCTCTGAGTTTTAAACAAGAAACAGAAAATGATTTTAAGGACACTATTGTTACTTTATTAATTGATAATTCTGGATCAATGCGAGGAAGATCAATAAGCCTTGCAGCGATATGTGCCGATATTATTGGAAGTACTTTGGAAAGATGTCAGGTCAAGACTGAAATATTAGGTTTTACAACTAAACATTGGAAAGGAGGCGACTCTAAAAAATTATGGATTATTAATGGAAGTCGATCCAATCCTGGAAGATTAAATGATATTAGGCATATTGTTTATAAAAGTGCTGATAATAGTTGGAGAAGGTCAAGAAAATATTTTGGAGCAATGTTAAGAGAAGGCTTGTTAAAAGAAAATGTTGACGGGGAAGCCCTCTCATGGTCACATGAAAGGCTTCTTAAACGTCATGAAGAAAGAAAAATATTAATTGTTATTTCCGATGGAGCGCCAGTTGATGACAGTACCTTATCTGCCAATCGTGAGGACTTTTTAGATAACCATCTTCGAGAAATTATTGCAAAAATTGAAAAAGAAAGTCCTGTTGAGCTTCAAGCAATAGGCATTGGTCATGATGTAACAAAATATTATAAAAATGCCTTAACAATAAATAGAGCAGAAGAGCTTGGAGAAGTGCTTTTAGATGAGCTTACAAAGCTTTTCAAGGACTAAAGATTGCTTTAAAATATAGGCATACAGGGGAATTTAATTTATATAGGTAATTAATATTATGAAAATTCGTAAACAAAATGGACCTCCAGAAGATTTACTTTATTTTGATGAAGACTTGGATCTTTCTCAAAGTCAAGTTGAAGATGTAGTTGAAATCTTTAATACGCCCCTAACAGGTTCATATAATTGGGACTATACGATATCTGATAATAGAATTAAAAAATTATATGAGCTTGGTAAAGAGTTAAATTGGAACGGCTCAATTGATTTAAATTGGGACTATACACATCCAGCAAATGAGAAGCTTGTTGAAGCTGACGAACAATTACCTCATGAAACATTGGAGGCATATGAAAACCTCTCAGAAGAAGAAAAAATATTATTTGATCGACATTCAACTGCTGAATTAATGAGTCAATTTCTTCATGGAGAGCAAGGAGCGCTTCTTGTTGCTTCTCAACTAGCATCTTGTGCACCCACATACAATGCAAAGCTTTACGCTGCATCACAAACATTTGATGAAGCAAGACATGTTGAGGTTTTTAATAGATATCTTCAAGAAAAAATAGGTATTCATTATCCTGTCAATCCCTCACTTAAATTATTACTTGATAAAATACTAACTGATGAAAGATGGGATCTAAAATTTATTGGAATGCAGATCATTATTGAAGGTCTTGCACTTGCAGCTTTTCAAATGCTTAAATCAATTACTAAAGATCCATTATTAAAACAGTTACTTCATTATGTTGTTCGTGATGAAGCTAGACACGTAACTTTTGGCATAAACTATCTTGAGGAATTTATCAAAACTTTATCACCTGAGGAAATAGAAGAAAGAGCTCAATTTGCTTATGAAGCTTGTGTGATTTCAAGAGAAAGACTCATTAATACAAAGGCAGAGCAGAGATTCCTTAACATGACAGCTGACGAAGCTAGAGAGTTTCAAATGAATACAAAAACTTTTGATATGTTTAGAAACTTTCTATTTTCTAGGGTCATTCCAAATCTTAAAAGAATTGGCTTATTAACAGATGAAATTCGACCAAAGTTTGATGCCCTTGGATTATTAGAATATGAGCATGCTCCAGATGACTTTGAATGTGACTGGGCTGAAATGAATAAACCACTTGAGAAATTTGGTCAAATACCTACAAGCTTATAACTTTAAATTTGTTTTTCTGACCATAGTTAATAAGAATAATACTAAATTGGAGATTACTTATGTCTAAACACGCTGCACTTGACACTTTTGGTAGATCAGGAAATCCTGTCATCAGATCCTCTGCCTTCGATACGAGAGTATCTTCAGACTCTGAGAGAATGACTTTGGATGGGGCTGTAAATAAAACAGCAATAATGCTAGCAATTCTTGTAACAACAGCAGCTATTTCATGGAACTTTCCAAGTCCTTTCATGATGATGATTTCATATATTGGTATTTTTGCTGCAGCAATTTCGAGTGTGGTCACTTTTGGTTTTTGGATGCCTTTTATTGGCTTCATAATTAATCCGAGACCCCACTTAGCTCCAAAAACCTGGTTAGTATTTGCGGCAGGAGAAGGCTTTTTCATAGGTTTAATATCGTTATCATTTGAAACGATGTTCCCTGGTATAGTTTTAGAGGCTGTTTCGTTAACATTTTGTGTTGCTGCAACATTATTATTTTTATACAAATCCGGTATCGTTAAACCAAGTCAAAATTTTGTTTTGATGCTTTGCTCTGCTATTTTTGGCATATTTTTATTTTATATAGGTTCGTTAATATATTCTCTAGTGACCGGCGTGTCTCCAGAAATATTTTCTGGAAGTAGTAATGCATCGATTGGATTATCTTTATTTATAGTTGGCATAGCTGCATTAAGTCTGGTGCTTGATTTTGATATTATTGAGCAATCTGCTGAATATGGTTCTCCAAAATATATGGAATATTTTGGAGCAATGGCATTGGTAACAACACTTATTTGGCTTTATATTGAAATCCTAAGGCTATTAGCTAAGTTTAGATCTAGATAGTGCTATCTTCTAATCCTCTAATTCTTGTACTTGGGTTAATTTCCTTTGCGATCTTCTTTTACTTATTGAAAATAAGGGCATCTAAAAATCAAATTGAGTCTTTTAAGAATAAAAATAGAATGAATTGGTCGTGGCTATGGTTGAGATTTGGAAGGAACAAACCAGAATCAAATATTATCGAAGGTGAATCGATAGAGGTAAATGACGATGAACAAAAATAAAATATTCATAAAAAATCTTGTAGTGTTATTTTTTACAATATCTACGCAACAAATTATTAGTTCTGAGTTAATTGAAAATCCACAAATAATTCAACCAGGTGCACCTGGTAATCCATCAAAAGTAATTAATGCTCAAGAAGCAACGGATATTGCTAACACATCTTATATAAAAGCAGATGTCGATTTTCTTCAAGGCATGATTGTTCATCATGAGCAAGCAATTGTTATGTCAGAAATGGCAGATGAAAGAACAAATAATAAGAAAATTTTAGATCTTGCAAAAAGAATTGATGCCTCTCAAAAAGATGAAATTAACTTTATGGAATCATGGTTGAAAGATAGGGATGAATTTATTGATATACAGCCTAAAGAACATCATAGCCATCAAGGTCATAGCATGGATAATCATTTAAATATGGTTGGTATGGCAACTCCAAAACAACTCAAAGACTTGAGCAATTCTGATAGTACTAATTTTGATAGGCTATTTCTAAAATTAATGATTAATCATCATGATGGCGCTTTAGAAATGGTTGAAGAATTAAAAAAATATCCTGGCAATACTTATGATCCAATATTAAATGAGTTTGTTTCAGATTTAATAAATGATCAAGGCGTTGAGATTGAGAGAATGAATACTCTGCTAACCGGTTTGTCTGATGATCCTAGAGCAGGTTTGGCTGGAGGATTATTCATTGCTGAAGAAGCTATATTGAATATGGAATTAATTACTTCGCTCAAAAAACCAACTGGTTTTTTTGATCCTGAAAATCCAGCTGCAAAAGGCTCAGAGGATTTAACAGAGGATAATGAAGATAAAACAACTGCAGAGATTTCTCGATCACTTCGATCACCAATGTTATCTTTTGCAAACACTGATATGGCATTCAAAGATAATGTTCTTGTTGCAGGTAGCTATCATGGGTTTAACATTTATTCACTTAGTGATGATGGTATTCCTAGTCTTATCTCTTCAGTTGTGTGTCCTGGTGGTCAAGGAGATGTTTCAATAGTTGGAAATCTTTTAATTATGTCTGTTGAAGAAAATAGAAGTAGAATCGATTGCGGTCTTGAGGGAGTAAATAGTGATTCAAGTCCTGAAAGATTTAGAGGTATAAGAATTTTTGATATTTCTGATTTATATAAACCAAAACAAGTTGGAGCTGTGCAAACATGCAGGGGCTCACATACTCACTCTGTTGTTTCAAGTGATAGAAAAAAAATTATAGTTTATAACTCTGGTACTGGAAGAGTTAGAGATACTGAGGAAAAAGCTGAATGTTTTGGTTGGGATGGTGGAGGCTCCTCCTATTTCTCAATCGATATAATTGAAATACCAATTAAAAATCCTTCAAAATCTAAAATTGTTAAAAGTCCAAGAGTCTTTATGGACATAGAAACTGGCAATGTTGCAGGTTTGTGGCGTGGCGGTGATCATGGTGATGATACACAAGACACTAACTCAACTAACCAATGTCATGATATTACTGTTTTTCCGTCTGCAAATATTGCAGCAGGTGCGTGTTCTGGAAATGGAATCTTGTTTGATATAACTGATCCTTATAATCCCGAGAGACTGGATGTTGTCACAGATATAGGTTTTGCCTATTGGCATTCTGCAACTTTTAATAATGATGGTACAAAAGTAATTTTTACTGATGAATGGGGTGGCGGTGGTCGAGCTCGTTGTCGTGCATGGGATCCATTAGACTGGGGGGCAGATGCTATCTATGATATTGTTGATAAAAAATTAGTCTTTAAAAGTCACTATAAAATGCCCGCTCCACAATTAGAAACTGAAAATTGTGTTGCACATAATGGCTCTATTATTCCTATTCCTAATAGAGATATATTCGTTCAAGCATGGTATCAGGGAGGCATATCCATTATGGATTTCACAGACTCGTCTAATCCTAAAGAAATTGCATATTTTGATAGAGGCCCAATTCTTGAAGATATTTTGATAACTGGTGGTTATTGGTCGACTTATTATTACGATGGTTTTATTTACGGTACTGAAATTACAAGAGGCCTTGATGTATTTAGATTGACTCCAAGCGAATATATTAGTCAAAAAGAAATTGAAGCTGCGTCTAAAGCATTTCCAGCAGTTGGTGATAATGTTTTCAATCCTCAGCAACAATTTCCAATGGCATGGCCAACATCTCTTCTTGAGTAAATGCCTTAAAATGTTAGTTGCTATTGATTTTGGAATTACAAATACAGATGTTGTAGTTAGTAGAGATCATGATAAAAAATTCTATTCATTTCCTTCAAAATCTATTACAACAAAGTTTATCGATCACATCTTTAATGAAATTAAATTAGAAATTGCTAATACAGACAAAATTGCAGTTACTGGAGGAAAATCTAGCGATTTAAGTGATTATTATAATGGCATTCCTGTAATTAAAGTTAATGAGGTAGATGCAATAGGCCATGGCGCAATAGCCTTATATGATATTTCCGATGAGTCTTTTGTTGCAGTGAGTGCAGGAACTGGTACTGCTTGTATTCATCATCATAATGGGAAATTTAATCATTTGGGAGGAATTTCTGTTGGAGGAGGAACATTGCAAGGCTTATCAAAATCCTTAATGAATATTGAAAATGCAAAAGAAATAGAGGAGTTAGCAAAAAAGGGAAATAGAAAAGAGTTAGATTTTTTAATTGGAGATGTTGTAAATGAAATTGGTGCTTTAAATCCTGAAATCACTGCATCAAATTTTGGCAAAGCGAAACACAATAAAAATTTTTCCATTGAAAGCACTGCTTCATCTTTATCAAATATGATCGGGGAAGTCATAGGCACAATATCTTATCTTAATGCCCTTTTATGTAATGAGGATAAGGTATTCTTCTTGGGAAGAACATCCTTAAATAAAGTAATAAAACTTGGTATTGAAGATAGATTAAAACTTGCTAATATAACAGGTGTATTTAAAGATAATAGAGAATATGGTAATGTACTTGGTGCATTAAGGTTCATTCAATCAAATTAAAAGAATTTTATTAAAAAATGGAAGTATTAACCGATAAATCAATAATTATTACATTGGCCGTTCCTGCTTTTTTTGTATTAATAATAATTGAATATTTTTATGGTTTATTTATTGGTAAAAATACTTACCGCCTTAACGATACATTGACGAGTATATCTTTAGGAATGATAAGTAGATTTCCTGTATTGCTAAATTTTGGAGTTCAAAGTGCGATATTTATTTATATAAGTAAGTATCTTAGTCTTGGGCTTTTATCAGTTAAAAATCCTTTTACATGGATAGCGGCATTTCTTTTATATGATTTGTCATATTATTGGATGCACAGAATGCATCACGAAATTAAAATTTTATGGGCAACACATAGTGTTCATCACCATGGCGAAGACTATAATTTGGCTACTGCTTTAAGACAAACAAGTACAGGATGGCTTTGGAAGTGGATCTTTTATACTCCAATGATGTTAATTGGTATCCCTGGAGAAGTATTTGTTACTGTTGCTGGTATTAACTTAGTGTATCAATTCTGGGTTCATACCGAACACATAGGACACCTAGGTTTTCTTGAAAAAATATTTATTACTCCAATGAATCATAGAATTCACCATGCTAAAAATAAGGAGTACATTGATGCGAATTATGGTGGTGTTTTCATAATTTGGGATAGGATGTTTGGAACATACACACCCCAAAGAGAAGATCTCAAGCCTGTATACGGAACAGCTACACCTTTAAATAGTTGGAATCCTATCTGGGCTAATTTTCAGGTTTTTTCAATAATGGTTAAAGATACTATTAAAACAAAACTGTGGAAAGATAAATTTAAAGTATGGTTTGCTGAGACATATTGGAGGCCGGAAGATTGTATAGAGAACAAGGATCCAAAAGACTTTTACAAAAAATTTAATCCTACTATTAGTATCGACATTAAAGTTTTTAGTGTCACACAAATATTATTTACAACAACAGTATTTAATTTCGTTCTTATAAATGCGCCTTTACTTTCATACTTTGAAATATGTCTATTTGGTATATCTCTGGTTTCATTGGCTTCTTTAACTGGATACTTAATGCATGGAAAGAGAATTTCATATCTGCTTATTTTATTTTTCTCACTACTAAGCATTCTTGTTGTTTTCTCTTACAATCCAATTAATATGAGTTTAATGTCATCTAAATTACTTTTAGCTCAGCACTGCTGTAATGTAATAACAGTAACTGGAATTCTTTTCTTCCAGTCACTGTCAAATATAAGAATTTTAAAGACTTGATTTATTAAATATCGAATCTATCAGCATTCATTACTTTATTCCAGGCATATATAAAGTCATTAACGAATTTATCTGAAGAATCATCCTCAGCATATACCTCAACAATTGCTCTTAATTGTGAATTTGAACCGAAAACAAGATCAGATCTTGATGCAGTTCTAACCTTTTCACCAGATTTTCTATCAAAAGCCTCATAAGAATTACCTGTTCCATTTGGTTTCCATTGAACAGACATATCAAGCAAAGTTTTAAAGTAATCATTACTTAATTTATTTGGATCCTCTGTAAATAATCCATATCCATTTGAACTTATGCCAAGAGATCTTAAGCCACCAACAAGCACTGTCATTTCTGGTGCTGTAAGACCAAGCAATTGAGCTTTATCAAGCATAATTTCTTCAGGAGATGTATTTACGCCTTTTGCATGATAGTTTCTAAAAGCATCCGATTTAGGTTCTAGAACCTCGAATGATTCTATATCAGTTTGTTCTTGTGATGCATCACCTCTTCCAGGAGTAAACGGAACTTCTACACCTGAAGCCTTCTCAATAGCAAAGTTACCAGCAAGCACTATAACATCAGCAACTGAGGCGCCTGTTTTATTTGAAATTGATTCGTATATATCCAAGACTTTATTGAGTTGACTCGGATTATTGGCTTCCCAATCTTTTTGCGGAGCTAATCTAATTCTAGAACCATTAGCTCCTCCTCGCATGTCAGAGCCTCTGTATGTAGATGCGCTTGCCCAACCAGTCTCTACCATTTCCTGAATTGACAAACCTGAGTTACTTATCATTTCTTTTACCTTTTCAATATCGTAATCAGAATTGCCTAAAGGAACTGGATCCTGCCATATTAATTCCTCACTAGGAACTTCTGGACCCATGTATCTAGACTTTGGACCCATGTCTCTGTGAAGAAGTTTAAACCATGCTCTTGCAAAAGCATCTGCAAATTCATCAGGATTTTCGTGAAATTTTTTTGAAATTTTCTTATAACTTGGATCTTCTCTAAGAGCCATATCAGCAGTTGTCATCATTGTTGGAACTTTTTTGGAGGCATCTTCGGCATCCGGAGCCATATCTTCCTCAGTTTGACCAACAGCATGCCAAATGTGAGCTCCGGCAGGACTTTGAGTTAATTCCCATTCATAACCAAACAATAAGTCAAAGTATCCATTGTCCCACTGGGTAGGATTTGCAGTCCAAGCTCCTTCAATACCACTAGTTATTGTGTCGCTACCTACACCTGATGCATATGTGCTTGTCCAACCAAATCCCATTTCCTCTAATGGAGCTCCTTCTGGTTCTGATTGAACATGATCTTCTGCTCCAGCTCCATGCGCTTTTCCGAAAGTATGACCACCAGCAACAAGAGCAACAGTTTCTTCATCATTCATTGCCATTCTTCCAAATGTTTCTCTAATGTCATGAGCACTTGCTAGAGGGTCTGGATTACCATCTGGTCCTTGAGGGTTTACATATATTAATCCCATTTGAACCGCTGCCAAGGGATTATCTAGTTCTCTTTTACCTTTATATCTTTTATTCTCAAGCCATTCTGACTCAACACCCCAATGAATATCCTCCTCAGGACCCCAAATATCAGGTCTTCCTCCACTGAATCCAAAAGTAGTTCCACCCATAGACTCAATAGCTACATTTCCAGCTAGAATTAATAAATCAGCCCAACTAATTTTTTTTCCATATTTTTGTTTAATTGGCCATAGCAATCTTCTTGCTTTGTCTAAATTACCATTATCGGGCCAACTATTGAGTGGAGCAAAACGTTGCGCGCCAGTACCTCCACCACCTCTTCCATCTGTATTTCGATAGGTACCGGCAGCATGCCAAGTCATTCTTATGAAAAAAGGCCCATAGTGACCATAATCGGCAGGCCACCAATCTTGTGAATCTGTCATCAATTCATTAAGATCTTTCTTAAGAGCTTCATAGTTTATTTTTTTGAATTCTTCTCTGTAATCAAAACCCTCATCCATTGGATTCGATTTTTTATCGTGCTGATGCAATATATTGAGGTTCAGCTGATTTGGCCACCAGTCCCTAGTAGAGGTACCACTTGAACTGTTAGTTGTCATTGCCCCATGCATTACAGGACATTTACCTTCAGTTTTTTCTGTCATCTAATTAACTCCCTAAAAATGTGCAATTAAAAGTTATAAGTACAAATATACTATTAAAAAAAATAAAAAAAAAGTATTAAAAGTGAATAAAAATGGTGGAGCTACGCGGGATCGAACCGCGGACCCCCTGCTTGCAAAGCAGGTGCTCTCCCAGCTGAGCTATAGCCCCACATTAGGTTGCATTATTGTACTGTAATAAGTAATTTTTTGAAGGTTTAATCTAAATTCTTTTTGTTATTAATGGGAGCAAATTTTGAGGTTTGCATAGATGATGGAGATGGATTTTTGCTACTTCTTCCAGCAGCACTTGTCTGAATTTTAAATTTATAAGCATTAAATACTTCAAATAGTAGATAAAACCAAAATCCATTTATTATAGGCTCAACAATTGCATCAATTGCAGCAAGATTTAAAGGTGCTCCAGTTAAAAGTCTATTACATGTCATTGCAATAAATATATGCCCAAACGTGTATAAAATAGCTAAATAGATTCCTATTCTTTTTGAGTCTAAAAAATTGATACTAGTACTATCAATTTTTTCAATGATGATTCTTTTTAAAAACACTAGAAGAAAATAAAACCAAAAACCGTTGATGATAGGCTCAATAAATGCATCTGCAGCAGCCATATCAAGAGTAGCTCCTGTAATAATCCTATTACAAGTCATAGCAATTAAAATGTGACCAATAGTATAAATTACCGCAAGAATTAAATTGTCATATTTAAAAACTTGAGTATCGTCATATTTTAAATAGTTCTTCATAATCACATTTTACTCTAAAAAAAGGGGCAATTAAATTGCCCCTCTTAATTTTTAGGGGTACTGTATGACACCCCTCTCCCAAAAATCAGCTTAGAAAGTTTTTCTTATAGAAAATCTTACATTTAACGGTTCGCCAACTGAAGCTTGGTGTGTACTATGAGAATGTGGGAAATATAAAGTATCATTTAAATTCTCAACATTCATTTGTACACTTAAGTCATCAGCAATCATATAGTAAGCAGCAAAATCTACTCTTGTATATGCTGGAAGAACGTTTCCAGGCTTATCATTTCCAATTGCTGACTCACCTTGTCTAGTTAAACCAAGGGACCAGCCAAACTTATCTGAAACTTGATTAGTTGCAAATAATGAAATCATGTGGTCAGGTATTTCTCTTGGCTCACCACCTTTAGCTGTTTCACCACTCATTTTAGTTAAACCTAAAACGATATCCATTGAATCAGAAACGCTACCTTTTAACTCCAACTCCATTCCATCAACTTGCAAACCAACAATCTCATTGGTTTCTCCAGTTTCACTATCTCTAGCAGCTCTTGTTTGTTCACTATCAAAATATGCAGCTGTCAGACTAAGGTCATCTGATAGTGCGACCTTGACACCAATCTCACTACTTTCGTATACATCAGGATCAAGTGCTGCACTGCTAGCAGACAAAGCTTTGAATTGCTCTCCAGATCTTGGAAGGAAACTCTCACTATAGCTGTAGTACCAAGAAACATTTTCTTTTGGCTTATAAACAATTCCAGCTCTTGGAGAAAACTCTTTATCTTCTCTTGATTGCGCAGAACTATTTTTAATATCAGTAACAGTTATATCGAAGGTATCATGACGACCACCAATCATCAATTTTAGGTTGTCAGAAACATCTATCTGATCTTGAAAATAAATTGATGTTACTTCAATATCAGATTTTGTTTTACTTTTTAAGTCTGCAGTATAGTCATTGGTAGATGCTTGGCCTGCAGCATTAACTGTGAAATCCATTGGATCCGTAATATTAAATACTTCATTATCATCTTTTGTGTTACTGAAGTAGGTGTTATAACGAAAGTTATTATTTGTTGTATCTATAATTTCTGCACCAAATAACATTGTGTGTGTTGCAGAGCCTATTTGAATTTCATTAACTAAGTTACCGCTTATGATAGTGTTTTCACGCTCAGTTGGATCCAAATACCCATCCATAGTAACAACAGTTGCACCTGCAGTATATCCAGACGCATAATAATTTTTATACATTTTTTCATACTCACTGGAGACTATCTGAAGATTAGCTTTTCTAGTGTCAGAAAATACTGTACTTAAAGATGCTCTGAAAATATCTGCCTCAAGAGTTTGAAGATTATCTCCTTTACTGTCCCCAAAGGTAATCCCAGCAAATCTCTTTACTGGTGAGCCATTTTCAGTTGGAATACCTCTATCTATAAATCTCTCATGATCCGCATGTTCATATGAAAGATCTAAGGTAGTTCTATCACTCATTTTTACTTTAAGTGTTGGATTAAATCCTATTCTATCTCCGTCATAGTAATCTCTATGATTCTTTAATGTATCAGAGTGAAACATTATTCTAAATGCAGAGGTATCGTTTATCTGAACGTTGCTATCTATAACTAAATCATTTCCTCCGAAATCATCTAAACCAAAATCAACGGCACCAAATTCTTCACCGATTACAGCTTTTTTTGACACCCTATTGATAACACCGCCAGTTCCACCTCTACCAAATAGAAGTGCATTGGGTCCTCTTAGGATTTCTACCTGCTCAACGTTATAAAGTGAGCGGTAATATTGGACATCATCTCTTGCTCCATCTTGAAAGAAGTCAGCTGTTGATCTTACTCCACGAAAAACTACTGCGTCTCTGTGACCCTCACCTTGTGAAGTATTGACACCTGGTGTATACCGAACGATATCCCCAATTTGTCTAAAACCTTGTTTACGAATGTCATCATCTGTGACAATCGAAACAGTTTGAGGAACATCTAATACCGGTACGGGAGTTTTAAGTGCAGTAACTTGATCAGAATATAGTACATTACCTTTAACAACAACTTCTTCAACATCGTCATCGTTATCCTGAGCTATTACAAATGATGACACTAGAAGCACAGCTATAAAAAATAGTGGCGAGATGTCATCAATAAATCTGTTTAATATTTTGTTCATATTTTTACCTCACAAAATTAAAATGAAAGCTACCTTTTTTCGCCTAAAGATTTTTGATTATAAAAATCAATAAAACTGCACACTTTTAGGGGAATGACCAATAAAGTAGCTTTCATAAATGAGAATGATAATGATTCTCATTTATATTTGCAAGATAAATATGCAGAAAATATAAAAAAAAATCTTTGGACAATAAGTTATTGAGCTAAAAGCTTGGATAAATGACTATTTATTCCCTCTAATAGCGAAATAGGTTCCTAATAGAAATAAAAATATTTGTTCGCTCTTAAAGAGCTTTGGTGTTACAAGCCAGTCAGAATGTGCAATTAAAATAGCTCCAATCATTATTACGCCGACTGCTCCACCAGATAATCTTGTCATCAAATGACCGGCCTTGTTATTAAGTAATCCGCCAAGAATAATTCCGACCCCAGCAGCGATCTCTCCTATTGCAACTAAACTAGAAACTAATTCTGGATACATATATCCCATACTTTCAAGCCAAGGTACCATCCTTTCTGATGGAAGTGGAAGCTTAGTTACTCCATGCAAAATAAATGATATTCCTAAACCTAGTCGAAGAAGCCATGGTGTAATTGGCATAAAAGGTTTTGCAATGGAGTCTAATAGATTATTTAGTTTATTCATTTTTTTACGTTTATTTTGTAGAGATTGAAAGTATATCCTCATCAAGACAAAGTTCAAATCCTTTTAAGTTTAGTAGCTCATCTAATTCATCATTCCCAATTTTAATTTTGGCTAGCATCTTTCCACATTCAGAAACTTTTTCTTCTTTAACGCATCCCATATCAAAAAGTGAAGATCTTATGTTTCCCATATTGTTTTCCATTGATATCCAACCCTGATACATACCATTGAAAAGTAGGTTATTTATTTTCGCTCTTAAATCTTGAAATTCATTATCATTCTCAGCAGAAATAAAAACTTCCTTATTTTTTTTAAATTTTAATATCTCTAATTTTTTATGATCAATCAGATCGCACTTGTTATTTACAATTATTTGAGGAATATTCATAACTCCAATGTCATTTAAAATATTGTTAACTTCCTTAATTTTTATTTTGTAATCAACATCATTACTGTCCACTATATGCAATAAAAGATCAGCAGTTTTAAGTTCGTCTAAAGTTGCCTTGAATGACTCAACCAGTTGAGTAGGCAAGTCTGAGATAAAACCAACAGTATCTGAGAATAGTATTGGACCATGTTTCGGATCTTTATTTTTTCTTGTTACTGAATCTAATGTTGCAAATAACTTATCTTCAGCAAGTTGAGAACTTTCAGTCAATTTATTAAACAAAGTTGTTTTTCCTGCATTAGTATATCCGACTAATGCTACTAATTTATTTCTACTTTTTTTCCTTGAATATCTATTGATCTCTCTTTGTTTATGTGATTTTTCAAGTCTTTTATTGAGTCTTTTTATTCGATTATTTATAAGTCTTCTGTCAGTCTCTAACTGAGTCTCACCGGGTCCTCTTAAGCCTATACCACCCTTTTGTCTTTCAAGATGAGTCCAACCCCTTATAAGCCTTGTTGATAAATGTTTAAGTTGCGCAAGTTCAACTTGTAATTTACCAATATGCGAAGAAGCCCGAGTAGCAAAAATATCCAAAATAAGTTCAGTTTTATCAATAACCCTCTTATTAAAAAACTTTTCCAAATTTCTTGTTTGAGAAGCAGATAGCTCATGGTTAATTATTATTATTTCAACATCACTGTTTGTGATCTGAATTTTTAAATTTTCAAGATTTCCTTTTGTTATGAACGTATTAATTACTGGATCAGTTTGATTTAAATATTTACTACCATGAATAACTAATCCAGATGAAATAACTAGACTTTCAAACTCTTCAAAAGCACTTTCTAATTTTGTTCTTTTATTTAAAGATTCGACATCGATGAATACTAGAAAGGCTTTTTTAATTTCATTGATACCAACAGAGTTCATTAATGTTATTTTAAAGATATTTTTATATTTTTATTAAAAAATTAGAACTTTTTCTTCTGTTGCTCGCATTTACCATTTGCAAAAATTTCAATTTTAGGATTATTGCCTCTTGATTCATCTTTCTTTTTAAGCCATATATCCCCATAAATTTGACCTTTTCCTGTAAACCAATTAAAGCTGTTTGTAATTTTATATACTTCTACTTTATATTCTGGAAACAATGGATGCTCCTCTTCAACTTCCATAGAATGAGTCACAGATATGCCTGTATCTTTTGTTTCGACGGACCATTGTGCGTCTTCGTTGATCCATGCTGGAGCAGGTTCTAGTGTATGAGTTAAAGATTTGTATGTTTCTTCAGTAGAGTCAACATCCCAATATTGAACTACATATAAAGAATTTTTTTCCCAATCTTCTTCAGCAAAATTAGTTTTCGCCCTTCTCAATAAAAAAAGAGATTGTTGAGTTTGCCTAGCTAAATTTTTAAAAAGCTCAATACCTTCAGCAAGATAAGTTTTTTTTATGTCTTTATAGGTTACTGAATATTCTCCATTTAATTCGCATAGTACTTTTGAACTTTGAGAATAAAGTGGTATTGATAGAATTAAAAGTAATATAAAACGCATTCTTTAATGTGAAGCGAAAATTATCCATATAACTTTCGCTTCATTTACAAATCTTATTCAGCGAAATCTTTTCCTTTAGCTGCCTCAACCTCACGTTTATTTGGATTTACTGATTCTCTAAAAGGAACATCTACAACTTCTCCTTCAACTGGCTCACCAGGTGTTACCGAATATTCATCAGGTAATTTTACTTGCAGTTTAGTACCTACCTCAGACGAAGACCATGGAACCCATGCAAGTGCAATATTTGTTCCAAGCTCGGGCGACCACCATGGCGAGGTGACATACCCCATATCATTTCCATCAGTATCAGCAACAAGCCAAAAATCAGGAGCATAATCCGTGATTTCTTTTCCTCCTAGGGTGATTCCAACCATTTTCATTTTAAATGGAGCTTCGCCAGAATCGATAACACCTCTTTGTCTTTCTAGTTCTGCCTTGCCAATGTAGTCTGATTTTTTATTTCGAGGTACTTGATAAGCTAAATTAACTTGAAAAGGTGAAGTTTCATGATCCAAGTCTTGGCCCCATGACAAAATCCCTGCAGCGATTCTTCTATGGTGAGCAGGAGCAATTACCATTAGACCAAACTCTTCACCATCCTCTAAAACTTTGTTCCAGACTTTTTCAGCATTTTCATGTGTATCACGAACATAAATTTCATAACCCTTTTCGCCTGTGAATCCTGTTTGACTGATAACGCAATCAGCACCATTGATGTTAGCTTCCATTAGACCATAATATGGAACATCTCTAAGCTCCTCACCTGCAAGCTTTGCCATAAGATCCTCGGACAAAGGTCCTTGAATCTGTAGAGGACAAACATCGATTTCGTCTATTTCCACATTAAATTGTTTCGCAACATTTACACCTTGCATCCAAAGTAGTAAATCGCTGTCTGATATCGAGAACCAAAACTCATCCTCAGAGAGTCTTAACAAAACTGGATCATTAAGTATGCCTCCTTTCTCATTACATAAGATTGCATATTTACCGTGCATTGGTTCAATTTTTGTTGCATCACGAGTAATTACAAAATCAGTAAAAGCCTCTGCATCAGGACCTTTTACTCTTATTTGTCTTTCTACAGCAACATTCCACATTGTTACTCTATTTACTAATGCGTCATATTCAACCATCGCGCCTCCATCCTCAGGTTTTACATAACCTCTTGGATGATAAATTCTGTTATATACAGTTGCTCGCCAACAACCTGCTTCATGAGATAGATGCCAGAATGGAGATTTTCTTACTCTGGTTGATATAAGAAGCTCAGTTGGAGTCCGTCCACTTTGTCTTAAATTAATTGGTACTACACGATCGCTTTGATCTACGCTTGGATGATTTGGATGAGTCATATTTCCTCCCCGATATATACGACAATTTCAGTCAATTTATCATCAGTTTTTTACTTTGTAAATATTTTTTTTTCAAGGAAAATAAGACCATTTTTTATAAAAAAAATGGTCTTATTTTTGATTAAATTTAAAAGCTATATCTTAGTGAAAAACTTGCGTTTCTACCCGGCATTAAGTACTCATCTGCAGTGCCCTCTGCCTGACCAGAGACTGTTTGGAAATCCCAATATTTCACATCAGTAAGATTTCTTATACCTAGCTTCATATTTAGTTTTGATGTTATGTCATAACTAATATAGCTATCAAATGTCACTCTGCCTGATGTGGTTTGAGCAGGTAATGGGGGCCCACCTCGTTGAGCTATAGGCTCTAGTACTGGACTTGATTCAACAAGAGAAGTAATTGTATTCCATCTAAATTTGTTGTTATCTGAGTTGTAAGTTAATCCGATTTTTATACTGTCAGGTGACAAAGTACTTAATTGGCCTCCGTCTTCTTCACCATCGGCAAGACTTACTCCAATAGATGCTGACAAATTATCATTAAAAATAGTTTTTGATTCAAACTCAATTCCATCAGTTTTAACAGAACCTAAGTTTTGATATTGAACTTGAAGGACGCCTCTTATTGGTGGGAATAAATATTCATAAGCAATAAAGTCTTCATAATCATTTTTGTAATAAACAATCGACCATGATGTATTAGTCAAAGAACCTCTTAAACCAACTTCTAGACCTTCACTTGTCTCTGCAGTAATGTCTGGATTTGGAATTATGGTATACATTTGAGCTAAATTTGTGTATGTGTTGTATGCTTCATCAAAGTTAGGATTCCTATATCCTTCAGCATATTGAAGAAATAATGACATATCCTCAGCAATATCTCTTATCATTCCAACTTTTAATGAAACCTCACTGTCACTTCTTGGTTTAACTTCATGCCCAAAAATATTATTTCTTGCATGAAGTTCATCGGATGTAGCTTTTTGATCATAGGAGTCATATCGGGCACCTAAAACTAATGTTGTTTTGTCATTGAGATATATCCTGTCGTTGATAAAAAATGCCTCTCTAGTAACTTCACTATCGGGGAAACGCTTATGAGGATAAAGAGTATTTGCAAGAGTTTTGTTAATCGCTCCAGTAATTAAATTTACCTCAGTTTTATCATTATTTCTTGAATATTCTGCTGTTTCACTTTCTAAACCGTAAACAATATTATGATTACCAATAACTTTAGTCATATCGATTGAGTATCCCGAAACTTCCTGATTAAAATCATAGTCACTTTGCTCAGATGTTGGAGCAAATGAAGGGCCTCTAGCACCAAAAGTTACAATCGCTTTATTTTTTGATGTCATTGTCCTTTGATCAGTAGTTTGTGAAAAAAATCTCACAACACCACTGTCAAATAATTTATTGCTCTTAGAAAAGTTATATGTCAATGAATATCTATCCCTGCTCATGTTGTCCATGCCAACGGATGAAGAAACATTTTCCATTTGCATGTTTGATGCACTGAAGCCCATTCCGAGATCAGTTAGAAGGTTATATTCCGAGTCTGTCTCTTGTGTATCAAGTGTAAAATTTAATGACGAATTATTGCTAAGTGAAATTTTAAACTTTGCTAAAATACTATCTTGCTCACTCTCCATTGGGTTTAAAGTTTCTGATGCGTCATCATGAACTTCCATCTCATTCATCTCTCTGTTACTAATTTGAATTAATGTTTCTAAATTATTGAAAACTGCTGCACCTAAAACAGTTGCTTTTTCTTGACTATTTACAGCTTGGCTAGCTAGTGAGACGGAGAGATATTTTTTCGAATCATCGACTAAATCGCTTGCATCTTTTGTCGTGTATGCAACAGTTCCTGCCAATCCATCTGAACCGTAAAGTGCAGAACTTGGACCCTTAAGTATTTCTACTCTCTTAATGAGTTCAGTATCTACTAGATCTTTACCATAACCGCCAGACTGATATGCGTCACCTGTTCTAAAGCCATCAATGAAAATATTTACTCTGTTATTTCCAACTCCTCTTATTGTGACATCAGAGTTTCTTGATCTTCCAGAAGAAATGTCCATAGGGACATTTACACCGACTGCATTTTCAAGAAGTTGTGAGAGGTCTGAAACCATTCTAGTTTCAATTTCATCAAGAGTAATTACATCTACTGTTCCAACGACTTCATCAATTGGAATAGGTAATTTAGAACTTACGGTAACTACTTCTTCAACTGTTTGGTCATTCTCTTGAGCTATTATTAATGTGTAATTGAAAACAAGTGTGCAAATAATCAAAATATTTCTTAATATTTTCATATTTTCTCCTTATTTATTTAATTTATTTCGAATTTCTCCTTGTTTTATTACATATATTAGATAAGAATGAGAATGATTATCATTTAGTTTTTAGTAAAAATCAATTTTTAGTATGAAAAATTTCACTATCCAATCATTGTGTGCCTTACTTGTATTTTCATTTACCTGTGAGGTTTACTCCTGCACTCAGGCAAAAGATTCGTCAAGAGTAACCATTGCAGGTGGTTCTCTTACTGAAATAACATATTTGTTGGAGCAAGAACATAAATTAATAGCAGTTGATATTACATCTAATTATCCTTTAGTTGCCAAGGAACTCCCATCTATTGGATATGTCCGTGCTCTCTCAGCTGAAGGAGTTTTATCTTTGTCTCCATCATTGATTTTGGGCGAAGATGATATGGGTCCTACTTCTGTAATGGAACAACTTGAAAGAGTTGGTATTCAAATTGAAATAATTCCTGAAGAAAATACAGCTGATGGAATAATAAAAAAAGTTAAATGTGTTGCTGAAATCCTTGGTGTAAATGAAGACATTAAAAATGAAAAGTTAAATGAATTGAATTTGCAAGCAAGTGATTTAAGTATTCTTTCAAGTTCAAATAAAAACAAATCTACAAAAGTGATGTTTATTTTAAGCATGGAAAGTGGATCACCTACAGTTGGGGGAAGAGATACATCTGCTGATGGTTTAATTAAAATGACTGGTGCTACAAACGTTATGGATTCATTTGAGGGCTGGAAGCCTGTTTCAACAGAAGCAATAATTGAAGCTAAACCAGACTTCATTTTAATTTCAGAAAGAGGTTTAGCATCATTTGGCTCAGTAGAAAAGCTTGGGCAACATCCTAGTTTAGTCTATACGCCAGCAGCAAAAAATAACAATATTATTGCAATGGATGGTATGGCAATGCTTGGATTTGGTCCAAGAACAATATCATCTGCAAAAGAAATAGCAAAAAAATATAATTCTTTAAATGAATAGTTTTTTAAATGTGATTGGAATAAAAAAAATCCATATAACCTCAAAACAATTCGTAATACTGAATGTTTTTATATTTACTAGTTGTATTTGTTTTTTAATCGCAGCTGTTACTGGAAGTATGAATGTATCTATCAGAAATTTAATAAGCGGTGACATAAATGAACTTACAAGAATTGTTCTTATAGAAATAAGACTTCCTAGAGTTATACTAGCGGGTTTAGTAGGCGCAAGTCTAGGAATATCAGGTGCAGCCTTACAAGGTTTATTTAGAAATCCACTAGCTGATCCTGGCTTAATTGGCGTATCTGCTGGAGCAGCTCTAGGTGCAACACTTGTTATTGTTTTAGGATCCAGCATATCTGGTGGTTTATTTTTAGGTTCATTTTTACTTCCGTTGGGAGCTATATCAGGAGCAATGTTTGTAATAATGATGTTATATCTACTTACAAAAGGCTTTGGTTATCAAGGCGTGACTTACATGCTGTTGGTTGGTATTGCAGTAAATGCAATTGCTGGAGTTGGAATTGGTATTTTAACTTTTATAAGCACTGATTCTGAATTACGGGGACTTACTTTTTGGACAATGGGAAGTTTTGGTGGTGTTACATGGCCTCTATTAATTCCAGCACTTGTAATTATCATAATATCAGTTTCTTCAATGATAACAGTTTCAAGAAATTTAGATTTGATTCAATTAGGCGAGCCCGAGGCATACCGGCTAGGTGTCGATGTAAAAAAGCTAAAATATAAGATAATCATATCCTGTGCTGCAGCTGTTGGAGCAAGCGTTTCACTCTCAGGGATGATAGGTTTTGTTGGTCTTGTGGTTCCACACTTGGTGAGACTCTTTGGTGGTGTAAATCACAATTACTTACTACCCGGATCCGCATTTGTTGGTGCAGCACTAATGATAACTGCAGATATGTTATCTAGAACAGTCATTCAACCAGCTGAACTACCTGTTGGATTGATTACAAGTGCTATTGGATCCCCTTTTTTCCTATGGTTAATTTTTAGGATTAAAAGATCATGAGCGTAAGATGTGAATCAATTGAAATTAATCTCAATAAAAGAGAAATATTAAAAAATATTTCAATAGAAGTTAATGAAAAAGAAATCTTATCGATCATTGGTCCTAATGGAGCAGGAAAATCAACACTATTAAGAACTCTCGCTGGAGATATAAATCCAATTAATGGAAATATTTTTTATGATGAGAAAAATATTAATCAAATTGATATTCAAGAAAGAGCTTTTACAAGAAGCGTTATGTCGCAGCTTCAGCCGATTGCTTTTGATTTCTCAGTTAAAGAAATTGTTGAAATGGGTTGGGTAGACAGAGGAGAAAGTGAATATGCTGATCAGTTTGATGATGCTGTGAATGAAGTAATACATAAATGTGGAGTAAAGGATTTGATTGACCGAAATTTTAATACTCTATCTGGTGGAGAACAGAGAAGAATTCATTTTGCGAGAACATTACTTCAACTATGGAGACCATCTAATTCAAACGATCCAAAATACCTGTTTTTAGATGAGCCAACTGCAAACTTGGATCTTACATATGAAATTAAGTTACTCAATATTGTAAAAGAGGTAGCGCAAGAAGGTGCTGGTGTGATGTTGGTACTGCACGACTTAAATCTTGCTGCAAAATTTTCAGATAAAGTTGCTATTCTAAAAGGTGGATCGCTTATTGATATTGGTTTGCCTAAAGATGTTTTAAAATCAGCATTACTATCAGACATCTACGAAATAGAGGTGGAAGTAAAGAATGATCCATTATTAATAACTTATTACTAGAAAATGTTTAACAGAAAAAAATACGAGATAGAGGCTGTAAATCTTTACAGATCTGCAAATACTGCAGTTCTCTCAACTATGTCAAAAAAGTATGAAGGTTATCCGTTTGGCAGTTTCATAACTTATGTAACTGATCATAATAGAAGTCTGCTAATGTATACCAGTAATATTGCGCAACATACTATTAATTTAAAAAATAACTCTAAGTCTTGCGTAACACTTTTTAAACTTGATACAGAATATGATAAACAAAATAGTTCAAGATTAACTTTGATCGGTGATCTTGAAAGTGTATCAAATGATGAAATGGATATATGCAGAGAAAGATTTGAAAACTTTCTTCCAGAAAGTAAAAAATATTCCTCAATGCATGATTTCAATTTTTATAAATTAAAGGTTTCAAAAGTTAGATGGATTGGAGGCTTTGGAGATATAGCTTGGCTGAATGAAAAACATTGGGGTGATGAAAAGCCAAAATGGATCAAAAATGAAAAAATGATGATAGATCATATGAATGATGATCACTCAAACGTAATTCAATCGGCCCTTCATGCGCAACATGGCGTTAAAGATAAAAACGTAAAAATGTTTGCTTTAAGTATTGATGGTTACTATGTTTACTCCAAAAAGGAAATATTTTTTATTACATTCAATAAACCAATTTATAAAGCACTTGATTATAGAAAGATATTAGTTAAACAAGCTGAGGAATATAGATCATATGAACTATAAATATACTAACTTCAAAATTCATATTTATGGTTTAATATTCTCGATATTCAATTCGAATTTGCTAGCTGAAGAAATGATTTTTGGTGAGGAAATGATTCAAAATGGAATTAAAGTTATATTTGAGGCTGCTCCAAAAGATATCATATATCCAGAAGGTTATTTTTTAAAAGAAAATGAAACTGACATTCACATTGAAATGTTAATGAATTGGACTAAAGAAAGTCCCGAAGGGTCTCCTTCAGGTGGTTTTATTCCTTATTTAAATGTATCAGCAACAATTGAAAATAAAAAAGGACAATCAAACAAAGTAAAATTAACTCCTCACCTTAACATTACAGATAATTTTCATTATGCACAAAACATCAAATTGCCTGGAGATATAAGCGACTTGTATAAAGTTACTATAAAAATTGACCCACCAAATGGTAATGAACTTGGCATACATTATGACTGGAATCAAAACTACCAATTTTTAATTAAAGAACAAAGTTTTACATACGAAAATCTATCTTTTGAAAAAATAGCTAAGAAATCTAGAAGATAAAACTTATATTATTGGTACAAAAGGGATGCATCCCAATAATGCAAATGTTAAAAAAAACAAAATTAAAATTCTCATTTATAGATTCTCCCATATATTACTAATAAAATATAAAAATGATTAAAAAATTTAAATATCAATTGATTTTAATATCAGTAACATTTTCTGGAACTATTTTTGCTTTAAATGAAATTCTAGAGAATGAAAAGGTATTAACTGTTCATAAAACTCCTACATGTGGTTGCTGTAAAATGTGGATGAAACATGTTGAAAAAAATGGTTTTATTGCAAAGGCTAAAGATCATCAAAATCTTATGAACATCAAAGATAGTTTTAAAATTAAGCCTGAATACAGATCCTGTCATACTTCTGTATCTTCAAATGGTTACATTTTTGAAGGTCATATTCCTAGTAAGTATATTGATCAATTTTTATCAGAGGAACATCCAAATGCAATTGGGTTGTCTGTTCCAGGAATGCCATTAGGGTCGCCTGGTATGGAAGTCGAAGGAATGTTTACGCCATACAACGTACTTATTCTTTTCAAAGACGGAACTAGTGACATCTATGCTGAAGTAAAAGAATAGAATTCTTATCACTTTTAATTGTCTAAAAATTTGAACAAAACCAATATTAAGGTTAGTATATAAATAATTCGTATATCCACTTATAAATATTGTGAATATATATATTTAATCTTTATAATTGAGGTTTATATAATGAAAAAGGCTACATCTATCGAATTTGATCAGTGGCAAGAAAAAGAATTAAATTGGTGGGCAGACAAACAACTTAATTTTGTTGCAATAGCTACTTTAATTCAATTATCTGCTTTAGGATTTATGTTTCTTTCTTTCTATTTACTATCAATTGCGTTTTCCTAGAACTTAAATATGTTGAAAGCCATAATGGGGATACCCCTCAGAATACCCAAGGTCCCTGCTCCATTTGCTACTTTTCTGTTAAGGATTCCGCTATCTGTTATGTTTTTGCAACAAGGACTTAGTAAATTTCCCGTTAATGAGATTACTGCAGAAGCATTTGGTTTGCCTTTTATAGTTTGGTGGTTTGTTGCATATGGCGAAGTTGGCTCGGCTATTGGACTGATTGTAGGCGGAATTTTTGGAATCATATTTACCAAAGGAATAATTAGCAGTCTCGCTGATTTGTTAACAAGATTCAGTGGAATCACAATGACATGTGTTGTTACCGGTGTCATATGGATAATGATGCCAAGTAGTTTTATGGATGTAATTTTGACAGACTACCTTCACGTAAGCTTATATGTTGGTGGTCTATATTTTGCGTTGAGAGGAAATGCAAAATATGGTTTCTAATTTTTAAGTTATTCTATTTAATGGTGGGCCCGGGAGGACTCGAACCTCCGACCAATGGATTATGAGTCCACTGCTCTAACCAACTGAGCTACAGGCCCAATGTTCTAAAGAACAAAAGAGCGTGTAATTATATAAGAATTAATATATTAAGGAAGCCTTAAACTTTTCAAATAAAACGAATAGGTTATTATCTTATTATGATCAATCTGGATGAAGTAACCCCTTTCGCAGAAGGTGGAAATCGAATGTGCTTTGTGCATCCTGATAATCCAAAAAGATGTCTTAAAGTTACTCATCCGGGATTGCTTGAAAAAATTAAAGAAAATAAGTCTTGGTATAAAAGATTTAGATCTTTAGAAAGCTTTGACGATAATTTAAGAGAACAAGAAGCATATAATCAAAAGGCACTCAAAAAAGATAATCCTGATGTGTGGACACATTTAGCTAAATGGCATGGGATGACAGAAACAAATATTGGCATGGCTTCTGAGACGGAGTTAATAACAAATAATGGTGAAATCGCCGAGACACTTGAAACATATCTTTTTAGAGAAGGTATTACTGAAGAAATAAAGTTAGCTATAGAAGAGTTTCAAACTTGGCTAGAAAAACATTTAATACTAACCAAAAATCTTATACCCCATAATCTTGTTATTTATCAGCAAAACGAAAAAATAATTATAAAAATAATTGATGGTTTGGGTTCGCAAGCATTTATTCCTCTTCCAAACTACTCAAGTTTTTTTGCTAAAAGATACGTAAAAAGAAGAATTCAACTCATGTGGAGTAGAATTCATTGGGATCTTTCTGGAAGAAAAGGAAGCTGGAAATAATTTATTCGTCCAAGAAGCTTTTAAGATGACTTGATCTGCTAGGGTGTCTTAACTTTCTCAAAGCTTTAGCTTCAATTTGTCTGATTCTCTCTCTTGTAACATCAAATTGCTTTCCAACCTCTTCAAGAGTGTGGTCAGTATTCATGCCAATACCAAATCTCATTCTTAAAACTTTTGCTTCTCTTGCTGTTAGCGATGCAAGCACATCATCAGTAGCAAAGTGTAAACTTTCCTCAGTAGCATTTTCTAATGGAGATTCAATAACTGTATCTTCAATGAAATCACCTAGGCTTGAATCTTCATCATCTCCAATTGGTGTTTCAGTTGAAATTGGTTCTTTTGCAATCTTAAGAACTTTTCTTACCTTATCTTCAGGCATATCAAGTTCTTTACTTAATTCTTCAGGAGTCGGCTCTCTTCCCATATCTTGCATCATTTGACGTGAAACTCTGTTGAGTTTATTAATTGTTTCAATCATGTGTACTGGTATTCTAATAGTCCTTGCTTGGTCAGCTATTGATCTAGTAATTGCCTGTCTTATCCACCAAGTCGCATATGTAGAAAATTTATAACCCCTTCTATATTCAAATTTATCCACCGCTTTCATAAGACCAATATTTCCCTCTTGTATTAGATCCAAGAACTGAAGTCCTCTGTTCGTATATTTTTTGGCTATTGATATAACTAGTCTTAAGTTGGCTTCAACCATATCTTTTTTGGCTCTTCTCATTTTTGTTTCGCCCATAGACATGCTTCGATTGATTTCTTTAATTTCTCTTATGCTTAGTCCAACTTTATTCTCAATATCTAATATATCCTTTTGAGCAATAACAACATCTTGTTTTACTTTTTCTAAAAGATCTTTCTTATATTTTTTTTCTTTCATCAAAGCATCAACCCATCTAACCTTAGTTAAATTTTCAGGATATAAAGCAAGAAAATCTTTTCTTGGTATGCGAGCATTTTTTACTAATTGAGTTTGAATAAACTTTTCTTTTTCTCTAATACTATTAAGTCCGTGTCTTGCAATAGCTGCAATATCTTCAAACATTCTTGGACTAAATTTTAAAAACTGAAATATTTCACCAAGTTTTTTAAACTCAGCATTTGCTTCTTTGGAATGTCTACCTTTTTTATCAATAACTTTTGTTGTTTTGTTAAATTGGCGCTTCAAACTTGTCATTCTTTTTTGAACCTCTTTCATATCTGGTCCAGATGAAGTTTCATCATCAGATGACTCTGCAGCTTCAGCCTCTTCTTTAGCTCGTTGACTTCCAGGTCCAGCTGACGGAACCTCTTCCATTTCCTCAAGAAAACCTGTTAGAAAATCATTAATTTTCTTTTCGCCATCTTTAACAAGTTGAAAATAATGTAAAACGTACTCAACAGTTTTCGGATACATAACACTTGCATTGAGGAGATCTCTCATTCCTTCTTCAATTCTTTTAGCAATTTCTATTTCGCCTTCTCTGGTTAAAAGATCAACTGTTCCCATTTCTCTCATGTACATTCTTACTGGATCAGTAGTTCTTCCAGTTTCATTTTCTACAGCTGCAAGGGCTTCGGCTGCTTGTTCAAGAGCAATGTCGTCAGAATCTTCAGATTCGGCTAACATTAAAGTATCAGCATCTGGTGCTGTTTCGTGAACTTGTAGACCTAAGTCATTGATCATTCCGATGATTTCATCTACTTGATCGGGGTCTGATATATCATCTGGAAGATGATCATTAACATCAGAATATGTTAAATAACCTTGCTCTCTTCCTTTCTCAATGAGCTCAGCTATTTTTGAGCCTTTTTGGTTTAATTTATCCACAGAAAATTTCCTCTTTAGTCCCCTCTATTTAAGGATTGATTAGCAAAAATCAATCTAAATCGAGCTTAAATTTTTAATCAAAGCTTCTTCATCCTGCGACATTTTATCTTTTTTTAGAATAATTTGTTGTAATTCTCTTTTTTCTGCAGATGTTAGCTCTTGCATATTATACTTTTCTTTTAAAATTTCTTCTCGCTCAGAGTCAGTTTGTGAAATTATTTTAAGGCAATCTTTAATCATCGAAATAGCGTCCTCCTCCGACAATTTAATCTCAGAAACCAAAGCCTCACCAAAAATATTTTTAATTCTCTCAGATTCTATCTTTTCAAAAATTATTGATGGATTGGAATCTGGAGCATCTTGATACAAAGCTTTTATATCATTTATAAAATTGAATTTTGAGTCATGTGTGATTGATGAAAATTCTCTCATTGAAGATAATTTTGGGTATTGTATAAGCGCCATAAAAATACCTATTACAGATTTTCTTAAAACAGTATTGGTTGATTCTTTAACTTCTTCCTTTTTCGAGGAAGCTTGTTTACTAAATTTAGATTCTCCTTGTATTAACTTTGAAAAATCAAGATCGCATATTTTAGATATCTCATTAATGTATGCTTGCTTTAACGTATCGTTCGATATTTTGTTGACTAAAGGTAAAGCAAACTTTGCTACCATTGACCTACCTTCAAGCGTCGATAAATCGTCTTGATCCTTTACATATTCAAAGAAGAAATCAGAAAATGATTTAGCTTCTTTTACAAGATTTAAGAAAGCATCTTTTCCATTTGTACTTACAAAACTATCTGGATCTTCATCCGGCTTCAAAAAAATAAAACTTATTCGAGTATCCTCTCTTAAAAGTGGCAGTGCGTTTTCAACTGCTCTCCATGAGGCTTTATATCCAGCTTCATCTCCATCGAAAACAATATAAATAGTATTTGTGTAACTTAAAATTTTTCTCAGTTGTTCCTGTGTAAAAGCCGTCCCTGAAGAAGCTACAGCATTTTTTATATCATGTTGAAATAATCCAATAACATCCATGTATCCTTCAACAAGAAATATTGACTCAGGTCTTTTATTAATTACTCTTATTTCATACAAGCCATATAGTTCATATTTTTTCTTATAAGTCTTTGTTTCTGGTGAATTGAGATACTTGGCCTGATCTTTTTTATCTGATAATAACCTTCCTCCAAATGCAATACACTCTCCCTTAATATTCCTGATTGGGAACATTAACCTGTCCCTAAATCTATCGTAATATTCTCCGTCATCATTTTTACCAAATAATCCAGATTCATCTAGATCTGTTTCATTGAATTCGCCTTTAAGATTTTCATAAAGACTAGGCTTCTTGTTTGAGGAGTAACCTAATTGAAAAAATTTTGCTGTCTCTCCTGATACTCCTCTTTCCTTTAAGTATTTAATTGTCTTCTCGCCCTGACTTGATTTAAGTTGTTCATAAAATACTTGGGCGGCCCGATTATTAATTTTTGTAGCATTTGATGTATCTATTGGAGTCTCTTGTTTGGGTACCTCCATTCCAACTTGCGATGCAAGTGTTTCTACAGCCTCTAAAAAATCTAAACCATCATGTTTTCTTAGAAAATGAATAGCATTTCCAGACTCTTTACATCCAAAACAATGATATGTACCTGTTTCCTCATACACCTTGAAGGAAGCTGTTCTTTCTTCACCTGAACCATGAAATGGACACTTGGCCCAATATGCGCCCCCTCTTCTTTCAAGAGTTAATCTCCTGCCAATTACATCAACAATATTAACTGAAGACAGCAAGCGATCTATAAATGTTGAAGGAATAGACATATTTATAATTCTCTATTAAACCAATTATCAATTAATATTTTTGCAGCATTGGCATCTACAATATCAGATTTATTTTCGACAAGAATCTCTCTAGCTTCAAATGTGGTTAATCTCTCGTCAATATACTCATATTGAGCGTCATAAATAGTTTTTAAATGCTTAACGAAGCTTTCAACTTTTTTCATAATTTCACTTTCAGTACCATCCATATTTAGTGGTTTACCAATGATGATAAGATCTGGATTCCACTCATCCAATAAGATGCTAACTTCATTCCAGTTAACCTTATCATTATTATTAAAAATTACTTGTAATGGCGAGGAGGTATTAGTTTCTGTTTGTCCGACAGCAACGCCTATCTTCTTTTCACCATAATCAAAAGCAACGATTTGCATTTAATTTACTGAAAAATTCCAATCTCGAATGATTTCAAGAACACTATATTCATCAGACATTGTTTTATTAAATGGAGCGAAAGGTGCCGACTCTTTTAAAATTTTTATTGCCATTTCGTCAATTGACTTGTCCCCTGATGAAATAAGAATTTCTGAATTAACTAAATTGCCGTAAATATCAATAGTAGCCATAATCTGTACCCTGCCATCCATAAAACTTTTACTCTCTGAGATTATATTATCTCCAGCAGTTTCTATTTGTCTTTGCCACAAATTTAAATATACAGCCTCCTCAGTATTAACAACAGAATTTGCCTGAAGCTTTTTTACTCTATAAGGCTCCAATGTTTTCTTTGATGAACTTAAGTTTGCATTTTTAGATATTGATAAGTCTATATCAGAGGTGAATGAATCACCAAAATTAGCCTTTTTGGTAATTAAATCTTGATTTGAATTAGCAAATTTAACATTAATTATTGGTGATTCTTTAAAAATTGGTAATTTGTAATATGTAGTAATTGAAATACCAAAGATTAAAAGCAGATGAATTAAAAGTGAGATCACAAAGGACTTATTAAATGTTAAAGAACGTCTACTGATAATTTCTGTTGAAGAAAAAATACTCATAAGCCTTTGAAGTAATCATCTATGGGATTCATATCTGTTTGTTCAAGAATTTCTCTTGCACAAGTTGGGCTTGTTACATTTATTTCAGTTAAATATTTTCCAACTATGTCTATTCCAGCAAAGCTAATCTTATTTTCTATTAATGTCGGGGCTATTGCATCAGCTATTTTCTTTTGATCTTCCGTTAAATCTCTAGCAACTCCCATTCCTCCTGCTGCAAGATTTCCCTTAAAATCTCCATCTTTTGGAATCCTTGCTAGTGTTTTTGGAAATGGTTTTCCATTTATTATCAAAATTCTGAAATCGCCATCGTAAACATCTTCAATAAACTTTTGGCAGATAATCTGTGTCTTTTGTGAGTTAGTCATTTGATTAATAATATTTAAGTTGTCTTCTTTTAAATCATCCAATTTATAAATTGAAGTACCGCCCATTCCGTCGAGAGGTTTTATAACTATATTTTTATGCAATTCAAAAAAGGCTTTAATTTTATTTAAATTAGATGAAATGAGAGTTTTTGGTATAAATTCAGGAAAATGAGTTGCAAATACTTTTTCATTATATTTTTTTATTGCGCTGGGGCTGTTATGAATAACAGCACCATTTTTTTCAGCTAAACAAAGGAGGTGAAGAGCATTATTGTAATCTTCATTAACTGGAGGATCTTTTCTCATGAAGCAATGCTTAAAATCTTTTAGATAAATGTCAGATTTTTTGTCTTTTTTTTCTAAATGTTCTTTTATGGATCTAATCTCTCTACAATGAACAAAAACATCTTTGCCATCAGCATATAAACCATTAATTTCACTCTGATAAATTTCTTGATTATTTTTAATACCCTCTTCAATCATCAAAATTGAAGTATCTTTTTTGAAATTTAAATTTTCAAATGTATCTGTTAAAAATAATACCTTTTCAGTCATATTTAGATTTTACCAAAATGATTTCTAACTATTGAAGAAACAAATATGGGCGCTGTTTCTGATCTAAGAATATTTTCACCCAAATATCTAATTTCAATATTTTTCTGCTTAATGGATTCTAGTTCATTTTTCGAGAAGCCTGACTCCGGTCCAGTAATAGTTGTGACAGAAGAGTTATTGTCCAAATCTTCAAAAGAAAAATATATTTCTGCATCCGTATCAAAAACATATTTTTTATCATCAGTCTCAATCATGTTTATAGCCTCATCTAAGTTTTTAGTGTAAACGATCTGCGGTAAGAAATTATTTCCACACTGCTTGCAAACATTAACAATTATGTCTTTACATTTTTCAATTATCTTTCCTAGATCTTTTTTTGCAATGCTCTGATCGCAAAGCTCAGGTCTATAAACTATAAACTTGTTTACTCCAATTTCAGATAATTTTTGAATCATATAATTAAAATTATTTGTTTTAATGAATGGGATAATATTCGTAAGAGTTCTTTTTGGTTCATTATCTTTATTAATTTCAGAGATTCTCTCTAATTCACATCGCTTGTTGTCCAATAAAATAATTTCGCATGATGCAGAGCTACCTTTCCCATCAAAAACTTCAACTACTCTTCCCTCTTTTAAACGAAGAGCCTTAATCAAATGATGAGATTGCATGTCATCTAGTGCAAATTTCTTATTAGCTCCAGATACAGATTTGCAATATACTCTATGAATTCTCATTTTATTATTATAGCTATTGAAGATTAATAAATGTCATCCATTCAAGTTATATTTATAAGACACGCTGAGGCTTCCAACTCTTGGGGTAATCATCCTGATCCTGGCCTAAGTGACAATGGCAAAAATCAATCTAAGGAATTAATAAATCATCCTGAGCTCATTGAGCTTGATGACTACTCTTTTATTTCAAGTCCAAAACTCAGAGCAATAGAAACGGCAAAACCACTAGCAGAAAAATTTGAAAAAGAAGTTTTTGTCGAAAACATTTTCACAGAAATACCATCACCAGATGTTGAGCCTGAAAATAAGCAAGAGTGGTTAAAGGGAATTATTCAAATGAACAAAAAAGATCTTCCAAAAAAGATTCTTAATTGGAAAAATGATATTTTTCTCAATACTAAAATGCTTTCACAAAATACAGTTGTTTTTACACATTTTATGGTGATGAACGCATTATTAAGCGAACTTACTTCGAATGCTAATCTGTTATATTTTAATCCTGACTACACATCAGTATTAAAAATAACTATTGATAATAAAGAGTTTAAAAATTTCTCAACTGAGCGTGGTAAAAAAACATCTATTAATCTTTAAAAAAACTATTGAGCAATTTTTAAACAACTGTAAACTAAATCTTCTTTATAAAAAATAACTTATTTTGAAAAATAACAGAAAATCTTTTGACAGCTATTCTAAAAAACCATTAAAGGATGAGGTTAGGAAGGCTATGACCAGATATTTTAATCAACTTGACCAAAAAAATACTCCTATAGGTGTCTATCAACTTGTTTTAAATGAAGTCGAGCCTCCTCTACTAAGATCAGTTATGAAATTCTCGAATAACAACCAATCAAAAGCATCTAGAATATTGGGAATTAATAGAACAACTCTGAGAACAAAGCTTAAAAAATATAATATAGAGTAAAGATGAATACAGTTAATCCAAAAACAGCTCTTATTAGTTTATCCGATAAAACAAATCTCAAAGAAATTATTAATTTTTTAGTAAAAAAGAATGTGAAGATTCTATCTACAGGTGGTACCTATAAAGCAATTAAAGAAATCACTGACAATGTAATGGAAGTTTCTGAATTTACTGGCTTTGAAGAAATGATGGATGGAAGAGTCAAAACACTTCATCCAAAGATTCATGCAGGAATTCTTGCAAGAAGACAATCAGATATGCAGGCTCTTGAAGATAGAGGATATGAAACTATTGATTTAGTAATCGTTAATTTATATCCATTTACAGAAACAATTAATAAGGATTGTTCTTTTGAAGATGCAATTGAAAATATCGACATAGGTGGTCCAACAATGATAAGGGCTGCTGCAAAAAATTTTAATGATGTCGTTGTGGTGTGTAATCCTGATGATTACCGGAACATTCTTAAAGAATGGGATGAAAATGATGGCATCTCATATGAAACTCGTAAAAATCTTTCTCAAAAGGTATTTGCTCTTATGGCCAATTACAATAAATCAATATCTGACTATTTGAAAGATGAAGTTGAGGATATTCATTCCTATAATTTTTCAAAAAATACAAACTTACGATATGGAGAAAATCCTCATCAAAAAGCAACATTATTTACCTTTAATGACTTAAAAAATAAAAATATTGCTAACGCAGATATTATTCAAGGAAAAGAACTTTCATACAATAATATTGTGGATGCTGACGCAGCATGGGAGTGTGTAAGAGAATTTAAAAATCCAGCTTGTGTAATTGTGAAGCATGCCAATCCATGTGGAGTTGCTGAATCTGAATCGATAAATGAAGCCTATGATCTCGCTTTTAAGACAGATCCAACCTCAGCATTTGGTGGGATTATTGCCTTTAATAAAAAATTGAATAAAGAAACTGCGAAAGAAATTAATGAGAGGCAATTTGTTGAATTAGTCATTGCTCCTGAATATGAAAATGAGGCAATTAAAGAGTTTTCTTTGAAAAAAAATATAAGAGTTCTTCAGGTAGATTTAAATCAAGATAATCCTTATCCAGGTACTATAAAGAAGGTTTCTGGAGGAATTTTAATCCAAGATGATGACATAAAAAAATTAGATATTAATGATTTAAAGTGTGTTACTGACAGGAAGCCATCTGATAATGAGCTTGACGATCTTTTATTTGCATGGAAGGTTGCTAAATTTGTTAAAAGTAATGCCATTGTTTATGTAAAAAATAAACAAACTATTGGCATTGGAGCTGGTCAAATGAGCAGAGTTATAAGTGCCGAGATTGCAAACTTAAAAGCCAAAGAAGAAGGCTTAGAGGTCAAAGACGCTGTAATGGCATCAGATGCATTTTTCCCATTTAGAGATGGAATAGACAAAGCTGCCTCAAGTGGAATAGCAGCAATAATTCAGCCTGGTGGTTCCATTAAAGATGACGAAGTAATAGCAGCAGCCAATGAACACAATATTGCAATGATGTTTACTGGAATGAGACATTTTAGACACTAATGAAGATTCTAGTAATTGGTTCTGGAGGAAGAGAACATGCATTGGCATGGAAATGTGCTCAAGACAGTATTGTAGATCACGTTTATGTTTGTCCTGGTAATGCAGGTACTCATTTGGAAAATAAAGTGAGTAATGTTGAGTTTGATTTAAATGAATTTAGCTCTATTGAAAAATTTTGTTTAATCGAAAAAATAGGTTTAGTTATTATCGGCCCTGAGCAACCTCTAGTAGATGGATTGAGTGATTACTTACAAAGCAAAAACATAAAAACATTTGGCCCATCCAAAAATGCAGCTCAATTGGAAGGTTCAAAAACCTTTTCAAAGGATTTTTTTGTGAAATACGGAATTCCGACAGCAAAATATAAATCATTCGACAATTTTAAAGATTCAATCCAATATCTACATGAAATAGCTTTTCCCACAGTTATAAAAGCTGACGGTTTAGCAGCTGGTAAAGGCGTAATAATTTGCCAAAATTTTGAAGAAGCAGAACAAGCACTAAATAGTATTTTCAATGATAAGGCCTTCGGAACTGCTGGCAATAGAGTTGTGGTAGAAGAATTTTTAGAAGGTGAGGAAGCTTCATTCATTGCAGTAGTCAGCAAAGATAAAATTATTCCTTTAGCTACAAGCCAAGATCATAAAGCTGTTGGAGATGGAGATAAGGGTTTGAATACTGGTGGAATGGGCGCATATTCACCAGCTCCAATAGTGACAAAAGAAATTCATGAAAAAATTCTTAATGAAGTTATGCATCCAACCATGAACGGTTTAATTGAAGAAGGTTCGCCATACCTAGGATTTCTGTATGCTGGTCTGATGATTAAAGACGGCGAAATTAAGGTTCTAGAATTTAATTGCAGATTTGGAGATCCAGAAACCCAACCAATATTGTTAAGACTAAACTCAAGCTTGGTAGAACTTTGTAATGCTGCAATTGAAAATAAATTAGATACATACTCAATTGAATGGACAGATAAACATTCTTGTGGAGTTGTAATTGCCTCAGAGGGATATCCAGAAAGCTATAAATCTAATAAAGAAGTTTCAATAAAAGAAAATGCTGATGAGGATTTAAAACTTTTTCATGCAGGAACAAAATATGAGAATGGAGCAGTGCTTACCAATGGAGGAAGAGTATTTTGTGCAACAGCATTAGGTAATGATTTGAAAGATGCCCAACAAAACGCATATAATCTCGTAAATAATGTCGAATTTGAAGGTGCATTTTTCAGAAGTGACATTGGATTCAAAGGAATAAAATGAGTATTTTAAATAGTATTTTTAATGAGCTAGATATTGCACTGAGAACTTTATCAGACAAAAAAACTGGAACTGATAGAGAATATCCACCGAAGTCAAAAGAAAAAAACACTCAAGAACTTTCAAAAAAAGAAAAAGACCTATCTATTCAAATGATGAGAATAAATCATGCTGGAGAAGTTGCTGCTCAAGCACTTTATCGAGGTCAAGCCTTTGTTTGTAAAGATCCAAAAATAAAGGAACATTTAATTCAAGCTGGTGAAGAAGAAACTGATCACCTGGTTTGGTGTAAAAAAAGGTTGGATGAGCTTGGTGGAAATAGTTCGGTACTAAACCCGTTGTGGTATGCCGGCTCTTTTGCCATTGGTGCTATTTTTGGCTCAATGGGAGAAAAAACAAGTCTTGGATTTGTTGAAGAAACAGAAAAACAGGTTGTTATACATTTACAAAAACATTTAGATAAGATTTCAGAAAATGATAAAGAGACTATTGAGATTTTAAAGACTATGCAAGCTGATGAAGATCTTCATGCTGGACAAGCTAATGAGTCAGGTGCAGAAGAATTAGAATCTCCTACAAAAAAAGTAATGGAAGTTACTGCAAAAGTAATGACATCAACTAGCGCCCATATCTAGAAATCTTTCCATGAACCAGTCAGAGACTCACGACCAAAATAAAAATATGCGTAAAGTCGCGCTAACCGCATTAGCTGGTACTAGCATCGAATGGTATGATTTTTTTCTTTATGGTGCAGCTGCTGCATTAATATTCCCAACAGCATTTTTTGGTGAAATTCCTGAATCTACTGCACTTATTCTTTCTCTATTAACATTTGCTGCTGGTTTTATTGCAAGGCCAATTGGCGGGATTATTTTCGGTCATTTTGGAGACAAAATAGGCAGAAAGAAAACACTTATTATTGCGCTTATATTGATGGGTGTTGCTTCAACTCTTATAGGACTTTTGCCAACTTATGCAATGATAGGTGTCGCAGCTCCAATTTTATTAACCTTATTAAGATTTGCTCAAGGTTTAGCTATTGGAGGTCAATGGGGTGGAGCCATGTTATTAGTTACTGAAAGTGCGCCTGTAAATCAAAGAGGTTTTTATGGTGCATATGCTCAAGCTGGTGTGCCAATAGGAGTAATTCTGGCAAATCTTGCATATATCATTATCGGAGCCTTAGTATCAGATGAGGCATTTTATTCATGGGGTTGGCGAATACCCTTTTTAGCAAGTGCAGTATTAATTGGTCTAAGTATGTACATCCAACTAACTATGGAGGATACGAAAGCTTTCCAAGATCTACAAAAATCGAATATTAATAATAATGAAAATATTAAAGTTAAAAAATCGCCAGTAATTGAGGCAATTCGAAAATATCCTAAACGAATTTCCCTTGCTGCGGGAGCTTTCTTATCAGTTCAAGTTACCTTTTACATTCTTATAGCTTTCATACTTGCTTACGGTGTTAAAAGTACAGATCTTGTAAGAGATGAAATGCTAACAGCTGTCTTGATTGGTTCAGCCGTAATGGTGCCTTCTTTATTTTTATTTTCCGCATACTCAGACAGAAATGGGAGGAAAGGAATTTTTATACTTGGATCAATTACAACAGCAATATGGGCGTTTGCTTTGTTCCCTCTTGTAGATACTGGGAATTTTTGGCTCACCGTTTTAGCCATAACATTTGGATTAGTATTTATAGCTATGATGTATGGTCCTCAGGCAGCATTTTTTACTGAACTCTTTTCAACAGAAGTTAGATACTCTGGGGCAAATTTAGGATATCAAATGGGTGCAATATTAGGCGGGGCTTTTGCGCCAACAATTGCTACAAAGCTTTGGACGGATTTTGATATATTCTGGGTATCAGTTTATATTGCAACAGCATCGATACTTACTTTGGTGTCTGTATTATTTCTTACAGAAACTTACGGCTCAAACTTAAACGAAGAAATATAAATTAGGACTATATCCTACTAGATCTCATATTAATGATAGATATTGTTATTTTAAATAGAAACCTGAGACTGCATGATAATGCAGCTCTGTTTTATGGGTCTTTAAGATCAAACTATAAGGTTATTTATTTATACGATGAGAAATATTGGGAAGCAAATGGTAAATCATCCAGACAACTGAAATTTTCTACTGACTGTCTTGATGAATTGAATAGAGATCTCGAAAAGTTAGGAAGTAAAGTTAATATTTTTGAGGGTTCATTTGATGATCTAACAAAATGGATTGATCTAAATTTTGATGATTTTTTTATACATATGAATCATTGTACAGATATTGATTATTTCAGAAGAGGGTATGAAAAATTTAAAAATCATTTTGAAAAAAAATTAAGGATTTACGATGATTTTGGAATACAGCTTAACAACTTTGACAGAGATTCTTGGTCTAAAAACTGGAATCATATAATGAATGCCGATCTTCTTGGTAAACCAAAATCATCAAATATTGATTTAGGGTTAAATCTTACAAATTTCGATGCTTTTAAAAATAAAATTAAAAGCAAATTTAGTAACCTTAAAAATATTCAAGAAGGTGGGACTTCACATGCCATTAAGCTACTTGAATCATTTTTAAATGACAGATGTGAAAATTACAGAGTAAAAATGTCCAGCCCTAGCCTTTCCGAAGATAGTTGCTCAAGACTATCGCCACATTTCACATATGGTTCTATATCGATCAGACAAGTTTATCAAAGATTAAATGTGTCACTTCCCACATTAAATAATAAAAAAGATCTTTATTCTTTTAAAAAAAGACTTTATTGGCATTGTCATTTTGTTCAAAAACTTCATACAGAACCAGAGCTTGAGTTTTATTCTATGCACAGAATGTGCGACTCATTGAGAACTGAGCATGACGACGAAATCATAGAAAAGTGGATAAAAGGTGAAACAGGGTTTCCTTTTTTAGACGCATGTATGAAATTTCTAAATAAACATGGATGGATTAACTTTCGCATGAGAGCAATGATAATGTCATTTGCTTCATATAATATGTGGCAACCATGGCAAAAAACATCACCTTTTCTAGCTGAGCTTTTTACTGATTATGAGCCAGGAATTCATATCAGTCAGGTTCAAATGCAAAGTGGTGTTACTGGTATAAACTTACCTAGAATATACTCTGTTCCAAAGCAAAGCATGGATCAAGACCCGAATTCAGAATGGACAAAAAATATACTGCCACAACTTGATAATTTTGAACCAAAGTTAATTCATAATGCAGAATTAAATGGCTCATATATTCCACAAATAGTTGATTTGAAAACTTCAGCTAAATTTGCTCGAGATGAAATATGGGGAATAAGAAAAAGCAAAGAGTTCAAAGAAGAAGCAAGAAGGGTATACCTAAAACATGGAAGCAGAAGAAAAAGAAATGTTAAAACTAATTAGCCTTCCATTTAATATTACATCCCATAGACGGTAACTGCTCTTCACAGACGGGTTGATTGCTGAGTAAATTATCAATTGCTACTCTTAAATCTTTGCCGGAGGGTTGTTTGTCAGATCCAGGTGAAGTTTCATCCATTCTTCCTCGATATACAAGCTTATTTTGTTGATTAAATAAATAGAACTCTGGAGTGCATTCAGCTTTATATTTTTTTGCTGTTTCTTGTGTTTCATCGAACAAATATGGAAAAGACAAATTCAAAGAATTCCATAATTCTTTCATTTTTTCTGGGTTATCTTGAGGGTATTCAATAATATCGTTGGAGCTAATTGCAACCATGTTAATTTTTTGATTATAGTCGTTTGATAACCTAACAATTTCTCCATGATAGTGAATAACATATGGACAATGGTTACATATAAACATTATTAAAGTTGGTTTGTTATCTTCAAGAGAAGTAGACGCAAAAGTTTCTCCTGTTATTGAATTTAATAAATCAAATTCAATGAGATCTGTTTGAAGATCCAACATGCTTGAGTAAGTTAAAGCCATATAAATATTATAAACTCATTTGCTGCCACTTAATTGGGACACCTTCTAGCTTATATCTATTTGATTCTTCTCGTAATTTTTCGTACTCAGTTTTTGATGAATAAACAGTTACTATTAAAGCATTTTCTTTGTTGGCAGTTATTCTAAGCACCCTACCCATCCTTTGTATTCTTTGCCTTTTTGATGAAGATGCACTCAAGATCATTGCTCCATCTGCTTCAGGCATATCAAAACCTTCATCAAGTGCAGTGCAACTTACGAGAACATTTAATTTACCTGATTTAAAAGCTTCAAGATTTTCTTGTCTTTCATCGTCTTTAAGATCTGTATTGTAAATACCTGACTTAAAACCTTTTTTATTAATTATTTTGTCAAACTCTTTAGCTTGTTTTTTATTCTCCGTAAAAACAATCCAACTTTCTCTTTTATGTTTCTGGATTAATTCAACTCCATAGGGAATTCTATTTTTAGAATTTTTAACTAACCTTGCTCTATTAAAAATTAGCATTTTTAAAGGATAATCGTTCATATCTTGACCGCCTATAGTGGCTGCTCTTCTTTGTATGCTCTTTGTAAATTTCTTATACTTTTCTTCTTCTTCAGGAAGCAATGCAGCATAACCATACAATAGTTTAAAATTAACAATTACTTCGTCTTCTCTAGCATCTATGTAATCGTAATCAAAAATTATATCGCCAAGTATTTTTTTAATAATGATATAAAAATTATCATCATAGTCTCTCTCAGGAGTGGCTGACAATCCAAGAGTAGCATTCCAGTTGTTTGTGAGCATTTCTCCTCTTTTTTCCGTTCCTATTTTGTGACATTCATCAACTATTAGAAGCGTATTTTGATAATTAACCTCTTCAATAATATTTTTTAACGAATCGATGGTTGTAATGCATATTTTATTAAGTTTATTGGTCTGCTCTCCTCCTCCATTAAGTGAAATTTCTTTTGGTTTAAATTCTTGTGAGAGACTTTCATACCATTGATCTAGAAGAGCTATTGAGGGAACAACAATTAAAATAGACTTTTGAGGATCATCCTCTAAATATTTCTTTAAACAATGAATTGCAAAAAATGTCTTACCTCCGCCGGTAACAACTTTAATGATACCTCTTTTTTTTGCCCACCATAGTGGGAAAGCCTTCTCTTGCCATTCCCTAAGTTTCAAAAAAATCTCCTTTCATCAAGCTTTCGCCAATTAAAAAAACATTAATATTATGTTGTTGAAGGTATTCGATATCTTTTTTACTTTTTATACCAGATTCTGCAATAAAAATGTTTTCTCCTTTAAAAGTTTTTTTTAATTCAACTGAATTATTAATGTCGACATCAAAAGTCTTTAAATCCCTATTATTGACTCCTATTATCGCATTAGTGAAATGTTGTACTCTTTGTAATTCCTCTTCATCATGAACTTCAATAATATAATCAAGCTTTAATCTTTCTGCTATTTCTGAAAAATTTTTTAGCTCTTCGTCATTAAGTATTGAAGCAATAAGTAAAATACAATCTGCTCCAATCAACTTTGATTCATATATTTGATACTCATCAACTATGAAGTCTTTTCTGAGGATTGGAAGACTTGTAGTTGCTTTGACATCCTTGAGATACTGAATATTTCCCAGAAAATAATCTTCTTCTGTGAGAATAGAAAGTGCCGAGGCTCCAAAAGATTCATATTCTTTTGACTTTGAAACTGGATCAAAATCATCACTAATAATGCCTGCACTTGGAGAGGCTTTTTTTATCTCAGCAATAATAGCTTCAGCTTTATTCTGAAGACTTTTTTTAAAATTCGTTTCTTTAAGGTTTTCAAAGTCTATTTTAGAGCTCAATTCTTCAAGTGATACTCTTTGTTTTTTTTCTTCAAGTTTAGATTTTGTTTTTGCTACTATTTCTTCAAGAATATTCATCATTCGTTCGAAACCCTCACATAATCTGCTAGTTTTTGTGCAGCTTTACCGTTATTCATTAAATCAAATGCCATTTCTATGCCGTCACCTATAGACTCAACTACATTTGCTACATATAAAGCAGCCCCGCTGTTTAATGCAATCATGTCTTGAACAGCAGAGCTCTCTCCACTGAATGCATTGCTCACTAGTAATAAGCTTTCGTCCGAAGAGTTCGCAGCAATATGATCAAACGTGGATACGTTTAGTCCATACTCTTTTGGAGAAATTTTATATTCACTAATATTATTATCTTTTAATTCTGAAACAGTGGTTTCGGAACAGATGGATATCTCATCAAGACCATCATCGCCATGCACAATCATGACGTGTTCCATATCAAGATTCTTTGCAACATTAGAAAACATTTTGACAAGCTTCTTATCATAAACTCCTATGACCTGCTTTTTAGCACTGCAAGGATTAGTATGTGGCCCTAATAAATTAAAAATAGTTTTTTCAGCAATTTTTTGTCTAACTGGCATCACAAACTTCATCGCTTCGTGGTGAAGAGGAGCAAATAAAAATATAAATCCAACTTGCTCAAATATTGAGATTAGTTTTTCTCTTTCATGATTTATATTTGCACCTGACTGTACAAGAAAGTCTGCACTACCAGATTTGCTAGATATTGCTTTATTACCATGCTTAGTAATT